>JALWOJ010000043.1 GCA_026995555.1 Acidilobaceae archaeon | reverse complement strand
TCATAGCCCACAGCATACTGAGCTATTATCCTAAGTCTCGGACTTGATTCTATTAGGTTGCAATCTATCCTATCAGTTAAAAGTGTGGCCAGAGCATCACTTTTCTTAGCCTCTTCCAATAAAACTTCATAAGGAGGAGCCTTATACTCTTGCCACACATCTACGTCATAGTATTTTTTAAGCCTTTCAAGGGCATCTCCAGGAAGAGTTCTAGTAACAAATAACCTTGGCTTTGCCAAGTAGCATCACCTCTCCATAGGGACTACGGTTCTATAAATAATGCTATCACTTAAAATATTAACTTTTCTTCTAATTTTTCCTGTGAAAAGGTGGAAAGATTGAAGGCTAAGATAGCGTTAGCTTATTCCATTAAGGATCCTGCTGGAAAGGGCGTTGCAAAGCTACTTGTAGATTATCTAAATGGAGAGAAAACCAATTGTCAAAATGCCGTAGAATGTTTCGTTCTTGAGAACAATATATTTCTTGGAGGATATAATGAAGATAGCATTGAACTTGAATTTGTTGATAAAACTCCGGATCCTTCAGCTAACGCAATAATAATTTTGTCGAGACACAGTAGTGAAAGCAGGAAGAAAACATTAACTGTACATCATACAGGAAATCCAACGGAAAGAACCCTCGGAGGTAGACCTAAGGAGCTCGCCGTGTCTTTCCCTGCCCTTTCTAAAGCACTTTTGAATGCTTATAGAAACAAAGCCGAAGCACTGGGCCTTTTAGAAGAATATGATCTAAAATTAGAGGCGACACATCATGGCCCTACAACGCCGCGCAAACCTATAGTCTTTATAGAGATAGGCAGCACGATCGAGGAGTGGAAAGATCCTAAGGCTAGAGAGGCTATGGCGCAAGCCGTTATTGATGTTCTCAATAAGGAGCTTCCCAAATGCAAGGAGTCTTCTGGGTTTGGTGGGAGCCATTATCCGATAAAGTTTACTGAACTACAGCTGAATTCTGAATACTGTTTAGGACATATAATACCTAAATATGCTTTTAATTCGGGCGTTGAAGATAGGATTATTGTTGAAGCTTTAACTAAAAGTTACCCTAGGGAATCGCAGATAGGAATAATAGAGAAGAAGAGTCTTAGGTCCACAGATAGAAAAAATGTGATTAAAATAATAGAGTCTTTAGGAAAAGAGGTGTTGCTTGTCTAAATTTCGATAACGAACACCATGTCCTCCAGCAGATATCTATACTGTTTTCTAATAGAGGATTCTACGACGCCCAAAACTTCAGCTATCTTCTTTTGAGAAATCTTGTAATTGTATAAATGGGCAATCAAGTAAAGTACGGCTCCCGCTACAGCTTCGGGCTGTCTTCCATGGAGACTCTTTCCATAGTCGTTAACTAGGATGTCTATTAATTTAGATGCCTCAACGGCTATCATATGTGGTAACTTTAGCTCACTAGATGCGTTCTCTATAAATATTTTAATCCTTTCTAGAAGGTCTCTATGAGGGCTATACTCCTCTCTTCTAACGGACTTTATTCTGTCCAATATTCCAAGCTCATTCAATTTCTTAAGGCCGCTCCAGAGAAGCTTTGAGTCACCGCCTACTTCGTTAAAGATATCTTTCTTCGAGATCGGAAGTTTGTGATAAGTTATTGCTTTCCATAATGCAGCCAGAATTAAAGCCTTCTTCTCTCTTCTTGTCCTAGGAACCTCCTTCTGAAGGTACATATTTATTATAAATCCCATGGTTTCCTCAACAATTCTGGGTAAACCTAAATTTTCGGCGGCTATCTTCGCATCATTCATAATGCTAATCTTCATTCTTTCCTCCTTAGGATACCTATGTATTCTTAATCTTCTTGATCTTAACAGCTGCTCCCTAGCGGAAGCCAAGCTAGGAGGTTTCCTCTTACTTCTGTGCTCCCTCAAAACGACATCTGCCGATATTAAGTTATGTTTAGTAAATGTTATCGGACTTCCAGTTCTTTCCTTAATGATGCCCCTTTCCAAGTCCTTTCTAGAGCTCCACTCGCCACTTTCCACAAAAGTTTCTTCTAACATGACCTCGCCAGTATCCTTACAAACAACCTCACCTGTAGGGGTAACGTAATAACCTGAACACCTTTTATCTGACAAACTTAACTCCCTCCTAGAGATCTTCTTCTATGTTTCCGAGGCCTCCGAGGCCTTTCTCTAACCACGATATAGACGCTGTCACCAGGACTCAGCACTGTCAATATGTTTCTGGATACTGGTTTTATCACAGCATAAGGTTTCTCAACATTGCCTATAAAATCTGAAAGCTGTCCTAACTCCTTTTTATCAGAACTTCTGAAGGCCTTCGCTCCTAGAAACCTTTGTGAAACAACTCTTTTATTTTCAACTGAGACGACTATATGACCTGTGTTTACTATACTGTAAACCCTACCTAGGTCTACGGTCTTAAGTCTTTCCCTTCTTTCTCTCCATTCTTTAGTTTTCTTTCTAGTTCTTTTCTCCAAACTTCCTCTCCTCTCTTTAGGCCTCGGAGGCCTTAAAATAAACGTTGAGCTAGTTAGAAGCATTAACTCCTCTTTAACAAAATAGGGTTTAGGCAAGTAAATATAGAGAAGGGGGCCAGAGAACTTGGGGAAATTTATTTATTCTCCTCTGCTTAGGGCTGTACAATATATGGCTATTAAACAAATGGCTTGGAGAGCAATAGAACTTTCAAAAGACTCTAGTGATCACTAGCTAGCGCTTCTGTGTCTCTCTTAGCTTTCTAATAGTCATTGAAATCTTTATTAAAGTTTTTCTTTTTGTAATAATTTTGTCCACAACTATTCTACGCCTTTCCACCCACCAATCTCTGGGATAAGCTTTCTCCTCGATCTCAGGGTTTAGACCTAGCTCTTCTGCTACATGAACGATCTCTTCAAGAGAGGGATTTGGAACTGCATACCTCAGAGGTATCTTGCGTCCTTGAGATAAAGACTTAGTAGAATCTATATTCGATGGCCATAAGACAATTCTTTTTCCCTTGTACTCTCTGCTACTCATTACCGCTAACCTTTACTCTCTCTTAATAGTATCGCATTTATAACGCCATCTTGACCAGGTCTTGAGGTTACCTTCGCCTTTCCTAATTCCGTCTCTATTATTGTACCCTTAACTATTATACTTCTTCTTGCGAACTCCCTATTAGCAGGGGTCTCAACAACTGACAATATCTTTACCTTTTTTGACTTCCCGGTCTCAGGGTCCGTGACGTTTGCATATACAACCTTTCTGAGCCTCACCTTGTAGTTCCCGCCTCTAACCCTTACCAGGGTTCTCTCTTCAGAGTCCGAGAGAACTGCAGGGGTGAAGTATCTACCAAAAGCGTACTTTCTCTTAACCTTATAATATCTATTCCTTTTACCTCCACTAGGTTTCTTCAAGTCCCTCCACTGGTATATACCCATGAGCGTTCCCCCACCTCATTTTAATTCTTCCTTGATCCCTAACTTTCTGACTAGCTCCTCTAGCGTAATAAGCCATTCGCTTCCTCCTTCGAGCCAAGGGATTATTGCTGCTCTTACAGCCAGTTCGGTGAGTTCTAGCCTTGTTAACGCACCCCAAGTTTTAACTCCCACATACCCAACAACCTCTCCTAAATCCCTTTCACCTCTCCTTATCTCACTGGCCTCAGCAAGTTCTATGCCTTCAATCATTTTGTCAACAACACCTTTAGGGAGCTCGAAAGATGGACTTAAGCCTATGCTTATCTTCCCTTTGGAGTCTAACATTAAGGCAACCTGTGTCTCTAGAAAGCCCGTCGAAGTATAAAATTCGAGGAGACCTGCCTCTATACCTATTCCGAAGTCAGCCCTCTTTACGGAATTTAAAGCCTTATACGCCCTTTCAAGAGCTCCTCTTATAAGTTCAGTTATACCTACTGGCTGAGGAGAGACGGAGACCTTCACAGGAACCTTAACCACCTCTACGTCAAGGTACCTTTTCAAAACCCTAGAGACAGCCCTGACTTTCAGGTCATTGGAGGTACCTACAGCAACAACTTTCAAAACTTCCACCCATTAATTGTAATGAATTCTTCTGATATTGATATCTTTAGTTTTATTACTTCGGTTTCTTCTTTACTATAATTAAACGCTGAGTGGTAGGCTCAAAGTACTAGGAACTGCTCTAAAGATAGTAAGACTCTGGGCCATATCATGATGAACCTTAAGGTATAGAATACCTAAAAGAACATGAATAGCGTTAGATTACCGCCCTGGACGAACGGCAAATTAATTAGAATCGTTCAAAATGTAACTATCCTATGGCTAAGAGGGAAGCTGAACCTTAAGGGGTGCGCTGGGAGCATTGAACCTTAACATACCTAACCATGTGGGAATAATTCCAGATGGCAACAGGAGATGGGCTAAGAAAAATAAGGCTAGCTATGTTGAAGCTTATTTTAAAGGATATGAGGTCCTTAGATTTATTCTCAAAAAGCTGTTAAAGCTAGGAGTGAGGTTTGTTAGTGTGTATGTTATGAGTAGGGACAATTGTTTGAAGAGAAGCAAGATGGAGTTAGATATCTTGAACGAACTCGCACTCAGAGGCTTTAAAGAGCTTCGAGAGGATCCTATAGTAAAAGATAATAAAGTATCCATAAAGGTTATTGGTGACCTCTCCTTGGTTAAAGAGAACGTTAGATATGAAGCAAAAAGAACGATAGATGCGACAAGCTCTTACAACGAGAAAGCTTTGTATCTGGCCTTATGTTATGGAGTGAAGTGGGAGATTGAGGAGGCCATAAGAAAAGGTCGATTGCCTCCTTCGTTATTGATGCCCCCTATAGATCTAATCATTAGAACGGGGGGAAGAAGAAGGTTAAGTGACTTCCTGCCCATACCTTCGTCCTATGCCGAGCTTTACTTTACGGATGTCCTTTGGCCTGATTTTAACGAGGAGGAGCTTATCAAAGCGATAAAGTGGTTTAGCTCTCAGGAAAGACTCTTTGGGAAGTAGTCAATAACTAAATTTAGCTCTCATGAACCCTTTAACTTTCCAGCCCTTTTAAGAACCTCTATAAGAACTGCTATTGATATGCCAATGAGCAACAGCTGTATGAAACCACTTAACAAGAGAGCATCAACAACCTTTATTGGTATCTGGCTTGGTCCCCAAGACATCAATGAGTTGCCTAACTGATAGAAGGCTAAGGCAGTAAAAATTGCCATAATTACCTCAGCAATTTCATTCCAAAGGTCTAAACTGCCTTGAATCAATTTATAAAGGGCCTTACCAATAATTATATACATCACTACACCTGCCATAAGTATTGGTATTGAAGTTTTTAATGTCATGGCCAAGCCTTCTAGTACGCTCGAAGCCCCACTAAAAGCATAATATACGGCGACTGTTGAGGCTATTAGAAAAATTCCCAGAAGTGTATAAGATACTAGAACAAGACCGTGTTGAGTGAACAGAGCCTTAAATAAGTCATTAATATATTTCTCTAAGTCAAAACCTCTAACTATCATAACTAAACCTAAGAAAAATCCAAGAACCTTAAGTGCTATTGAGCCATAGCCTGCTAGACTTAGTGCAGTGCCTAAAGCGAGAAGTGCCCCGGGAATTCCAAGGGTGTATTTGGAAAATCTAGGATCAAAAAATGCCTTTTTAAGATACCTGGCTAGGAGCATATAACTAGCCTCTATACCTAAGTGCTGCTCAACGAGCACCCTCTTTATACCAGCTATAGGAGCTAAATCTCTAATGCTCTCCACGACCATAAGATCATACTCGCTATCCATAACTAGATATAGTTCGAAGGGCCCTTCAACTCTTTTTAACAAATCCTCTAAATTAGCCCTTATTTTCCTCTGTGCTTCAAGCAAATCGGTTTTGTGGCCAGTCAAAACAACTATCTCAGGATCTCGACCTTCTACCTGAAACTTTTTGTACAAGTTTAAACCGTCAAAAAGCGCATTAGCATCTGAATCCTCGGGTCTTGCTAACGCGAACCTCACCGCAGCGTCCAGAACCTCCTCAAACCCAATGAGAGGACTTTTAATTCCTACTTCAGACAAGTCATCATCTATATCAATAACAACTATTAGAGGTCTCCTTTGAGGTTTTTCATTTACCTCACTAACTCTTAAACTTTCTTGATCTTCTATCTTTGACTCTCTCACTTTTAAGAACCCTCAGAGTTTCAGCGTTCCCAGAAATTAGCAGATAATGATAAAACATAATAAGAGTTTATGCTATAGAACTGAGAACTCCTAAGTTAAAAAGTCGAACTCTCCATAGAGGATCTTGAGCTCTTCGAGAGATAAAGGTTCTCCTCTTTTATATTTCTCCATAATTTCCTTCCTTCTTTTTTCAAGCACTTCCAATGCTATCCTGTGCCTCTTAGCTATCTTTATCTCCTTGAGCTTTATCATAACCTCTCTATAGGCTGAATATACCTGGTCCAATTGCTTACTTAAATCATCTATCATAGCACTCAACTCATTTATCTTCTCGGTCAACGCTGAAACCTTCTTATTATAATCATCAAGCTTAGAAACAATATCCTGCATCTCACCCTTAACATTTCCTATCTCCTCCCTTATTTCGTTGATCCTTGTGACAACATCGTTGTATTTCAGTCTCAAGGCCTTGATCTCAGCCTCCAGTTCCATAACAGAAAGTTGTTGCTCCTTAGCCTTTCTGACCCTCTCTATTAAATCCTCAAGCCTCTCTATTTCATTTATGAGCCTTTCCTCCTCGTGAGGAGGGAGAACGGTCGTCATCTGTCTCCACTCGAGCTCTTCAAGTCTTCTCTGCAGCTTTTTCAGACTTATCTTTGCAAGGTTACCTTCCTTCTCAGCAATAGATCTGGCTATCCTTAGTTGTTCGCGTTTCTTAGAAAGTTCCTCCCTTAAACTGTTCCTCTCCTCTTTAAGCTTTGATAACTCATCCATTAGCTTGCTTTTCTTCTCTTTAAGTTCTTTAAGCCTAGAAATTAACTTTGAACGCTCCTCTAAAAGTTTTCTTCTCTGTTCCCTAAGCCCCTTAACCTCATCTATAAGTTGTCTTCTTTGATCCTTTATTAACATTATTTGATCCTTTAACTCCTCAGCTTTCTTGAGAAGCAGGTCTTCATTATACTCACTCTCAGAAACCTGGCCAGTGCCAACGGAGACATCCTTCGATCCTTCTTTATTACTCAAACCTCTTATCACCTAACCAACTATTATCCGTGCATCAGCAACGGCCGCCCCATCCTCATATGACATTACTGGATTAAGGTCCAACTCTCTTACTGCAGGCTGTCTTAGCATCAAACGAGCGATTTTTAATATTACTGTCGCCAAAGCTCTCTTATCCCTAGGTTTCTGCCCCCTATAACCTTCTAAAAGCCTTTTCGCTTTGATCTCATTGATCATATCAAAGGCCTCCAATGATGTAATGGGAGCAACCCTCATCGATACATCCTTAAATACTTCTACAAAGACGCCACCTAATCCAAATAGAACTGTAGGTCCAAATATAGGATCTCTTTTACCACCCACTATTACCTCAAGTCCTTGAGGTACCATATGTTGTACTAGCACCCCACTAATCTTTGCTTCAGGAGCAGAGTTCCTCACGTTAGCTAAGATCTTTTTGAAACCCTCCCTCACCTCATCCAGATCTCTTAAGTTCAAAACGACTCCTCCGACATCACTTTTATGTACTATGTCAGGGCTAACTATCTTAAGCGCATATGGAGGTTCTACTTTTGAGACACAGTCCTTAACTTCACGTTCATTTGTTGCTAGACAGAAGTCTGGAACTGGAAGATCATAAAGTTTTAGAACCTCAAATGCCTCATGTTCCAAAAGCTTCTTCCTTCCAGAACTGATAACATTCCTTATAATCGCTTTCACTCTCTCCTCATTTTCATTACTGACCTCCTCTAGCTCGATCTCCGGATATGAAGTCCTTCTTCCCCATCTACATTCAGAGCATCTACTTAGAGCATAAAGGGCGAAGGCTGCCTTGTCCGGGAAGTCATATACAGGTATTCCTCTATTTTCTAGATATGCCTTAAACTCTTTAGCGTATTCAGAACCTATGGTTACAACGACAACAGGCTTTTCTCTTCGTTTCCAAGCAAAATCCGCTATTATATCAGCTACCTTTATGTCCATGGTAGGTGGCTGCATTAATGCGATTATTAACAACATATCTATTTCATTTGATGACATCAAGATCTCTAGGGCCTTTCTATATTCTTCAGGACCTGCATCTCCTGTAAGGTCGACAGGATTACCAACAGCTACTCTTGGTGGGAAGAGAGATCTAAGTTTTTCTTGAAGTTCGTTACTGAATCTAGGAACTTCCAAGCCTAAAGATGTTAAAGCGTCTGTTGATATAACTCCAGGACCCCCAGCATTCGTTAATATTCCAACCCTCTTTTCCTTAGGAGGGGTCAAATAGGCCAAAGCCTTAGCTGCGTCGAAGAGCTTAAGTGTGTCCTCAACCTCTATAATTCTTGCCTGCTTAAAAGCAGCCTTGAAGACTTCATAACTACCAGCTAGGGCCGCTGTGTGACTATACGCTGCCCTAGCTCCATGACTTGTTCTTCCTGTCTTCAAAAGAACTATGCTCTTTCCCCTTTCAAGGGTTACCTTTCTAGCAACATCGATGAACTCCCTTCCCTTTCCTGGCTTTACTCCTTCAAGGTAAATTAAGATAACCCTGATATCGTCATCGTCAGCGAAGTAGTTCAATAGGTCTATTTCATCTACATCAACCTTATTACCAAAGTTCACAGCCTTACTTATTCCTATACCCTCCTCAGCTGCCCAGTCCATTATGCTCGCTAGGTAAGCGCCGCTTTGACTTATTATGGCTATAGGGCCCTTCTGAGGTCTCTTCATCCTCTCATATGGGAGGAAAAAGGTATCTAAACCAACAACTGCATTATACACCCCTATACAGTTAGGACCTATTATTCTGACCTTGTACTTCTCCTTTATTTCAACAAGCTTCTCCTGTAGTTTCCTACCCTCTTCGCCTGACTCTGCAAAACCCCCACTTATAATTATCAAGCCCTTAACGCCCTTTTTGCCAGCCTCTTCTGCGATCTTGACAGAAACGTCCGCTCTTACCGCGATAACGGCTAAGTCTATATCATCGGGCACAGAGCTGATCGAAGGGTAACTTTTAATTCCCAATATTTCATTGTACTTCGGATTTATAGGATAGATCTTTCCTTTGAAGCCTCTCATAAGGTTTTCAAGTATGGCTCTTCCCAGGCTTCCTTCCTTTGGTGAGGCACCAACGACAGCAACGTTCTTTGGCTCTAAAAACACTCGTATATCTCTAGGGTCCGTCACTTTGCGATCACCACTTATATTCTCGTAAAAGATGCATCGTTTAGATTTCTTCTTAACTTAACTTTTCTCTTATCTCCTTAACTTCTATTCGAATCAAAGCTATTAATAAATGTTATTATTAATTGGTTTTTAAGACTCTGTAAGGTAATCATAAAACCTATAATCATCTCCAGATGCCAGCATTTGTTGTATTTTCGCATAAAGGAGGTCTAATGACTTAGGATCCCTGACAGAAATCGGCAGGACCTCTCCAATAAAGCCTGATTCTACTAGAGCTTCTGAAAGCTTTAGCGAAAGACTTCTTAAAAAAGGATCCAAGTCTTCCATATTAATGAGGTCTGCCAGAAAGCTCTCCTCCCCAAGTCTTGGTATAACCTCAGATATCACATTATCATCTAGAAGATCAGACTTGCTAACAACGTTTATTTGAGGCTTCTTTAACCTTACGGCGACGCTGGACGCTAATGTTAAAATTGATACTATTCCTGCTGAATTGTCGAAAAACATTGCATCCATTAAGAACACTGTTAAGGTAGGATAGTCACCTGCTATAGCATCCAGTACCAAGGGGCCGCCAACTCTATAGGCAAAGAGCTCTAGCTGTCCTGGGGTGTCAATTATTACATAATCAGGATTTATGTCCTCAAGCCTGTTTCGTATTTCATGTGCATATTCTATGCTTGAGTCAACAGCTGCTATAAGAGCTCCATTGGGACCTAGACCCTCTGCCATAAAGTCCTCAGCCTTAACGTAGCTTCTAATGTCAACGTCTGGACTATAGGAGAGTTCCTCAGCTGCTGGATCGTAGTTGACCCTGGCCACACTCGCTCCATAAGATTCTATATGGTCCGCTAACTCCCCAGTTAACGTTGACTTTCCACTCCCTGCGGGGCCTACTATCACAATAAATTTCATATTTCTTGCACCCTTTGAACCTAGGAGACTTAGACCCTAACTTTTTGTACGATCATTCGAGATGTAAAGAATTAATTCAAGGAAGAGCCGGGAGTGACCCGCCCCGTGTACATGGATCCCCCGAGGACGCGGGGCCCTTCACACGGGACCGGGGTACCGATTAAGTAAGGATCTTTCAGGAAAAATATTTTTATTGGCTTGCCCAGGGGCGGAAGTTCACATCACTTCTCAGTGCTGGAACGCTCGGCCATCGCCATGATAGATGGAGTTTCTGGGACTTTTGTTCTCTCCGGTTAAAGTTAATAATCTTTAAAGATAAGCCTCTCAGAGGGGAGAAGGATGAGCTCAGAAAAAAGCTACGTAATAAAAGTTGGTGACAAAGAAATAGAAATTAACGAAGACGTCCTTAGTATTTTGCACAGATATGTGCATACAGAAATGAGCCTAGAACAGCTGGCAAGTGAGTTGGGTTTTGAGAGTTGGGAGGAGGCATACGAATTCGTCAAGAAAGTTCCGGCATGGATACTCTGGATCTCGCCCAGCCTCTGGAAAACCCTTAAGGGCATGAAAAGAGCTTCGGAGGAGCTCGCTCATCAAAAATAAAATCCGATCCTTTGCTACTTAGAGACATCAACATTAAAGCCTTAAACTTTTCTAAGTAACGCTTTTATCCCTTTCGATACTCGCGTTTATGGTGGAGGTGGACTGTGAGTAATGAAACTCGGTCATAAGAAGGCAAGAATAATCCTAATTGCATCCATGACAATAGCTGTCGCGTTAGCGGTAATAACGGGTATGTCGATGATAACGAGTGCCCAGGGTGGTGGAGGAACTTCAACCTCATCAACAAGTGGGTATAGGTATATAGGCGCTGGACTAGCAGTAGGGCTTGCAGGTCTTGGTGGCGGTTATGCAGTTGGTGTTGCTGGAGCATCTGCAATAAGTGCTATCGCTGAAAAGAGAGAGATGTCAGGTATGGCGTTGCTGATAGTGGCCCTCGGCGAAGGAATAGCCATATATGGATTGCTGATAGGAATATTGGTACTGGTTATGAAGTAAGAAGTAATAAAAACATGAATAAGGCTATAAAAACTAAAGCTCTTCAAGACCCTTTTTGAACTCCTCGAAATTCCTGTCTCCCTTGACAAAGGCTGCTCCTATCAGAACTACAATGAAATTAACAATAAGACCCCACAGGCCAAAGTGTATACCTAAATAATTTCCTGGACCAAAGAACTTTAAGTAGATGATCGTGACTAATCCCGCTATAAGACCTGCTGTCGTATTCCACTTATTGATTCTCTTCCAAAACATTCCTAGTACCGCTCCTGGAAACATCTGTGTTATGCCCGAATATCCCAAGAGTAGAAGCGCAACAAGTCTTCCTCTAGCCACAATCGCTAAACTCAAAGCTAGCAAGGCATAAAACACGACGAAGAGCCTGCTGACTAGAACGAGTTCTTTATCGGAGGCTGACGGTTTAGCTATCCTATATATGTTACTTGCCGTAAGCCCCGCAGCTGCTAAGATTATAGCGCTTGCTGTGGATGCTGCAGCTGCAAACCCCGCTGCACCGACAACGCCCAAAACCCATTTGGGATAAACGAGCTCGACCGCCTTAAGTATAGCCTCGTCTGGGACTGAAAGTTTCAGCCCTGCTGCCGCTACGGTCAGTCCTGCAAGGATTACTGGCAACATAAAGAAGGAATATAAAGGTAACACTACATATGTCTTCTTCAAGGGTTTTATATCTTTGGCTCCAAATATGCTAGGCCACAAATGAGGCCAGATGAAGAATCCTAGCCCTGAAAGGATCATAGTTGATAAATACCAGCTCATTCCCAAAGGCGGATGCAAATAGAGCATTTGAGGTTTCGTCTCCAGAAGTCTCCTGAAAAGCGGTCCTATGCCTCCAAACTTTAAGAATGGGATTGCAAAGACCACTCCCCAAGCTATTATGAACATGAATATGCCTTGAAGAAAGTTTGTCCAAGCTATTCCTCTCAAGCCGCTTGTATAGACATATATCAGTACTACTATGAGAGCTATTGCCATGCCTAAGTTTATTGAAAGAGTATTAAGGGATCCTACGTGAAGTATATATCCTAGTCCCTGAAGCTGTAGCTGTACGTAAGGTATTATGAATACTATACCTATCAAGGCAGTAAATACCGCTAATGCTTTACTATTAAACCTATGCATGAAATAGTCAGCTTGAGTCACATATCCAAACTTCTTCCCTGCTTTCCATATATACTTCGCGTAGAAATATCCAAAGGCATAAGCTAGAGATCCGTATGCAAGTGCGTACATTATTGGCATGCCATAACTATACGCCCATCCAGCAACTCCTAGGAATGCATAAGCGCTGTAGATCTCGGCTGCCATTAACGTATAAAGGAGTAACGCCCCCAAAGCCCTTCCTGAAACTAAGTAGCCCTCTAAACTAAACTTTCTCTTAATGCCTGCTAGTATGCCAACTACTAGAGTCAGGCCTATCCAAGTGAATATAATCGATAATGATAAAGCTGTTTCATTCAATCTTAACGACCTCCAAATTCAACTATATAGGCAAGAAATAGACAGAAAGATGTCAATGCCATCCAGATCGTGTCCCAGAACATTAGTGGAGGCATTCCCGCTATCAACGGTTTAGGTTTGTTAAAGAAGGGTGATACTATCACATAAGCTATCCAAGGTATGGAACCTAAAATTATAGCAATAAAATCTCTCTTTTTATTTCTCATATACCCACCTCTGGGACACATTAAAAATAGCTTCTAGAAATATAAAAAATTTAATCTCTTCGAACAATCAAATTCCTACATTAATTATTAAAATTTGTATTACTTATTAGAAAAGATATGGAGAGAGGAGTACTCGTTTCCATCATACGTAGACTAACTTAATTGAATAATTAGGCAGATCAAATTGATGAAGTTTAAGTACTATTTTACTTTATCTGAGAATCTATCCATGCCTCAAGGAGAGGGCACTGCCTAGGATCATAAAAGCCTCCTACTTCGCACACGTCTATATAAGGGCATGAAGCGCATGGTATATCAATTATACTTTTAGCGCTTATCACAACCTTAGGTGCAACTTCCTTCTTTTCCCTATAGAACAACCTGTAAGTTTTCCTGCCGTTAACCATCACTTGAGTTCTACTAAGAAGACCCTTTTTAACAAGTCTCAGAACGAGCCTAGAACCCTCCCTGCTGTCAAGACCCAACATCTTCCATAGCTCGCTCTGAAGAACTCCTTTTTTCCCGCTTTTCTTCACTATTTCAAGCGCCTTGTTTTCAAGTTCTCCTATGTTTCTGCCTGGAGCCACCTATATCACCTTATTAACATTCTGGATTAACTTTGGTCGATTAATTACCTCCCTTTAAAATAGATTTATGAAATCAGTTGTTATAAATTTAACGAAGGAAGACCGTTTTTCAAATAATTTTTATTAAACAATAAAGCGTGGGCACTATGTCAGAGAGGTTTAAAGAAAGGAATTATAATGTTCGCAACACTTTATCTTTAAAACTAGCCTGTTAAACATTATTCAACTCAGGAAAAGTTCCAGTACCTGGTGTGTAAAGATGTTCATCTTATCTGGGGCTGACGAGGCCTCTAAGAAGTTTGCTGAGAGTCTTGCAAAAAGTTTAGGAGAAGAGATTAACGTTCTGATCGAAAAGAAGTTTCCAGATGGTGAACAATATGTACGCCTTCCAAAGGTTCCTGAACACCACGAACCTGTAATTCTCGTTCAGACGTTCGCCCCTCCTCAAGACAATGCCGTAGTAAAGACGATCTTTGCCATCGATGCACTTAAAGAAAAAGGTATTGAAGATATCAGCCTTGTAGTTCCCTACCTTGCCTATTCAAGACAGGACAAAGAGTTTCTTCCTAACGAAGCTGTAAGTATAAGAGCTTTGTTGAGAGTGTTAAAAAGTATGGGATTAACAAGACTTTTCACAATAGAGATACATAAAAAGGATTCACTGAGATATTTTGGTGAAAGTGCCTACAGCATATCACCATATGAGTATATGGTTAAGAATATTAAACTAAATAACAATAATGTGGTTATTCTAGCTCCAGACGTTGGAGCTTTAGATAGAGCAAAAAGGCTAGCCTCAGCAATGGGAACGGAATTCGATTATTTAGTGAAGAGAAGGGATAGAGTCACTGGTAAGATAACAATAGAACCTAAAAATATTGATGTAAAGGATAAAGATGTAATAATAGTTGATGATATCATAAGTACCGGCGGAACTGTCGCTGAAGCTTCAAAATTACTTCTCTCCCAAGGGGCTTCTAGCATAAGGGTTATTGTTGCACACGCTCTTATGGTTGGCAATGCATTGGAGAAGCTTAAGAAGTCACATATAAGTAAAATATATGCATGCAACACCCTGCCCAAAATTGATGATCCGCTTATAGAATATATAGACGTAGCACCCTTGGTCGCAGAGGAGATAAAGAGGTGGATCTCCTGAGGGAAAAAGAGCTTGGATCAGGAAAGATCTTCTATGCTAGGCTCTCAGGAATTCATCCAACCCTACCAATTTCAGAGCTTAACGCCGTAGGTGAAGTTGAATGTAACAATTTCAAACTTATAAGTAAGCTCGATCTTGTTGCACTCTTCACCTGTGACTTCAGTCTATTAAAATCTGTTGTTAGAAGGGTTGCTTTTACTAAGTCTATAGGTGTTCTCGTAAGCATAAAAGATAATATTCTTTTTAATAGGGATCTAAATAATATAGTAGAGAGCTTAATATTCAATATGGAGAAATTCGGTGTAAACGAAGTTGGCATCTCCTTTGAGAGACTTAGAGGAGTGTCTCAAAAATTAGTAAATGGAGAGAAGACTATAAAGAAGATAATAAGTTCCTTGAAAAAATATAATATAAAGATAAACTTCAAAAGTTCATATAAAGTGGAGGTGTTCTTGGTTGAAGGTATGGTCATAATTGGGCTTAGACTTCTAAGTATAGACTTAAAGGAGTTTGAGAAAAGAAGACCTAGAAAAAGGCCTTTCTTCAAGCCAGGTCCTTTGGACCCTAGACTGAGCAGAGCCTTTGTTAACTTATCACGACTTAAAAGAGGAGAGATATTTTTGGATCCTTTTTGTGGAACAGGAGGCATCGCGCTTGAAGCTTGTCTTATAGGTTCCTCTAAGGTTCTATGCGGAGACATAGACAGGGTAATGTCTAAAGGGTCGAGGAAAAATTTAAATTATTTTGGATGCCAAAGCAACTCTTTGAGCTATATAGGGGATGCTTTGAAGCTTCCCTTGGATAAGTCTATAGACTCTATAGCAACCGATCCTCCCTATGGAAGAAGCACATCAACCAAAGGTAAAAACATAAAAACAATTTATAGAGGCTTCCTAGAAGAAAGCCTGACGATTCTAAAGAAAGGAGGTTATTTGATTTTTGCAGGGCCCACACAAATAAGGCCAGAAAGGATAGCTGAAGACGTTGGCCTAGATATTATAGAAAAACATTACATGTACGTCCACAGCAGCCTGACAAGAACGATAGTAGTGTCTAAGGCTTAGGTGAGATTGAAAATGAGAAACATAGAGATACTCTTCTTAGGTACCTCTGGTGGCGTGCCTACACCTGAGAGAGCGTTACCTTCAATATTAATAAAGGATTGGAATGGATATAAGACGCTCTTTGATGTAGGTGAAGGAACCCAATATAGAATGCTCAAATTGGGTGTCTCACTAACATCTATAAATTTAATAGCAATAACACACAGCCACGGAGACCATATAAACGGACTTCCTGGTCTTCTTCAAACACTTTACATGAGCAAGAGAACGAAACCTTTAACCATAGTTTGTGACAGATGGTCATCAGAGTTTATAAAAGAAGTACTCGAAGTTGAAAGAATACCGTTTACTTTTCCAATAAAGGTAGTTGAGATACGTGGAGAGGGATTTCTAGAACTTTACTCTATAGGTGGCGATTCACTAACTCTATACTGGAGACCTTCATGTCACACCATAGAGGGTTATATGTTTAAGCTCGTCTGGAAGTTAAGACCTAGGCTACGCGTTGACAGAATGAAAGAGCTTGGAATTGTCCCTACACCTGAGACTATTAAAAAACTGTTATTAGTAGAAGGAAGAATAGTTATTGGAAAGCGAGTAATAGATCTAACCCAAGTTTCTGAGAGGTCAAGAGAAGTTTCAATTTCATATACTGGTGACACGGCTCCCTGCAAAGAACTTATTCCATTTATCAAGGGTTCCAGAGTTCTCATTCACGACTCAACGTTTGACTCCGCCCTTGCAGAGAAAGCTCATGAAAGGGGACATAGTACTGCCCTTGATGCAGCCCTGGTTGCTAGAGATTCAGGTGTACATTTGCTAATTCTAACTCATATAAGTGCCCGCTATAGAGGATCCGATGTCTTAAAACTTATCAAAGAGGCAAAAAAGATTCATAAAAATGTCATCTTAGCATGGGACGGAATGAAAGTAACTTTGACTGCATAAATAGTTTCTCGCGATTTTATTTTTAGGACCAGAAGAGGTGATAATGTGTTTCTTAGGGGGAAGGATGTAGCAGAACATGTAGCTCCTATCAATGAGAAGTCTGTACAACCTGCAGGTATAGATTTAAGCCTAGATGAGGTCAGAGTTTTTGATTCCTCAGGAACATTAGATCTAGATCAGAGAGATATCCCTGGAGGAAAAAGCCTTGAAACCGACCAGCAGGGCTTCTTTGACCTTGGAGTGGGAGCTTATAGAATAAGATTTAGGGAGATCGTTGAAATTCCTTCTTGGGCAGTAGGTTTCTGTTACCCTAGAAGTAGTCTACTTAGAATGGGTGCGCTCATACATTGTGCTGTATGGGATCCTGGATATAAAGGTAGGGGTGAGGCCCTTCTTGTCGTTCTTAATAGGCATGGAATTAAGGTTAGAAGGGGGGCGAGAATTGCACAGATAGTTTTCGCAAGGCTTGAAGCCCTACCGCAGATGGTATATAAAGGAAAATATCTCTATGAAGGCTTATAAAATCACTTTACATCGATAAAAATCTAGGGATCGATTTTGATAAAGATTTCTAAGCCTAGCGGCATAGAAGCTCATGTAGCCATAATAGGAGGTTCTGGACTTTATGATCCTGATATGGTTGAAGATCCTGTTGAAGTTAAGGTATATACACCCTTCGGAGAGCCCAGCGACTTTATAACAGTAGGCAAAATAAAGGGCATTAGAGTAGCCTTTCTTCCAAGACACGGAAGAGGGCATAGGATCCCTCCACATCTCATTAACTATCGAGCCAACATATGGGCCCTCAAGTCTTTAGGGGTTAAATGGATCCTAAGTATTTCAGCTGTTGGAAGTCTTAGAGAGGATTACAAACCCGGAGATTTCGTAGTTCCTGATCAGTTCATTGACATGACAAAATGCAGAACCTATAGTTTCTTCGATGGGGCTGTCGTTGCCCATGTTAGTATGGCCGATCCCTTCTGTGAAGACCTTAGACGTAAAGTTATAGGCGTTTCAAAGAAGCTAGGTTATCAAGTTCATGATAAAGGAACTTACATTTGTATAGAGGGACCCAGATTCTCAACAAGAGCGGAGAGTAGGGTCTGGAGAGAGGTGTTTAAAGCTGATATAATAGGCATGACATTAGTTCCTGAAGTAAATCTTGCCTGTGAGGCTGAACTTTGTTATGCAGTATTAGCGATGGTTACTGACTATGATGTTTGGGCTGAGAAACCCGTTACTGCAGAGGAGGTAGAAAGAATAATGAAGCAAAACGTTGAGAGAGCGAAAAATGTAATAAAAGAGATCGTTCCAATGCTCTCAGGAGAACCCTCTCCAGAAAAGTGTAGCTGTTGTAGGGCGTTGAGATATGCCATCGTCTAAAATTTCCGAGATATCAAATGCTGTTGCAAAATCCCTAAATGACGCAAGAGAGATCCCAAAACCAGATATAGATGATGTGGACCTAATAATTTACTCTATGGGCTCTTACCCGCCAGCACATATACTTTATGTCTCACTCTTGCACTCAGGGAAAAAAGCTACCCTAACTTCAGCTGCTGAAGCTTCAATACATATATTGCCCTATAGGGAGAACGTTGGTAAAATTATAGCGTTCGTCTATAATAGAAAGGATCCCTCAATAGTTAATTTAGCACAGGTCAGCTCCCTTCTTAACATAGATCTTAAAATATATGGTCCTAAGCTTCATCCTGCCTATGAAGAAAGGATAGAGAGCTTAAATGTTGAAAAAGTGGACGTTGAATCGGAATTTCCTTTGATGACACTTTCACTAGCTTCTCTTCTTTGGACATGGAATATATTGCCTGCAAGCAGGAGTGAAAGGATAAAAAATGAGGTCGATGAGATGGAGACTTCTCCTCAATGGCTTGAGGAAAGATATAAAGATGAAATTAGCGCCCTTAAGGATAGTGAGAAGTTAAACTACGTTTTGTATACCTTTTCTACAAAGCCTGGAGCTGAGTACCTTAGATTACTCTTGAAGAAATTAGGAAGTCCTTCTCCAAGGTTATTAGAATTGGAGAGAATATCTGATGTTGAGGAAGAGTCAAAGGTTATTACATATATATCTACTGTTGAAGAACATTTCTATCCCAATGTTAAACTGGAGACGCAGATAAAGAAGCTCGACCAAGTTATTATAAGGTTCAACACTGATCCGCTAACGACAGGTATCTACTCAATGATATTTTCTTCGATAATAGCTGGAGGCAAGGTTTTATAAAATTCAGAGAGGTCCCCAAAGAACTCCTCATCCCAATTAAGGTCAGTGGCTTCCGGCGCTCTCTTCACCTTCATTTATCCCTTAAAAAAGCCAGTATTAGCTTTTTCACTCCCAAATGTTTGCAATGTAAATCCTTGCACATATCCTCGGAAAGTGCTAAGGCACAATCAGCATAACCCTTTTCAAACAGGATTTTTGACGAAGAGACTCTCGGTACAGATATCGCTATAGTTGCCGATGTTATTTCGGACATCTCCCCTTTTACCTTAGCGAAAAACCTTGCCAAAGAAGCTGGGACGGATATCCTCTCACAAGCACTCATTTCGTGTCTCTTCATTAATATTAGGTTTAAGGGGTATTCGGCCAATATTTCTGCTTTTCCTAAGTCCACAAAGTTACTATCTTCATCTAAGAACATGACATATATGTTTCTCAACGATTTTAAGGTATTACCTAGAGATAAAGGTGAAATGACTACATTTACATTCCTGCATCTCTTTCTCACAACATTTAACGAGCTTTTCAATATCCTTTCGGTAGTGTCAGAAGTAACTAGAAATGTGCAGTCAGATAGTCTGTAAACATCTGTATCTACCTCAGTTCCCGCTCTCAACGGCTCTGCCTGATGTTCAGAAATGACTATTTGGGCGTTACTCATGGCAAGCGATCCTATCATGTAGCTGTCCTTAGCCACAGGTACAGCATAATATCTTTCATCAGAGAAATGGCCGATGAGTGCCACAGGGAGGAACGTTCTGCGTCCTTTTTCTCCCGAAGCTGAGATCAATAATTTAGATTTAACACGAAGTATAGGTTCTTTGGGCCAATAAAGGCCTAGAATAGACAAGAGAGGTTTGACAAATTTATTCATGACATTTATACAGCTTCTGGGATTTCCTGGCAAACCTATGAAAAGCCTTCCGTTAACTTCTCCCACAACTGTTGGCTTGCCTGGCTTTAACCTAAGGCCGTGAACTAGAACCTTGCCCATGTCATTAACCGCCCTGTATACGTAGTCCTCTATGCCCGCAGACGTACCCCCGGAGGCAATAATTATATCAACGTCAAACTCTTCTATAGCATCTTTTATAGTTTCCTTTATCCTGTTTATATTGTCAGGTAATACTCCTAGATCGACTGGAAGCCAGCCAAAACTCCTTATCTCGTTCAGCAGATAGGGCCTATTGGAGTCATAGATTCTAGGATCCCAAGGCCCCCCTATATCATTGCCTACCTCAATAAGCTCGTCTCCAGTGCTGAATATTCCCACACGAACCTTTCTAGTCACCTTGACCTTCCTAATGCCTAAAGAGGCAAGAACGCCTGCAAGGAACGGACTTGTTGGAGTTCCTTTCGTAACAACAATGTCGCCTTCTGAAATGTCAGAGGCTGGCATGGCGATGTTTGCGCCAGGAGGAACTGACCTCTCTATTATAACTTCTTCATTTTCAGAATAATTATAATATTCAATAGGTACCACAGCATCAGCACCTAAGGGAACCCAAGCCCCGGTATCTACCTCAACACAACTTCCTGGAGTAACATCTCTATCAGGCCTTGTTCCTATTTTCACTCTTCCCATCCTCTTGAGCTTAACAGGTCTTTCTTCAAAGGCCCCTTGAACGTCTACCGACTTTACCGCACAACCATCAACAAGACTTCTCGGATACCAAGGAAGGGATCGGGGTGCAATAATATCTTCCCCAACAAGCCTTCCTAAAATGTCAAAAACTTCAACTTCCTCCGTCTCATCCAATAATAACCTCTCCACTAATGAGTATCTGAACACATTAAATATTGTGGTTATTGCCTCCTGGACCGTCATAAGCCTTTTAAATATTGATCTTTTAGATGACATTTTCCTTACACCTCTCAATTTTTTCGTTAATTAATCTTACACTGATTTTTTCTCCTTCCTCTATTCCTGTAATCTCCTCCTCAACAATGAAGTATGAATTGGCCTTTATGAGGGTTGATAATATTCCACTACCTGTAACCCTTAATGGATAGACCTTTAGCTTAGAGTTATCTTGACAAAGAACGCTTCTAACAACATTAGTAAACCCAGGATGACTTGTATATTTACGTCCCATCTCAGCTGTCAAAACTGGCTCCCAGGGCTCATCTCTGCCCAAAATATTTCTATAATATGGATCGAAAACCGCTATCAACTCACTTAGTGCTGCTACAGGCATCCCGCTGAGTGCCATTAGTATTTTGCCATTAGCTATTCCAAAAGCAGCGGGCTTTCCCGGACTTAGGGCCAATCCATGAACGTAATCTTCAGATATCCTCTTAAGAACTTTAGCAGTAAGATCTCTTTCTCCTACACTTGTACCCCCAGTGGAGATTACAATGTCATAAGAGTTAAGCAAAGTTTCAAACTTCTTCTCTATTCTTACTTCATCATCTGGGACTATTCCGAAATACCTAGCCTCAATCCCTCTATTTTTAAGCCAGGAGACTATGAGCCTAGCGGTTGAAACATAAACTTTTCCTGGTCTTCTAGGACTTCCGGGCTCTATGAGTTCATCACCAGTGGCAAAAACTGCTGCCTTGAAGCTATCATAAACCTTAACCCTGTTGAGTCCCAAAGAAGCTAAAAGGGCTAAGTGCCACTCCCTTATCACATATCCTTTCCTTATTATAATATCTCCCTTTTTGAGATCCTCACCTCGTACAGAAATCCCGTATCCCCCAGCGAAGGCCTTAAATACCTTAACTTTGTTATCTTCAACTTCTACATACTCTTTAGGAATAACTACATTAGCTCCTTCAGGAATGAAACTTCCCGTAGCGACCTTCGCTGTCTCTCCCGGGCCGATCTTTCCTGGATCTTCTTTATCTATAGGAACCTCCCCGACCAAGGTGAGCGTTATAGGGGAGTTCTCAGAGGCCATGCTAATATCTGACCATCTTGCCGCATATCCATCTAAGACACTTCGATCACGTGGAGGTACGTCTTCAGGACTAATGACGGTGTCAGCCGATATCTTGCCCAAGGATTCATCTAGATCAATAAAAATAGTTTTTGGTCTAAGCCCCGACCTTTTTAGCAGAGAAACTGCCTCTTGAACCGAATGAAGAACGCCAAAGCCCATCAAGATCACCAAAATATATCCTCTCTACCAATATTTAAGTGAGAATTTTATTCGTAGCTTATCAATGTGAGATCGGTGATGATATTTGACTTATTCGATTATGGCTATCGATAAGAAGAAAAAGCTTTTGGGCATCGTAGTCGCATCTGGAAGCGTAGCTGTAGGTTCTAGAGTTCCTTGGGCTAAATATGCAGTGGGAGGTGTTGTTACTCAGGCTTACACAAATCCAGCCCTAGGACCCCTAATATTGGAGCTGTTAAAGAAAGGGTATGATGTTAGAGAGGCTCTTGAGAGGGCTCTTGAGATCGATAGAAATGCTAAGCTAAGACAGGTGGCCGTCATGGACTATGATGGAAATATTGAGGTCCATAATGGATCTAACATCCCGTCATGGAACGGTTATAAAGTAGTAGAGGGAGAGGTTGTCTGTGTAGCGAATCTTGTTAGGGGACCTGAGGTCTGCGAAGATGCTATAAGGGCCTTCAAAAGATCTACCTCAGAGCTTCCATTAAAGCTTCTTGATGCGCTTAAGAAAGGACACGAAGCTGGAGGTGATCAAAGAGGAGATAGATCAAGTGCTCTATTGGTAGTAGGCCAAACGGAGCTTATTCCTTATTATGATCGCATAATTGATTTAAGGGTTGATTTTTCAATAAATCCCATAGTGGAGTTAATAAAAGCTTTTGAGAAATTGGTTGAAGGAAGATGATAAAGCTTAAAGTTATGAAGAGAATTGTTAACAAATTTAAGAACCCAAGAGTCCTAAGAGGCTCTATTATGACGATTATAGGTTACCTTTTAAGCCCGCTGAGCTGGTGGAATGATGCCTTCCTGAATATACCCATAGCACTTGTGTTGGCAAAAATAACGAGTCTTTTCGTCCCAGTAAGTTTCACTATACTTTTCACGATCTTCTACTGGGCTACTAACGTGTTGGGTTTCGTTCTTATGTATCTCGGAGGTGAGGATATTGTCGCGACGAGAGAGAGCACAAAGAGAAATAAAATAAAAACATTAATGTACTCCATTTTGATCTCCCTTGCCTATACTATCATAGTAGTGGAGATCTTTAAGCTTATTAGTCACTAGCCTTCTTATAATGTCCTAAACATTAAGTTTAATTTAGCATTCGATAAACTCTTTACGGGCGACAGAACTTGGACCAACAGGAAATAAAAATATATGGGCATATCGCTACTATTAGGAAAAAAGGTAAGATAGTATTTATTGTTCTAAGAACGTTTGATAATGAAGAACAAGTTACTGTAAAGAAAAACGAGGTTAGTGAGGAGCTGTGGAACCTTGTTAATGAGCTCGGTAGGGAGTATTTCATTGAAGTTGAGGGGACGCTCGTCAAGAGTAAGATAGCTAAACTCGGTAGAGAGATACTACCGAAGTCGATTAAGATTATCTCGAAAAGCTTCCCTCCACCCATTGACCTTTATGGAAAAACCGAAGCTGAATGGCCAACAAGGCTTCGATTTAGATATTTAGACATAAGAAAGCCAAAGGTTAAAGCAATATTTAGGATTAGAAGTACGCTTATGAACGCCGCTAGAGAATTTCTAAGGAAGGAGGGTTTTGTAGAGTTAAGTTTTCCCATAATAATAGCTACAGCGACTGAGGGCGGCGCTGAGCTTTTCCCGGTAATATACTTTGGTAGGGAGGCCTTTCTAGCCCAGAGCTCACAACTATATAAGCAAAGCGCTGTTGCAGCGTTTGGAAAAGTTTTCAGCATAGCTCCAAGTTTTAGAGCAGAAAAAAGCAGAACAAGAAAGCATTTGACTGAGTTCTGGCAGATAGACGTTGAAGCCGCCCTCGTCACTAAAAAAGATTTGATGGATCTTCAGTTCAGACTTGTACGACATGTAGTCGAAAAAATACTTGAGGAAAATGAAAAGGACCTGAAGATACTTAACTTAGAAAAACTAGAGCCTTGGGATCATTACGAGGTAATAAGCTATGACGAAGCCATAGAAATTTTGAAGAAAAAGGGCTTTAAGATAGAGTGGGGAGAGGATTTTGGAGCGGACGAGGAACGCGCCCTTGTCAAAGAGTTTGACGTTCCGTTCTTCATTCCGGAGTTCCCCAGCTCGATTACAGCATTCTATTATATGGTTGACGAAAGGAATCCTAAGATTGCACACAGAATTGATATGATGGGTCCTGGAGACTATGGCGTTGAGTGGAGCAGTGGGGGGCTTAGAGAGCACAATCCTGATAGGCTAAAAAAGAGAATGATCGAGCTGGGATTAAGGCCTGAGAGCTTTGAATGGTACTTGGACATGTTTAATTACGGGTTCCCTCCTCACGGCGGCTTCGGAATGGGAGTTGAGAGACTTCTCCAAACATTACTTAAATTGGAGAGAATACATGAAGCTTCGCTGTACCCCAGAACACCCGATATATTGAAGCCCTGAGGCTGATGATATGGAAATAAAACAAGTCATTGTCGTTAGAAAGGATCTCAAAATGGGCAAAGGGAAGTTAGCTGTGCAGGTAGCTCACGCTAGTTGTGAAGCTATCTTCAAGGTACTGGAATCCAGGGATGAGAAGTGGATCGAATGGTTAAATCTTTGGAGAAGCCAAGGGCAAATGAAGGTTGTTCTTAAAGTTGATAGTGAAGAAGAGTTATTAGAGATCATGAAGAGGGCAGAAGAAATGAAACTTCCTACAGCTTTAGTTATTGATGCAGGAAGAACTCAAATTCCCCCAGG
>JALWOJ010000042.1:604-1701 GCA_026995555.1 Acidilobaceae archaeon | reverse complement strand
AGTAATAACGGTGTCTTCTTAAAATTGTATTACCAACCTTTTAGTCATTTTTTTGGTTTTTACAAAAATTTTATATACATTTGCGGTGTCAAACTGACGTCTTATGGCGACGTTCATAGAGAATCCTGTTTGGGGTTATAACAAAAACAACGAACGCTATCTTAAGGCGCGCTATATTGAGTTTGTAGAGGCTTATCGTGAGAAAGGTAAGAGGTATCCCCGCAGGCGAGTGTTATGGAGGAAGAACATAAAAGACTTAGAACAATCGGGTTGGTTTGATAGGATGCTTTTATGGTTTTGTTTGCGAAGTGGTCGTTTTAAGGCGGTGGATTTGAAGGAGAGTTTTGTAAAAGAGCTAAGAGAATGGGGCTTACCTCAGGCGGTTTATAATCTACTTGAGGAGTTAGGGGTAATAAACCAATTAAAGGAGTTGGATGCCAAGAGCCGCCGTCAATACTCTTTGATAGACTTTGTAGTGGGTTATGTTACGGTGAGTTTGTTGGATAGTTTTAGCAAACTAAGGTACTGGGAGGAGGGTCAGAAGTTATTGTACGGCACCAGAGAGCAGCCATTGCACCAGATATATCGGTTGGTATCGGCGATGGGGAAGGGATTTGAATGGGCGCCGTTAGAGGAGTTAAGAAAATGTAGTCGTAGTCAGTTGTTTAAGGCTTCTGTAGAGTTGTTGTTGTTTGATTTTACGACGGTGTATTGGTATAGTGAGTTATCGGATGAGTTAAGGAAGTTAGGTTGGAGCAAGGATTGCAAATGGGATAAGGTACAGGTGATAGTGGGGATGGTAGTAGATAGTCGTGGTTTTCCTATTGGGATAGAGTTGTGGAGTGGTTCAAGCAGTGAGAAGCGAGCGATACAGGAGTTTATAGAGGGTCTTAGGGCGGATTTTGCTTTTAAGGGAGTGGTGTTTGTTGGAGATGGGGGTTTGTATAGTAAGGAGTTGTTGAAGTTGTTAAGGTCAAAGGGTTGGCGCGTGTTAATACGTAAACCTAAGAGTGCCGTTAGTAAGGAGGAGCGTCAGAAGATAGAGTCGGAAACGGGGTGGGTAGTTGTAGAGCGAGAAGGGGAAGTGGTAAAGAAAG
>JALWOJ010000042.1:0-594 GCA_026995555.1 Acidilobaceae archaeon | reverse complement strand
AAAGGGTTCAGATGGTTATCGTTTGATAGTTATCAGAGACTATGCAGTAAAAGAGAGACAGGAGAATGAGTTGAAGGGGTTATTGCAGCGGTTAAAGCGTAGCAGTTTAAGGCATTCAGCCAATGCGGTGCTGAGTCGCAAGACAAGAGGGTTATTGAAAGTTAAAGGGGATGAGGTGGAATTAGATAAGGAGCGTTATGAGCAGTTGCGTAAATGGGCAGGGGTTTCGTTGTTGTTGACAGATGTAGATTGGAGTGTTGAACAGATAGTAAAGCGTTATGGTTTACTTCAAAAGATAGAATCTCGTTGGCGTGATTTGAAAAGTGGATTAAGGGTTCGTCCTGTGTATCACTGGAGACCTGAACGGGTGAAAGGGCACTTTTTCTTAAAGTTCATTGCGTTGCAAGTAGTTTCCTTGTTAGAAGAGAAGATGCAGAGAGCAGGAATAGCCCTTAGTTGGAAACGAGCCGTTGAACGCCTGCATAAGGTAAAAGCCGTTTCTATTCGTTTTGCTGATGGTACAGCAGGATGGGTAAGAAGTGAAGTAGTAGACCAAGAGACCTTAAAACTTATGCGTATCACAGGAGTACCGAC
>JALWOJ010000041.1:6299-7055 GCA_026995555.1 Acidilobaceae archaeon | reverse complement strand
CTCCAGAAGAATTAGAGTCTTTATTGGACTCCATTTATTAAAAATATTGTATCTATAATAAAAAACACTAAAATTTTTAAACAGTATATAATGTTTCTGAGGTGGGTGACTTGCCCAAGTTTCCAAGCAAGGAGTGGGCAGAAAAGTTCTGTGAAGAACTAAATAAATCTGAAACCTATAGGAATTCTGCGAGGGGTTGGACGTGGCCAATACTGTTTAAAGTCAAAGATCTTCCAGAGGAGCTCAGGCTAGAGTTTGCTAATAAGTCTCCAGGTTTTCTCGTAGATCTTAATAATGGAACCTGTAGAGGAGTTAAATGGTATGAGGATGCAAGTGAGGCTGACGCTCCCTTTATACTGGTCGCATCCTTCAATGACTGGCTAGATGTGATTAGGGGAAAGGTAAATCCTGTCACAGCTATCGTTAGAGGGAAACTGGCCCTTGAAAAGGGGAGTGTCGCTAAAATAATGAGATTTCCTGTTGCCGCTCTTGAAATGGTGAAGGCTGCTCAAAGAGTGGGTTTAGAGTAAAGAATAAGGTTAAACCTTAATATCTAGTTAGGTAGTTATATTAAATTGATACAGGTGAAGCATTTGGAGTACAAGTTACTTAGAATAGACCTTTCCTCATGGAAGGCTAGAGAGGAGATATTAAAGGACGATATCTTAAGAAAATATATCGGTGGGAGAGGACTTGGTGCATATCTAGCTCTAAAGGAAATACCTCCTAAGGTAAATCCTTTGAGCAGAGATAATA
>JALWOJ010000041.1:0-6289 GCA_026995555.1 Acidilobaceae archaeon | reverse complement strand
ATCTTCATACTGACGGGTCCTCTAACTGGAACAGGTGCTTTTCAGACTGGAAGGTATCACGTTATCGGTAAGAGCCCATTAACTGGTATCCTGGGAGAGTCGAACTCGGGAGGCCAGTTTGGTCCTTGGCTAAGGTTCTCAGGATATGATGGTCTGGTCATAGAAGACGTTAGCGATGAGCCTGTCTGGATAAGTATTGTTGATGGAGAGGTTGAGTTTCATCCTGCTAAAAAGCTCTGGGGCAAAGGAGTCGTTCATACAGAGAAGTTTATAAGGGAAGAGATGAAGACTCCGAACGAGTTCATAGGTAGTGTGTTAAGTATAGGTCCTGCTGGGGAAAACCTCTCAAAGATCGCTGCGATAATTAACGATAAATACAGGGCAGCCGCAAGAACGGGCCTCGCTGCCGTTTTAGGTTATAAAAAGCTTAAGGCCATATTTGTGAAGGGTAAGAGAAAGGTTCCCATAGCGGATATGAAGACGTTCCTAGAAGAATCAAAGAAATTAACTAAGAAGATCGTTGAGCACTCAATAAGCGAATCCTTAGGCAAATTTGGTACAGCAGTCTTAGTTAATATAGTGAACTCTGTTGGAGGACTTCCAACAAAGAACTGGACTATGGGAACGTTCGAAAAGGCCTTTGAAATTAGCGGGGAATACTTGGCAGAGAAGTACTTACTAACTAACAAGGGTTGCTGGGGTTGCTCTATTCAGTGTGCTAGGGTATCAGCAGTTCCCACGGGACCTTATAAGACTCCTAGGTCAGAGGGTCCAGAGTATGAAACGATATGGGCCTTCGGATCCAACCTCTTCAATGGGAACCTTGAGGCTATAATCAAACTAAACTATCTTGCTAACGACTTGGGCTTCGATACAATAAGTCTTGGAAACGTCATGTCAACTCTTATGGAACTCTATGAGAAGGCAAAGAAGGGCGAGTTGCCCAAGGATAAGGCAGAGAGGCTTCTAAACCTGCTCGAGGACATAGAGCCGACCTGGGGTAACATGGATGCTATGATGCAACTTGTATGGAGAATGGCATATAGACATGGAATAGGAGACATAGCAGCTGAAGGTGCAGCTAGACTTGCAGAGGAGTTCGGATCGCCGGATTCAGCCATACATATAAGGGGCTTAGAGCTTCCAGCATACGATCCTAGAGCCATTAATAGTATGGCCTTAGCCTATGCCACAGCTAACAGAGGAGGATGCCATCTAAGATCCTATGCCGTGAGCTTTGATGTACTGGGCGTTCCAAAGAAGACAGATCCTCTAGCTATTGATATGGAGAAAGTTGATCTAGTTAAATATCAGCAGGACTACTTCTCGGTGATAGATTCGTTAGTTGTCTGCAAGTTTAACACCTTTGCTACTGACATAGACGATTATGTTAACGTAATTAAAGCTGTGACCGGCTGGGATGATATAACTAAGGAGGAACTCTTAGAGATAGGAGAGAGAATATACAACGTAGAAAGACTGTTTGCGGTGAGAGAAGGTCACGGATATAAGGATTATCTACCAAAGAGGCTTCTAGAGGAACCATTACCAGATGGTCCTGCAAAGGGCAAGAGAGCTAAGGAAGCTTTAGAGGCCTACCTTCCAAAGTACTATGAAATTAGGGGATGGAAAGACGGCATACCAACCAAGGAAACGTTAAAGAGGTTGGGTCTTGACGAATTCCTTTACATACTCTAAATATATTTTTTAATATAATATTAATATATGCTCTTACCTCTTTCTGATCCTACCAGCCATGAAAGCCTCGTAACTCACATCTAGATCCTCATTGGGGCCAAGAATCCCTCTATTCCTTAAGATCTCCCTTGTCAAGATCCAGAAGAGGAGGGCTAAACTTCTTCTACCTTTGTTGTTAGCAGGTATTATCAAATCTATGTATTCTATTTTGTTGTCTGTATCAGCAAACGCAACTACGGGAACTCCTATCTTTGAAGCCTCAATGAGTGCCTGCTTGTCCGTCCTAGGATCGCTGACCAGAATTACATCTGGCTCTATGTATTGTTCAAGGTGAGGATTTGTAAATATGCCAGGGATTATCCTTCCAGTGATTGCCTTACAGCCCACATATTTGCACATCATTGTGGCGGGCTTTTGGGCATAGAGCCTAACAGCTGTAACTGCTATCTTCTCGGGTTCGAATGAAGCTAAAAACCTTGCAGCTATTCTTAGTCTCTCGTCGGTCTTGTTTATGTCAAGAAGATAATATCCCTCTGGCAGTATCTT
Organism: Acidilobaceae archaeon; assembly: GCA_026995555.1. Taxonomy (GTDB): domain Archaea; phylum Thermoproteota; class Thermoprotei_A; order Sulfolobales; family Acidilobaceae; genus JALWTO01. The sequence goes on along the minus strand of JALWOJ010000041.1, from coordinate 4,045 downwards.
GTAGGTGAACTTTCTCATGTATTTTGTGCATATCTGGGTTCCAAACATAACACCTGCCTTTCTATAAAGTTCTAGGGGAACTAGGAGTTCCCCTTTTGATGCTTGGCTCAAGCTCTACCACCTCCAAGGGCTCTAAACCTTCTGACTCTTAGAGCATGATACATGCTTATTTCCTCTATATAGGTTACTGTTGTAAGTAAGGTTCTTCTGCAACAATACCTTTTCACCCCCAAATCGTCAAGAACCTTAGAGGGATCTTCACCGTTCTTGACCCTTCTCTGGAACTCTTCCCAGAGATGACCTAGAGGTGCCCCACAAGTAAAACATCTAACGGGCGGTAGCATTTCAGATCACCTGTAGGACTTCTGCCATCTTCTCCTGGCGCTATACCTCATGTATTTTTCTGGCTCTGTTCTCCTAGGGTCACCTGTTATCATTGTTTTGTCATATTCAACAAAGATCTTTTCTAACTTCTCAGCTATTGATCTCATCTTTTTACACTCATCGTTATCGTCATTACAACTGAAGAACGCCACGAGTCCTCTAGCTATGGCCATCCTTACAGCATCTGCCTGACCCATAACTCCTCCTCCACTGACGTTAACATTTATATCAACTAGATTTCTTATCCTCTCACCAGCAAGGAGAAGTGGCTCCATCATCTTAATTCTGGCCATCTCTATCGGATAAAGCTCTATAGGAATGCCATTAATTCTAACTCTACCTTTTCCAGACTTTATAACAGCTCTCGCTATAGCGGTCTTTCTCTTACCAGTCGCTATCACAACCCTTCCTGAGGGACTCACTCCACAGCACCTCTCCAACCAAGTTCTTTAGCTATTCTTTCGAGCGTAACGAAGGATCTCCCTAGTCTGGAGGCAGATGCTTCTGGAACTTTTATCGTCTCTGCCTTCGAATAGTCCTTTGGAACACCAATATAAGCTCTAAGTCTTCTTAGTGCCTCCCTACCTCTCTTATTGTTCTTTGGCAACATTCCCCACACGGCCGCCTTGAAAAGCCTTATAGGACTCCTGGGTCTTTTAGGCCTCAGTCTGTGGCTATAGTGTGACCTTACCCCTAGTACGGTTCTCTTATAGAATTGAACAACCTTTGTAGGGTCACCACTCACAACGACCTTTTCAACATTAAGAACCACAACTTTATTACCCTCAAGAAGCCTCTTTGCAACGAAGCTTGCGAGTCTTCCAAGTACATGATTGGTTCCATCAACGATGATGATCCTATCTTTATTTCCACTCATTACGACCACCTCAAATCATAATCCTTACCCTACTGCCCTTTGGATTTTCCTTCAAGAGCTCACTTATCGTGATAGCTTTACCTCCAGCACTCTTTATTTTCAGTATTGCCCCTTTAGAAAACGAGAGTGCAGCTACGGTCACGGGTTTGTCTAGGGTACCAGAACCGAGAACTTTACCTGGAACGACGACAATTTCATTTTCCTTAGCATACCTGTTTATTTTGCTCAGATTAACTTCAACCCTTTTTCTAGTAGGCCTTAATATTAGCTCTGCCACCCTGTGCCAAACTTTGGCATTATTTTCATTTCCAGCTTTTCTTAACTCTCTGGCCAACCTTATAATGAGATAGTTAGTTGGTCCTGTTCTTTTCATCTCTTAACACCCCAACCTTTTTCAGTACCTTAACCCTAGTTTCCAGTGCCTTCAACGCCTCATAAATTATATTTTCAGGCCTGAGAGCTCCAGTGCCTTCAACCTCTAATATAAGTTTATCCTTGGAGTACTCTAGCTTTAATGCATCTTTGCAAACAGTTTCCACACAGTATTTAATTCCGCTAGTCTTCTCGAGCTCCAAAAGCTCGATAGAGCCTTTTTTGTTTTCTTTGACGAAGTCTATAATGTTCGGATAAGCTTCTAGACATTTTAGGCAGTCGTCATTTATCTTGTTGCCATCTAGTACAGTAAGAATTGGCGTATGTTTAAGAGCAGAGATAGAGGCCGGGCTCCACTTCCCATGTTCACGTCCTCTACCGAGTCTGGCATAAGCAACTATATGGACCCTCTGTCCGGGAGCCAAGTAAACTATTGGAGTTTCAGGATAGGCGGGGCTTATATTGGGATCGGACATTTCCATGTCAGAAGCTTTTACATATTCGCCTTTCTCGGATTCCTCACTAACCTCCTTTCTTATTATTATTTCTACGTAACAAGAACTATCAGTTTCCTCAGCATTTACGCACTCCTCAGGGCTTTTATATTTCTTTAAGGCCTCATCACTCTTAAGGACAACAAGACCTAATCTATGAGCTATTATTTCATCGTAAACACTTGACGTATTATCGTAAAAGTATGCAAAATCAATAGCAAGGGTCGGAACGTCTGAAAGTATGACCCTTCTAATTGAGTTAACGAAGGCCAATGGAAACCCTTCTATGATCAACTTTATGTTTCTGTCGTCGAGATTAGCTATGTGAACCTTTTTCTCCATCAATCCATCCCTCATTACTCTTTAGACTCTTCTACCTCTTCTTCCTCCTGGCCTTCTAGTGGTGTCGTGCGGTATTGGAGTAACATCTTCGATCCTTCCAATGATAAAACCTGCCCTAGCTATGGCCCTGATGGCGGCTTGAGCCCCAGGGCCCGGCGTTTTAGGTCCGTGGCCTCCTGGAGCCCTAACCTTTATGTGAACGGCAACTATGCCCCTTTCCATAGCTTTTTGGGCTGCCCTACTTGCGGCCATCATAGCTGCATAAGGGCTCGGTTTCTCTCTGTCGGCCCTAACGACCATTCCCCCAGAGACCCTGGCCACCGTCTCAGCTCCTGTAAGGTCAGTTATATGAACTATTGTGTTGTTAAAACTACTATATATGTGAACGACTCCCCACTTCAGCTCTCTCTGGAACATAGCCATGTTTCATCACCCGGTTTCTGATGCCTCCTTTTCCATTCTCTCCTTAAAGGGACTTCCTGGAGCATAGTCAATTAACTTTTCCTCCTCTCTAGTAACGAGATGACCTGGCGAGGTAACCCTTCTACCTCCTATTGCTATATGACCGTGAACTATAAGTTGCCTTGCTTGATGGATCGTTCTTGCAAGGCCCTTCTTATAGACTATTGTTTGCAGTCTTCTTTCAAGTATATGCTCTGCAGTCAGCCCTAGGACATCATCAAGGCTAGCATTTTCGCCGACTAAGCCAAGTCTATAAAGTCTTTTCAAAAGGGTACGTTCCCTTTCAGCTCTGATCTCTGGAGGAAGGCCTAGGAGACTTCTTGCTTGATGTCTAAACTTCCTGGCTAATGAGGAGGCCAACCAAAGCTCTTTCTTGTTTTTGAGGCCATAACGTCCAACAAGTTCTATTTCCTTGAGAAGTCTCTCCTTTTCCCAAGGGTGTTTAGGTCCTTCCCACTTCTTCCTAGGTTTCTTAGGATCTCCCACTAATCATCACCTCTGCTTCTTCTTAACACCTATAGTCATGCCAAGCCTGCCAGTGGTTCTTGTTCTCTGTCCCCTGACCTTAAGTCCTAACTTATGTCTTATTCCTCTCCAACTTCCTATTTTTATCTCTCTTTCTATGTCCCTTCTAGCAGCAAAGATAAGATCTGCACCAATGTAATGAAGATCCTCCCCAGTTTCGTAGTCCTTTCTTCTATTATATAACCAGGAGGGCAAGCCCACCTTCCTAATATCAGTAACAGCTTCTTCAAGTCTTTTTATTTCATCCTCTGTTAGATAACCGACAAGTTTCTTTTCGTCAATGCCAAGAGTTCTTAATATGGCGTATGCCGTAGTTATTCCTATACCCTTAATTTTGGCAAGACCATAGGGTAACTTTAATTTTCCATCTATATCTGTTCCAGCTATTCTAACTATGTATTTAAATGAAGTTCCTTCCGACAAACTCTAGCTTCACCCCGTTGGGTTAGAAAGTGAGGGCCCTTAAGAAAGCTTTCCTTTTAAGCTAAGAACTAGAGAAAAAACTCCTTAAACTCCTGCCTTAGCTCTAAGCTCTTTAACTTTTTCTATGATCTCATTAACAAGTCCTGATGCTTCACCTGGTTCTAGG
>JALWOJ010000040.1 GCA_026995555.1 Acidilobaceae archaeon | reverse complement strand
AGAATGCCCTATGACTATGTGGAATATTACCCCCACCAGCTAAGCGGGGGGCAAAGGCAGAGAATCGCAATTGCCTCGGCAATAATATTAAATCCCAGTGTTTTGATCGCGGATGAACCCACTACAGCATTAGACGTTATAGTTCAAAGCAGAATAATGGATCTGCTAGATGACTTAAGGAGAAACTTGGGAATATCGATTATCCTTATAACACATGATCTAGCTTTAGCATTGGAACGTAGCGATAAGATTGCCGTGATGTATGCGGGAGAAATAGTAGAGGAGTCAGCCAGTAAGAAAATAGCGTCCGAGCCGCTTCACCCATACACTAAAGGACTGATAAATAGTATCCCTAGACTCTATGGGCCTAAGAGTATAGAAGAAATACCCGGTTTCCCCCCTGATCTAAGAAGTCCACCGCCAGGATGCAGGTTCCATCCAAGATGCAAGTACGCGATGGATGTATGCAGAGAAAAGAATCCACCTACCAATATCGTTGATGGGAGAAAAGTTCGTTGCTGGTTATATTCGAGGAGAAAAGGTGAAGGGAAGTGAGCTTGCTAGAAGTCATTGACCTAAAGAAATACTTCCCTGTTGAAGGAGGAATTATAGATAGAATCATAGGAAGAGTAAAGGGATACGTTAAGGCTGTTGACGGGATATCATTCACTGTCGATAGAGGAGAAACCCTCGGGCTGATAGGAGAGAGTGGTTGTGGAAAGACGACTACTGGGAAGGTTGTCCTACGTTTATTGGAGCCCACAAGTGGAAAGATCATTTTCGATGGAATAGACATAACTAGATTAAAGGGTGAAGAGCTGAGGAAGCTAAGGCGTCGTATGCAAATGATATTCCAGGATCCATTCGCTAATCTCGATCCGAGAATGCCTGTCGGAGATCAGATCGCTGAACCGTTAATTGAGCATGGATTGATGGAAGAGGAAGAGGCTAAGGAATTCGCTTATAAAATGCTGGGAAGAGTTGGTTTAACTCCTGTCGAGGATTTCTACGAAAGACTCCCACTAAATTTGAGTGGCGGGCAAAGGCAGAGAGTTGTTATTGCTAGGGCGATGTCATTAAAACCTGATTTCGTCGTAGCAGATGAAGCCGTCAGTATGATAGACGTTTCAATGAGGGCGAGCATTGTAAAACTCCTCTTAGAATTCAAGAAAGAATTGAATCAAGCAATGATATTCATCACACATGACATAAGTATAGGTAGATTAGTCGCAGACAGAATAGCAGTCATGTATCTAGGTAAAATAGTAGAGATAGGTAGAACCGAAGATGTAATCAATAATCCCGCGCATCCATACACTCAAGCACTCCTAGCAGCCGTCCCAACAATTGAAGAGAAGAAAATAAAAACGAAAATAGAAATAAAAGGAGAAGTCGCTGATCCAAAGAATATTCCGCCAGGATGCAGGTTCCATACCAGGTGTCCATTAGCTACTGAGATATGCATGAAAGAAGAACCAAAGATGATTGAAGTTGAAAAAGACCATTTTGTAGCCTGTCATCATCACATCTGAGATTCTTTTACTCTCTTCAAGTTCTCCGGAAAAGGCGGGTAAACAACTCCCTTCTCTGTCATGAAGGCCGTTATTAAATCGGGGGGAGTAACGTCGAAGGCGAAATTGTATACTGGAACGTCCTCCACTGTAATAAGGAGCTTACCCATAATCTTCCTAACCTCATCCGGGTTTCTCTCCTCGATAACTATAC
>JALWOJ010000039.1 GCA_026995555.1 Acidilobaceae archaeon | reverse complement strand
GAGGTTTTCATACTCATTGCGACGTTCAAAGGATGCAGCTTCTTTCCTTTCCTTTTTTCTCGTGTCAACAATCCTAACTATATCAGGAGGTCTGTTTTCGGGCATAAGATACAGCAGATAATCTCTGCCGTTTTTGGTCACCACATACAGATCCACGCTCCCCTGCTGTGGCGTTTTAACTACGACCTTGTTGCCGTTTATTTTTATCTGTACATAAGGGTTTGAGGACTGGACTTTCTCAACCTTATCGGGAAACTCTACCACGTTCATGGCCGTGCCGGACACCGCAATGCTAAGGGGTCTGTCCCTGTAAATTACCTCACCGCCCAGAACTGTACTTACAAACAACATGATAGACATCGCCACTTTATACATACTCGACCCCCCTGAAGATAACCTTGTCCCCCAGTATCCTGAAGTACACCTTCAGCTTGACCATCTTGTCGTGGACAAGTTCGGAACCCACCCATCTTTTGAGGCGTCCTTTAACCTCAACTGACCTGGTTTTGTAATCTATCTTCCAGGTGCCCTCGTAAGGAATAAAAACCTGCGTAATGCGGTTCTTTTTAGCAAGGTCAACCTCCTTTAGCAGGTTTTCCTTCTGCTGAGGTTCCTCTATATAGGACATCAGGATCTTCGTTCTCTCATCCACGGTTTCGGGGGAAAAGTTACTGTACATGTCCACAAAGAAACGTGCCCACATTATGATGTAGCCCTGCCCGCCGACAACCAGCCTGCCCGAAGGAGGCATATTAATAACTACTTCCTTGTGGGTCGCAAGATAGAATATGCCGTTGAGCATAGCTATGTTAAGGAGAACCGAAAGGAACAGGACGATTATTAGAACCCTGTTGCTCTCTCTCAGGTTCTCCCACAGTTCTATGTACTTACTCGCCATCTACCCGAGCACCTCCTTCTCAGTAGGCAGATGGGCACCCTCAACCCTTTTGAGCCCGATGCCAAAAAGGATAAATTTGTAGTAGTTCGGAGGCTTGTTCTTAGTGAACCTCCAGTAGGAAACGGCTGCGGGTAATGCCACCGCTATTGCCAGGAGGGTATTTATAAAAAAGAAGAGGAAGAATAGCCCTATAAATACGAAAAACACATCTATCGGTATAACTATAATCTCCGGCGTGTCATCAATGTACCTTGGTATCACCCTCGGCTTCCTCTCTTCCATCCATACACCCCCGGGTCAGAAGCTTGTCCCGAAACCCTGTTGACCTGCGGAGAAGAAGAGCCCCGTTATACCAACCAGACCACCTATAACTATGGCGAGTATGATTCCCCATGCCAGGGGTCTTGCAGAGTGAGTGAATGCAGCTATAAGTGAAGCGACAAACATGATCACAAGAGCAATAAACTTACCGAGGTTTCCCACTATCCAGTTGATCAGGATGTCAAGAAAGTTCTGCCAGGGGTCGGTGGACTGAGCAAGTGCCGGCTCAATAAAGCCTACAACAAGCAAACCAAGCAGGGCCAGGGAAGCAAGGTTCCTAACTTTCATAGCTATCACCCCCTTTTATGGAATTCCAGATTTTGCTGAGCTGACGTTCCAGGTAGAAGACACGCCTCCTGACTTTTACATGCTCCTTATCCTCCGGGTTCTGCTCAGCCGCCTTCAGGTATTCCTGCTTTGTCTAAAAAGCCCTACCCATTAGAATAAAGACCATGAGCAGGGATTGGAGCAAGTACAACAGAGAACTTGTAAAAAGGGGCGAAATACTCATAAGCC
>JALWOJ010000038.1 GCA_026995555.1 Acidilobaceae archaeon | reverse complement strand
ATTAGAGATATTGAATAGTATGGCCTCCCATGTTGAGGACCAACTTCTTGGCAGGCCATTAAGAAGTGAAAAGTAATAAAGGTGAGCGAAAATGACAAGGATAGCTCTCCTCTCTGGCGGCAAGGACTCCCTTTATGCGGCCTCAAAGTTCTGGCCCCCAGACCTGGGCCTAATATTGGTTTATGAGTTCCCTGTTCCTAGTCCTCATCTTTTAAATTTGGGGAAAAGCGTTGAAACTGTTCTCCTTACTGGACTAAACGTCATTGTTGCAAAACTTACGAAAGGAAAGGAGAGAGAAGAGACAATAAAAATCCTTAAAAAACTTAATGCAACAGAAATCATTGCTGGAGACGTTTATGTTGAGGATCATTTAAAGTACATGGAAAACATTGCTGAGAATGTTGGAGCCACGTTAAGAGAACCTCTTTGGGACAAAGATCCTGAGGAGTTAGTATATGAAATAGTGGAAAAGTGGGGAGTTAACGCTCTCATTACTGGAATAAAGGACTGCATGAAAGATTGGATAGGGAAAGTCCTTTCTAAAGACACCATAGACTCCTTTGTTCTTGATGCCAAGAAATGCAACTATGATCCTTTAGGGGAAAGAGGTGAATACCATACATTAGTTCTGAGAAGTCCTCTCCATAGATCTGAGCTTGGCTATGAAGTTGTTAAGAACATAAGGACAAAAGACTTCAATGGAAAGGACTACTATATTATAAAAGTTATTTGATGTAATCTTTAGGAGGTTATCCCACTTCACACCCATACTAGGTCTGATCTCATAATCAGAAGGGCGTTACGGTCGCTTAATTTGTAATAAAAACTCTAAAAGGTAAGTGTGCATTCCGACTTCTCATAGTATTTGATGCACGCGGTGATGCTTATGCCCTGTCTCAAATTCGCAAAAGAGCTAGCTAAGCTGGTCGCTGAGGATCTCAGAAGAAAGTCATGTGACTGCCTTCTCTTTAGTGGAGGCATTGACACAACCTTCGTTCTCCTGTCCTCAAAACTTTTCGGGGTAGAATTGAGGCCTTTTTCGTTAACTCCTCTTAGCTCTCCAGATTATCAATATTTACTTTATGTATCCGAAAAGCTTAATGTGAAAGTAATTAACGTTGTGCCCAAGTCAGAGAAAGTTATTGAGGATTGTATCGATATGTCAATCCTTAGACTTAAAACTATTGATCCTGTTGAGATAGCCTCTGCCCTTTCCGTATGTTTAAGTCTTTTTACCGCAAAGTCTTATGGATGTAAATGTGTTGCTACAGGCGATGGTGGAGATGAACTCTTCCTTGGATATAACTTCCTTCAAAAGCTCAGTAATGAGGAGCTTAAAGAGTGGCAAAGAAGGATGGCTGAGGGTAGGGCAAGATTTAACTCAAAAGACATAGGAGAGGAGATAGGCATAGATGTTGAGTGGCCCCTTTATTCAGAAGAGGTTAGAGAGTTTTCTCTGAAGGTTCCTCTCTCCTGCAAAATATCAAAGATCGAGGAAAAAACCTATGGGAAGTACCTTATGAGGAAGTTTTTAGAATTAAATATGCTTGAGAGGGTTGCGTGGAGAGATAAAGTACCTATAACCTATGGAAGTATGGCCTTGGCCCTTCTTAAAACGTTGTCGAGGAATATTTCAACAAAACATATCAAGGAACTTGAGAATGTAGCAGATGTGAAACTTCCATCACGTGAACATGCATATCTTCTTAGTCGATACCTTAAATCAGGCCTGAAGACTCCTGAAA
>JALWOJ010000037.1 GCA_026995555.1 Acidilobaceae archaeon | reverse complement strand
TTTTATCTTTCTAGCAGCGAATCTAGATTATACGTGGCCATTCTCCCAGATGACTCTTCCACCGACATATATTTATAGTATCTAGCTACACCTATTCGGGTATGGTGGGCTCGCTGCGACAGTTAGCCAGACTACTGAAATATCTTCGCGGTCATGCATTTCACTTCTCGCTTGGATTAGTAATAGTTTTACTCATGGCCTACACCAGCGGTGTAGTGCCAATTCTTATAAAAAACGCAATAGATGGGGGCATAAGCACTGGAGACTACGGTGTTGCTATTTATTATGCGCTCTTGATACTCCTCGTAGGAGTGCTGAACGGAGTATTCAGTTTCTCTGGAAGGTACCTTCTTATAAAGGCTGCCCAGTACGCAGTCTATCATCTCAGGATGGATGCCTTTAGGGCCATACAGCGACAAGAGATGGAATTTTTCGATAAAACATTCTCCGGGCAGCTCATAAGCAGGATAACAAATGATACTGAGAGGATAACCAGGTTTCTCTCTTTTCGCATCAGAATGTTTGTTTACTCCATTTTCCTGATTGGAGTATCCCTTTACTACATGCTCGGGATGAACCTTCTACTTACGGCTGTTGCCCTAGCGACCATAGCCATCGTCGTTGCTGTAAACACCACCTATGCTATGAAGGTCAGACCCATTTACGATAAGGTGAGGCACCAAACTGGCGTGATAGCCTCCCTAGCCACAGAATCAATAGCCGGAGTAAAGACAATAAAATCCCTCTCTGTGGAGAAAGATATCCAGGGGAAATTCTCAAAGGATAACGACAGGCTCTACTTTCTCAACGTGGATGCTACTAAAATAACGGCTCTCTATGGAAACGCACCATTTCTGATACTCGGGGTAGCGATGAGCGTGATGTTTTACTATGGCGGGAACGCGATTATAGATAACACTCTGACAGTTGGTGAGCTTGTAGCCTTTCTCACATACATGCTCACTATGATGTGGCCCCTCCGAGCTCTGGGTTTCACAATAGGCAGTGTGCAGAGAAGCCTGGCTGCAGCTACAAGGCTCTTTGAGGTCATCGACTCCGCGCCTGAGAGTGTTGACGCTCCTGATGCGGTTGAGCTCACCAATCCGCAGGGAAAGATAGAGTTTAAAGATGTTTGGCTCACATATCATACTGGAAAGACTGTGCTCAGGGGATTGAGCTTTAAAATAAAGCCCGGTGAAAAGGTTCTAATAACCGGTCCTCCAGGCTCTGGAAAGAGCACGATTCTAAAGCTTATAGCGAGGTTTTACACGCCCCAAAAAGGCTCAGTGTTAATAGACGGCATCGATGTGAGAAAGATAAAGACTGAGAGCCTTAGAAAGACAGTTGCCTACATTTCTCAAGAGCCTTTCATATTCAACAGAAGCATAAGAGAGAACATAGCCCTTGCAAAGCCCGATGCGGAGATTGAAGATATAATCAAAGCTGCAAAGACAGCAAAGATACACGAGTTCATATCTTCACTTCCAGAAGGTTACGACACGGTTGTGGGTGAGAAGGGTGTAACACTATCTGGAGGTGAGAGGCAGAGGATCGGGCTTGCCAGAGCGCTTCTTTTCAATCCCAAGATAATACTTCTCGACGACCCGGTCTCAAACCTGGATGTTAAAACCGAGAAGAGACTCGTTGAAGACTTAAAGGGAATATTCGAGGAAAAAACGGCTGTTATAGTATCTCAGAGATTATCTTTAGCAAAATTAGTGGACAGGGTTATGGTGATTAAAGACGGCAAAATA
>JALWOJ010000036.1 GCA_026995555.1 Acidilobaceae archaeon | reverse complement strand
AGTTCCTAGCTTGCCGAAGGGCTAAGGAGGTTCTTCTCGCTATAGAGAAGATAAGGAGGGCAGGAAGGGCACCTAAGGAGAAGAAGGAAGAAAAGAAGGTGGAGAGGAGGGGGAGAAAAAGAACACCGAGAGGACAGAGGACCTTATTTTAGCCGAGCGTTAAACTTTCTCATCCTTTAATTTCTCAGTCACCCTCACAGCCTCTATTCTCGTGACAGGATATTGACCCCTCTCATCCTTTTCTAAATATTTTACCATGTCCCAAATAGTAAGAAGGGCCACAGCGACTCCGGTTAGGGCCTCCATCTCCACTCCTGTCTTGGCGCTCGTCTTAACCTTAACACATACATCTATGAGGTTATCTTTAACGTCGAAAAAGACCTTTACAGACTCTATCGGAATAGGATGACAGTAAGGTATTATCTGTGGCGTGTTTTTAACTGCAAGAGTTGCAGCAACCCTAGCGACCTCTAAGGGATCTCCCTTCTCAACAAGACCCTCTTTTATCGCTTCAATAGTCTCTCTCCTAAGGATTATCTTTCCACAGGCCTCAGCCTCTCTGAACACTACGGGCTTCCGGCTAATATCAACCATCCCATTCAAAGTCTTTCTACCAAGGATTCTTTAAGTAACAGAATCGATTCTTAAATAACTAAAACGAATAAACTCATAATAAATAATTGCTAGTTATAAGACGTGAAACCTCAAATTACAGCTTCTCAAGTTCCTTAATTATTTCTTTCAGAGCACTCACCTTAGGATCTAAGAGGTTTGCTTCGACAATTCTCAGTCTACCATATCTTCTCTCGCTGACAATACCTGCCTCCTCAAACTCCTTGACGTACTTTGACACAAGCTTATGTGGTAGGCCAGTCTCCCTTATTATTCTAGTTATGTTCACTTGACCTTTGTCTAATATATAACGTAAAACCTTAATGCGACCAGGACTTCTCAAGATTTTCTCTAAATTCATGGAGTTCTACCTCCTAGAAGCACACATTTTGTCCAAATAATCTGTGTTACAAAAGGAAATATGAATGTTTTGTTTGTTTTTAGCAGAGGTGTTTAAGCATATCTTCTTCTCTTTGTCAAACTAGGCTTGCAAGCTTCCAAGTCACGTTAGAGATCACACCTCAATTTTTAAAGATAACAGGTTGAGTTAGAGCTTGTTAGTAATTTACTCTTTCGAATAGAGGTCCTTAACACTTTAATTACTTCTGTCTTACCTTTGTCTAAAGTGACCAAAAGGCAATGAGGTGAAAGCCGGGTTGAATGACAGTAAGAGGATGATTGTTTCACGGACCGACCGAGCCATAAATTTCTATTTGCTTCATAATCTTCATATAATGTTGTAAGGTTAGTAAATGATACATTTAAGAGTTTAGCGGTGTCGTTGAAAAATTAAGAGTTGTGCCCAATGATGATGAGAATAGTTTCTCTGAATATAAAATTATGAAGATGGGTGCAAGCTCTGAGGGATTGACATTTATTGTTCAGGGAAAACAATGATCGGAACCTTAGTCATACCCAATATCTTTCCTAAGCTTGATCCTAATATCAATTCAGAGAGCGATTGAGAGACCGTTCTACCGGTATAGATGGCTGTGGAGCCTATAGCTTCTGCAGCTTTGACTATTTCCTCTGCAACATTCCCTCTTATTACTAGTCTCTCAACCTCTATTCCCGCGTAGGATATTTCATTCGTAACAGGCTCTAACTCTTTGGACACAGATTCTGTCGTTTCCGAACCCTCAGGTATTCTTATTACTGTGACCCTGCCATGCGTCTTTCTCTGAAGCCTTATTAAGTAGTCAAGCATTTCCTTGGGATGCGATGACTTCCTTGCATATAGTATGTTCTTAAAGATATCAGGGTCTTTATAAAGAAGCCTGACTTTGTCCCCAGATCTAGTTGCCCTAACATATATCACTGGCCTTGTGCTAGTCTTCACTACAAGTCTCGATGTACTTCCCCAGGGTAGAAACCTTTTCCATCCCCAACCCTTAGAGGCAATAAGTATTTCACTCGCCCCCACTTCTTCGGCAACAGAAACTATCGCTGCAGCAGGGTCGGCAACAGGAACTTCAGGATAAACACTAACCTTCACGTTTTTCGAAGAGAGCTTCTTTTCATAGTCCTTAAGCCTCTTCAGAGCCTCCTTTTCAAGCTTGGGAACGAGCTCCGAAATGTTGTAGCCGGCCATGATGTGATCAACTATGCCCTCTTCTATAACATGGAGTAGAACAACCTCAGTGTTGTACTTTAGAGATATCTCCCCTGCCAGGTTCAAGAGAGGATCTGTGACCCTTGAAAAATCTAGAGGTACTAAAAGTCTTGAAAGTGGTTCCTGCAGGTGTTTCAAGGGCTAAGAAACACCTCCTCCTATTCTTGTCTAAAGCGGTAGATGTCTCCTTTAAAAGCTTAAGGAGTCATCTCTATTCTCTTAAACATTCTTAACGCGTTATTTGAATCGTAAGATCTTCTAGAAAAGTGTGGCAACTCTAATAGAAACTATGAAAGCTTACGGCAAACGGGTGGCAAAAGTTTCACAAGCTTTGTTTTAATTGCAGAGCCACTTAGATCAGAACATAGAAGCAATTATATGGGGGAAGCAGAACTTGGAGAAAACAAGGTATTCGAGACAAATACCTCTTATAGGCGTTGAAGGCCAGAGAAAGCTCAGAAATAGCAGGGTTGCTATAGTTGGTGTGGGAGGTCTGGGCACTAACGTTTCCCAAACGTTAGCTATGATCGGTGTGGGAAACATCCTTTTAGTAGATCATGATAGGGTTTCTATAACAGATCTCAACAGGCAAGTCCTCTTTACAGAGAAGGACATAGGCAAGCCTAAGGTGATCGTTGCTAAGAAAAGGCTTGAAGATTTAAATCCAGAGGTTAACATTGAAGTTGTTCAAGAGAAGTTAAGCGGTGAAAACATTAACGATCTGCTTAAACATTACGATATTATAGTCGATTGTCTGGACAATTGGGAAACTAGAAGGGTTCTTGACCTTTACATTTGGAACGCCGGCAAGACGCTAGTTCATGGGGCAGTTAATGGATTCTATGGTCAGGTAACGACAATAAGAAGAGGAGTCACGACGTGTCTTTCCTGCCTCTCCCCAGGCACAAAAAACGATGAGGTACCTTCAATAGGGCCAGCCGTTACCTTGGTTGCCTCCCTTCAGTCGTTAGAGGTATTGAAGCTGGCAGCCGATCTCGCGGAGCCCTTATTTAATAGGATCGCAGTTGTAGATTCTCTAGAACCATCAATAACTATTGTTAATATCAAACCTTTAAACTGTGGTTTATGTCCAAGCTGAATTAATTCAAGAGAGAGGTTTAGGCTAAAAACTTAAACCCTCAGAGGAAACCTCAAGATAACGGCGGGCCCGTAGCCTAGCCAGGATAGGCCTGTGCGGGTGCCCCTGAAAGGGCGCCGGCCTTCTAAGCCGGCGGTCCCGGGTTCAAATCCCGGCGGGCCCGCCACAAGCTAATCTAAAACAGCTAAATGCTAAATACTGTATTATCATAACCCAAGCACAAAATTTAACAACAACTGAGATTGTAAGCAATACTGAATATCTTTATGATCCGATAACTGTATATATCAAATTTGAGAATAACTCAAGTCAAGGTGCCATCTTGAAACTATTACCGATGCGGCTATTGTACTTATGCTGAATTCTGACAGGTTAAGGCTACCATGGCTTTATTTAATGTCGACTTATTACGTTTTATGTTTCCTTTTCTTAACTTGGTGCTTAGTAATGCATCTAGGTAGGGCAACTATCTCTCTAATAGTGAGCTGTGTTTTTAGGGGATCATTAAATTTTAGTAATGCATTTGGTTATTTTAGAGATCTTAAAATGATATAGTGTACTAATGCATTATAGATCTTGAAAGTACTTAATTTCGGATGGAGCATAAACCGCAACTCCATACGATCTTAGGCACTCATTTTTATAATCATTCCTATTCCATGTAAGGAGTATTATCCTCTTGTATCTTCTAGCTAGGTGCACTGCTAGCGCTGCGAAGTCTATGTCACCTGGGTCTCTCACACATTCCTCAGCTATGCCTAAGGAGTCCTGGTACATATTTTTCTCTACTATGTTCGCATTTAGTAGCAGGATTTTGATTGCCGTCTGTAGTTCATTTACTTTAACTTTCTTTCTTTTAGCCAGCTCTTCTAAGTGCTCTTCTATCTCTTGCAGTGCTTTCTCAGGCACAAATGTTTCTATACCTAGGATATCTATGAAGTAAATTATTACCTGGCGAGTGTAGCTTTTATGTTTAAGTATGGATGCTAAGATAACGTTGGTGTCGAGTACTACTGCTTCTTGCTCTTCCTTCTCTTCATTAGCCATTCCAGGTCTTCCTCTTCTAAGCCATGTCTGGATAGAATCTCTTCGAGAAGAGCTAGTTTGACAGCAGCCTTGGCTATGGCATCCTTTCCTATATTCCTTTTACGAGCTTCCTCTAAGATCCACTTGGGAAGACGAACTTCGATGACAACCTCTTCAGCAGCCAACGTAGATCCCAGATAGATTTTTTAGAGTAGGAACAAGGATTAATACTCTACTTCTTTATTCTTAGACTAAAAAATCACCTACAGTCTTAAAAAATAATGCACTCTTATCAGCTTTGCGGAGCAAAATCAATTATCGTGTTTGAGTTTATGTTGTATTTTATCATGCAACAGTGCAACATCTCTTTCTATAGCACAGGCCTTCCAAGCCGGCGATCCCGGGTTTAAATCCCGGCGGGCCCGCCACGAGGCACTTAATCCAATTGCTAACTCTATTGTGGATAAAAGAACTTGTTTTCTGCTCTGGAATATTACTAACGGCTTTTCTTAAATAATGATCTGCAGTACGATTAAGAGATCTACTTGATTTTCTCCAATAAATCTTTTAAACTTGTATTGCGTAGTAACAGTACTTTAACTCCTAGCGCTTCTGCGTGCTTACTCATAGGTTCATCATCTGTTATGAGGAGCGCATCCTCCTTTAAGAGTTCGGGCTTCATCGTCACTTCTAAACACTTTTAATTACTTTTCGTGACTCACCCTCATAACCCCTATCCTTGCTCCTGTCCCCGCTCTTTGGGAGCTTAGCTTCATCGCCTTAGCCTCCCGCATCACTCTGCTAAACTCCCTTGAGCGAAGACAGGAGCTTCATAGAGCTAGGCATCATCCTTACCTCTGTCCCCTCATCGGTTCGTCAACCTAACTCTCACTATATAGTATTGGTAGTAACATTTATAAATTTTATTGCTACTACTTATTACTAGAGGTGCTATATTATGGAACATTATGTCTTTAAATCGAGGATAATTAGTGCAGGCTACGACAAGTATGGGAGTCCAAGATATTCAATATCAATACCAAAGGAGATAGTTGAGAGGATAAAGCATCTGCATGGAAAGGAGGTTATAATACATGTCATCGTGCCGGATAGCTGGTAGGATAATAGTTGATGATTCTAGAGCATTAGAGAACTATAGATTTGTGACCATAAATGCTAAACTGATAGTGGATACTCCATTAGATCACATGAAGCTCATTAGATTAGCAAGAAGCTATGCAGATGCTGTTAGGAAATCATTAAACCTTATATGGAAGAATTATAGCCATAAGGAAGCTACGAAGATGCTCTATGGTGTATTACCAAACTATATATACCTTGAAACAGCTTATAAGAACGCTAGAGCAATTATAGAGAACATCAAATTTTATGAGGAAGACATTGGCAAAGACAAAATATTAGCCTATATACACAGGTTCTGGATTGCTAGTCGCGGCAACAAATGGGATAGAGGTAACAGGAACATCAAGCTGATACCCATGGAGAATTATTTTGAGGTTTTAATTAAGTATCCTTGGGATGGTTCATGGATTAGGGCCAGAGCGTTCTTTGGAAAGAAATATGTTCCGTTACTTAAGGAGCTTGTAGAACTAGCGGATAGAAGGGAAGAGGGATATGGCGTTACAGTAAGCTTTAGAAGATATCCAAGAATACATGTACAAGTACCTTTATGGGTATACCTGAAATACTTTTCTCTATCCAAGACTAGAGGCTATGGTCTTGTAGCAGGTTTTGACTTGAATAGTGATAGACTTAATGTAGTTGTTATTAATGGTAATGCCAACATAGTTGCTATGAAGACTTTTTGGTATAGTGATGTTATCTCTCATGGTTTTCCGAAAGAGAAAGCTAAATGGTTAAGACTTAATACACTAAGTGAAGCTTTGAAATGGTGTAAAAGAATAGGAGTGGACTACATTGTATTTGAAGATCTAACAAGGATAAAGTATAGAAGTTTTACAAGCAATCCATACGCTAACCGTAAGATATCTAAGTTTGCCAAGAAGCAAGTGCTTATACATGGTGTTATTGATGCGCTAAAGCTGGGCTTCACTATTATACTGGTTAATCCGAGAGGGACGAGCAGTAGCTTAACTCATAAGCAGATAATGAAGGGGAGAGGATTAGACAGACACATGGCTAGTGCATATATGATAGCATACAGGGGATTGAAAGCAATTAAAAGTCATGAAAAGTACCATAAAACCTGAACGGCTAGCGCTATGATGCATGCATCGAAACCTGAGGAGCCGGTTTCCAGTGCAACCTGTAGCGCATTCTCCCTGTACTCCTCCTCGTACACAATCCTGTAGCTCCCAGTTGTCTTAAGAGACTCTACTATTCTCTCTGCTAGCTTTCTGTCCGCGAGCCTTGTTAGGACAGCGGCGGTCTCCACAATTACTGGATAAGGTATGAGCACGGTTACTCCTGAGGATTTCGAGGATTTCAGAGTTTTAATAAGGGTTTTTGCTTTATAATGGGTTTCCAGTTCTCTTCTATAGATTTCTTCGGGCAGCCAATGGCCCGGTTTAAGAATACTCTTGACTATAACGCTGGAGTCTAGTACCACCTCTTCCAACGTTCGCGAGCCTCCCTTAGAGTCTTATCTACATCCCCGCGAGCCTCCACGCTCAACTTATCTACCAGTTCTGGAAACTCCTCGGGAAGTACTTGGATCCTAACCTCCTCACCTTCCTTTAGCTCTAGAGGCTCTAAGGGTTTGAGTACTCCTTTTTCATATCTTACCCTAATAACTTTAGTCAACACTATTCCCCTATACTCTATGAGTATCTCAGGGCCTCTAAGCCTTTGCTCTCTAGATGTTACACCCTAAAACATGGATTTTCTCAAGGCCTTTCATGGAGAA
>JALWOJ010000035.1 GCA_026995555.1 Acidilobaceae archaeon | reverse complement strand
CTTTGATATATCTTCATAGCATGTTCAGTACTACGAGCAGTTAACATATCATTCTTAGTCTCGGGGGAAGCCTTGGCTAATGCATCAGTAAAGTGTGGGTCATTAAAGTCAAGAGGTTCTTGCTTAGTATTTAACTGTCTTAACTCTGGGTTAAACATCTGCATACCTACAGAAGTGAAGTTTTCAACATAGGTATTAAAGTTTGATTCTTCTAATGCAGGTATGTTAGCTTGAGTTATCTGTTGCATACTCTCAGCAGAGGGGACAAATTGTGTGTAGTTATTAGCTACTTGTCCTACAATAGACCCCTTCATAGGGTCAATGTAGTTTAGATTAGGTGTTTCTCCTGTGTATATCTCGGAGGATGATTCAATAGGCATTACTCCTCCTTATTTAGGATATGCTCAATAAGAGTATCTAGTTTCTTTACTCGTAGTTCATTATTATACAGAGCATAAGCCATCTGTTCTTTTTGTGTATCACTCATATCTTGTAACTCATTTTGAGTCATCTTAGAAGAAGTTGAGTATCTCTTCTTTAGATCAAGGAGTTCACTCACTACTTGCATCTGTCTTTCTTCTTGTGCATCACTTAGAGGCATACTCTCTCCTTTTCTTTCTCTCTGCGTAGTACATCTGGAGAGCTTTCTTTGTTTCTCTCCTAAAGCGATTAACTACACCTCTTTGTACATTAGGTTTTGAAGATTTAAAGTATACTACTACTCCATTCCGTGTTTTAGTTCTTTCTTTGTACAATCCGTTGATAACAGCAGCATCATCAGCATTAGGGCCTACTTGTTTAAGTACTTTTGTAAAGATAGAAGCTGCTCCTTTAGGACCAAATTGATTAGCCATACCAAAGGCTATCTGTCTAAGTCCCAAAGAAGTTCTTTCAAGGTCATACCCATTTCCTTTTAAACTATTAACTAAAGGAGTATAGTGGGTACGTGTGATGTAATCAAGCTGGTTCTTAGCAAAGACATCTCTAGTTGCAGGATTAGTAGCTAGAGCTTTCCATTGCTTGTTAAAAGCAGGTGTGTTAGGTCTTAGACCTTTAAACTTATCTCTAAAGGGAAAAGACTTACTATTTACATAAGCTCTTGCTCCTCCTGTGTTTGTAGGAAATTGGGGGAGACCATAGGATACTCCTCCTCTATCCCCTTTACCACTTGAGATGTTTCCTGCTTTATCATAAATGGTTTTACCTGCAGCTTCTTCATTAAATACCATCTGCATTACAGGAGGTACTACACCTCCACCAGCTTCTTGTGTGGAAGGAGCTGAGTCTGCAAGGAGGTTACCTGCAGCATCAAACACACTTACAACATCAGGTCCTTTAGGTGCTACTATAGTAGGTAGAGGATTTAACTCCCCTACTTCCGCTACAGTAATACTTGAATTATCCCCCATAAGGGTTCCTGCAAGGGTCTTCTTAGCTTTAGCCCAATCAGGGGCACTTGTTATAGTTCCCATATCTGTATCCTCTACAGAACCAGGGTACTCCATTGAAGGATCTGGGGTAGAAGGAGTAGTTGTATCCTTTTCAGGAATTTTAGCTAGTTCCTCATCTGGGTTAAATTCTCTTATATCAGGCATATATGTACTCCTTAGTTACCATAACTATATCCATATCCATCTTCTTGTTCTATTCCAGGATTCTTTTTAGGTGTTCCTTCAGGAACAAAAGCAGTACTACCAACAACTTTATCTGCTTTTTCTCTCTGGGATTCCCAAGATTTCTGTCTCATCTCAGCTGCTT
>JALWOJ010000034.1 GCA_026995555.1 Acidilobaceae archaeon | reverse complement strand
CTTCCTAACCCAGTCTCCATCAAGAAGTTCAACTTTGAATCTCTCTTTTTTCAAAATTTCGGCCACTCTCGAAGCTATGGTGGTTTTTCCGCTCGCTGGAAGGCCAGTAAGCCAGACTACCAGACCATTTTCTAAACATCTATGAGCTACTTTTTCAGACAATCTATCAACCCAGGACATCATTAGCTTTTGGAATAATATTTAATTAACCATGCTTGTCTTGAGAAAACTAGGAGATAGCTCTTGGCAGACCAGAGAAAGATTAAATACACAACAGTCTCCATTCCTATAAGTCTTTATGAAAGAATTAGAAAATTAATAGAAGGTACAGGATTTACTAGTGTCTCTCAATTTGTAGTCTATGTTTTGAGAGAAGTGATTTCTGAAATGGAGGAGGAGAAAATCAGGAGTGATAGTATAAGTGAGGAGGAGAAAAAGGCAATAATAGAGAGATTAAAAAGATTGGGCTATATTTGAGGTGAGGGTTGTTGGTTTCTAGACCTCACGGAGGAAAGCTTATTGATAGAACTGTTTCTAGTTCCAGAAGAGAAAGGTTGTTGGATGAGGCCAGAGAGTTACCAAGAATAATTCTAAACTCTAGCCTTGCAGCCGATGTTATGAATATAGCACACGGCGTTTATAGTCCGCTCGAAGGTTTTATGAACAAAGAAGACTATGAGCATGTTCTAGAAGAAATGAGGTTGAGCAACGATCTCCCATGGACAATACCTATAGTTCTTGATGTTGATAAAAAAGAAATTTCTGATGTTAAAGAAGGAGATGACGTAGCTCTTTATTACAATAATTCTCCCATTGCCCTTTTAAGGGTGGAAGAGATATACAAGTGGGATAAGAAACGATATGCATTTAAGGTTTTTAGAACAATAGATCCTGAGCATCCAGGCGTCTTTAAGACCATGAAAAGAAAGGAAATGTTAGTTGGCGGTCCTATTGATCTTATATCTGAAATTCCAGAACCATTTGAAAAATTTAGACTTTGGCCAAAGGAGACAAGGATTTTGTTCGAACTAAAGGGCTGGAAAACAATAGCAGCCTTCCAAACAAGAAATGTTCCACATAGAGGACATGAATATGTTCAAAAGGCTGCCCTTACGTTTGTTGACGGTCTCTTCATTAATCCGCTCGTCGGTTGGAAAAAACCTGGTGATTACAAAGATGAAGTCATAGTGGAGGCCTATCAAGCTCTGATAAAGAATTATTACCCTAAAGATGCTGTAGTTTTTAGTGTTCTTAGAATGGAAATGAGATATGCAGGTCCTAGAGAAGCAATATTTCATGCAATTGTCAGGAAAAATTTCGGTGCAACGCATTTCATAGTAGGAAGGGATCATGCGGGAGTTGGGAATTATTATGGACCTTATGAGGCTTGGGAAATATTTAAGGAATTTCCTGATCTTGGAATAACCCCTCTCTTTGTTAGAGAAGCGTTCTATTGTAAGAAATGTGGTGGTATGGTCAACGAGAAAATATGTCCTCATAGCGAAAAATATAGGATAAGAATGAGTGGAACCAAAATAAGAGAAATGATAAGAAGGGGGGAGAGACCTCCTGAATATATGATGAGGCCTGAGGTTGCAGAAGTTGTATTAAGACATCCTAATCCGTTTGTTTGACGCGAAAATAAGTAAAATTCATTTGTGACATCTTGAAGTTTCTTCTAAGATTTTAAAACTAAACCTCTAGTAACTATATAAATCATCATATCTATAGACCAAGTTGGCTGGTTGGATTGGTTAGGAAACTCTTCGTACTAGGCTTAGACTCGATGCCCCCTAAGGTTTTATACGAAGGCATGGACAACAATTCATTTAGTTACATAAAAACTCTAGTAGAAGAATCGGCTAGATACTTAATGAGAAGTTGTTATCCTCCAATAACTGTCCCTGCATGGATGGTTATGTTTACAGGAAAGACGCCAGGAGAGTTGGGGATCTATGGTTTTAGGCATAGAAAGCCCGGAGACTTCAATTACTACATTGTGAACAGTAAATATATAAAGCAAGAAACGCTCTGGAGTATAGCTTCAAAAAAAGGATTGAAAGTAGGAGTTTATGGAGTCCCCCCCACGTATCCTCCTAAACCTCTTAATGGTTTCATGGTTACAGATTTCACTACTCCTAATAGGGAGAAACCTTATACCTTTCCACCATGGCTCAAGAGGGAGCTAGAGAGAACGGTTGGTCCTACGATATTTGATATTACTTACAGGAGTGAAAACAAGGATAAGGTTGCTTCTGATCTTTTCCACATGCTTGAAAATCATCAGAGGCAAGTGCTGTATTTAGCCACACAGAAGCAGTGGGAAGTTTTCCTTTATGTGGAGATAGCTGTCGATAGAGCGCATCACGCTTTTTGGAAGTATTTCGATAAGGAACATCCTAGATATACAGAGCATCCTCATTACAGTAATGTAATTCCCAGGCTTTACAGAAAAATAGATCAATGGTTCGAGGAGCTTCACAAAAAGCTTCCCAAAGATGCAGTAATTGTTATAGTCAGTGATCACGGTATTAAAGCTATGAAAGGAGCATTCGCCATAAATCAGTGGCTCATAGACAACGATTATCTGAAGCTCAAAGTTAATAAAGATCAATTGAAGCCAGGAACTGAACTAAAGGAAAATCTTATAGATTGGGAGCATACAATAGCTTGGGCTTGGGGCGGTTATTACAGCAGAGTTTTCATAAATCTTAAAGGCAGGGAGAAGAAAGGAGTTGTTGAATTAAAGTATTATGAGGATACTATCAACCAGTTGAGAAAGGACATAGAAAAGATTAGGGGAGAAAATGGAGAAAAGTGGAAAAATGAGGTTTATCGCCCATCGGAGCTTTATCCTGAGGTAAGAGGGGATCCTCCAGATCTTATGGTTTATCTTGATGATCTTTGGTGGAGAGCTGCAGGAACCATAGGATGGTCTAGCAACTACCTTCCAGAAAATGATAGAGGTCCTGACGATGCTGTTCATGATTGGATCGGTGTCTTCTCTATATATGATCCTGAAGGGACGATATCAAGTGGAGACAAGGGAATGATCGATATAACTCACATAAAAGATACCTTAAGTGAAATCGTTTTTAGCTAGCGCTTAAGACGTTAAGTAAAGGAGGTGAAGTACTTTGAGTGAAAAAGTTAAAGTTGAAATATCAAAGGAATTATATGAAAAGGCCAAGAAGTTTATTGAAGAACAAGGAGGATTCAACAATGTTGAAGAACTGATCGAATTTCTTTTAAAAGAAATTCTCGAGGAGGAAGAGGAAACCCCTTTAAGCGAGGAAGATGAAGAAAAGGTAAAGGAGAGGCTAAGAAGTTTAGGATACATTTAGGAAACTTTGCTAGATCACCTTAATTAAAGCGCTCACTATTAAAATTACTATCAAACTATAGGAGTAATAGCTGTTGTTTTCTAACTTTTTCGACGTTTCTTTAAGAAGATTTGCGGCAATAGGCATACCTAAGAGGCTTCCTAAGATGGTAGCTACGAGAAACTTTACATTAAAGTAACCTGAAAGAGAGTAAACAACAACTAATAGTGAAAAAGGCAGAACCTTAATAAGTGGTGTTAGCGATATTGAATTCCTAACATCAATACCTAAAAGTTTTTGTGCTAGGACTATTACAAGGGTGTAACCTCCTCCCACGAGTGTTTTAATCATACCACCAAGCATACCTAATACTACTGATAATGGGAGGTGATTTTTCTTTGCAATATTTTGTTTATTGTTCATTAATATTAATATGGCTAATATGATCAATGATAGTGAAAACAATTTATTTGCAACATTAACGTTTACCCTTTTCACAAGGATCGCGGTTGTCATTATTGATAAAGTAGAAGATAATGAAAGAGAGAGTATTAGTTTCAGGTTAATAGGATCTTTAATGTCTAAATCTAGGTTTCCTACTCTTCTCTGTAGGCTTAAGGCAAGAGGTGTCATTATAAGCTGAGTTAGGGCTATTGTCGATGCGACAAGGCGTGGATCTTCTCCAGCAATCACAATCATAATTAGGCTAGCGCCAAGCCCGAAACCTATTCCTAACCAATATTCCATTTCAGCTGCAAGAATTCCCGTGAAGAACCAAAGTAAAGTCTCCATGTCCAACACTGATTCTATTAATTATATTTAATTAATTAATAAACTTTAATTCCTCTTGCTTAAAGTAACGTATTATATATTGTTTTATTTTTACTCAAACTTTCAGATTTTCTGGCATTAATTATGAACCACACTACAATTTTACATTATCTCCTTTACGATTATCATGTGTAAAGGAGATTAAGATAACCTTTTCAATGTTGTGATGAAACACTTTTCGCTTAAAGAGTTTGGAGCTCTAATTAGGCTCTAATTGTTAGTAATCTAGCATGAGAGGGGTTTGACTATCCATAGTTATAGTATGGTAGCTGATTTAGTGATATCATAAAGTATATTTTGAATGTTTTATTATCTTATAGTTTTTCTCCTAAAAGTTATTACTTATCATTAAGTTTGATTCCTGTTGGTGGATTTTATGAAGAGTAAAGGGTTAAGAAAGTTAGGAGAGCGAACTTGGGTTTTGCCAGGAAGTCCCAACACCGTGATTGTTGACGTTGACAATGATTTTTTGGTCATAGATCCTGGTATAGGCGAGAATAGGGGGCACATCATAGAAGACTCTGTGAAAAAGCTTGGAGGCAAAATCTTTGCTGTCGCACTAACCCATGGCCATACGGATCATTTTGCAGCCCTTCAAGATATTAAAGATTTTAAGGGAAGGGTTATTGCCCATAGACTCTGCATAGGGCTTATAGAAAGCCTGGAGTTAAGGTTTAACGTTGTTTATGGAGGCGTCGTTACTAAGAAATTCGCATCAATGCCTTCCGTAACCTTTAAGGTGACAGACATCATTGAATGGAACGAGGAAATTTTTCCCAAGATTAGGGCTATAGATCTTCATGGGCATACGCCAGGTCATACAGGATTTCTTGTGGAAGATGATAAGGTGCTTGTCGCAGGCGATTCCATTCTTGGCGAAAAGGTGCTCAAAAGATTTGGAATTCCTTTCGCCTCAGATCTAAGATCTTGGGCAGAGAGTTTGAGAAAACTTGAGGAGTATGTTAACGATGGCTATAAAATAGTCCCTGGTCACGGACCTATAGCTGAAAAGGGAAGGGCAAAGACCTTAATCAAAGAGAATCTCTTAAGGGTCAAAACAGTTTATGAGTACGTATATAGGACCATTTCTGAGAAGGGACCCATCGATCTGGATAAACTTGCTGTTCTAGCCACAAAGGAGCTATCCGAAGCTCAATTAACTCCAAGGCAGATCTTTCTTAACAGGACAACCTTACTTTCGATCTTATCGTGGCTTGAGGATGAAGGAAAGATAGAAGCTGTAGTTAATAATGATAGAGTACTATTTAAGGTCCTCTAAATGACAGTATGCATGTTCTTAAGTAACGTTAAACTATATATTGAATAGCCTGCAAGGTCGTTCTGGGGTCCTGAATGAAATTTTTAGCCGTAGCTAGTAAGCTTCATGGGGAAGGATATTTAGGAGGGCTTATATCAAAACTTTCAGATTCACTTAGAGAACTTGGGTTTAGTCTTGAGACCTTTCTAGCTGACATTAGTGAGGTTGATAAGATTGATATAAACGAAGTCCCCATAATATTCATATTGACAGGTGGCACTAGTAGATTAATAAGGAAGATAAGTGAGAAGGTTAAAGGCTTTCCTATAATTTTAGTTTCTCATCCATATCATAACAGCCTGCCTAGCGCTCTCTCTGCAACGTCTAGATTGAGAGTTAAGGGGGAGAACTTGATAATTCATTTCCACGTTCCCAGTTTCGGTAAGGTACATTTGGAACGTATAGTTAAGATCGCTGATCTCTACGAATACATTAAGAGTTTGAAAGTAGTAGTGGTTGGTGAACTAGAGAAGAAAGAGATAGAGTCCTTTGAAAGAATTTCGGGAAAAGTTCAAACAATAGGGATAGATGTCATAGAGGAGAGACTTAAAAATGTAAAGATTGAAGACTATGATCTTAGAAAAGTTGTGGAGAAAATTGATATAACGGGATCGGATCTCTCTCTCATTAAAGGACCTCTTTCACTTTATAAAGTTTCAAAGGAGTTGTTGAAAGAAAACGAGGCTAATGCATTCGCAATCGACTGTTTCCCATTTATAGTTAAGTACAAGTTCACCCCCTGTCTTACATTATCTCTCCTCTTAAGTGAAGGAATACCTGCTGCATGTGAGGCTGATCTCAGGAGTCTCATCCTTCTAGCTGTAGCTCAGAACCTCACTAAGGCGCCAGGATGGATATTTAATCCTAGCGATTATCATAATAATATTCTCATAGGGGCTCACTGCACTGTCGCAATAAGCCTTACCACCTATGCAACCCTTATCCCCCACTTCGAGAGTGGAAATCCTTACGCAGTCTCTGGAACCTTAAGAGAGGGAACTTATACAATAGCGGCGATATCGCCCGACTATAAAATCTTAGCGGCTGCCAGGGTTCTTGTGACAGCTTCAGGAACGCTATCTGGCGGTCGCTGTAGGACACAGGTCGTCATGAGACTTGAAGAAAAAGATCCTAGACCCTTCACTGAAAAAGCTGTAAGTAATCATCACGTTCTTATAAAAGGGGATGTCTTAGATTATCTGGAGAAAATAGCAAAAATCTTAGGAATGAAATTCTTTAACTACTAGTTTTTCTTCGAAACTTTATTTTTCAAATATTCTACTAGCAGTCTGACTCCGAACCCTGGAGCTATTCCTTGCGGCCAATACTCAGGGGCAAGACCTTGAGCATCGGAACCTATTCCAGGCCCTGCTATGTCAAGATGTATCCAAGGTTTGCCATGGACGAATCTTTCAAGGAAGAGAGCAGCTGTTATAGCCCCTCCAGCCCTTGCCACGGCATTAGCAACGTCACCCAGAGGCGCCTTCCTGGAGAAGAGCTTTTTGTATGAATCCTCCATGGGCAGTCTCCAAAGTTTTTCACCGGTAATTCTGGATGCTTTCTCTATTAGCTTCGAAAGATCCTCATCCCTAGTAAAGTAAGCAGCTATTAGAGGACCTAGAGCTATCCAGGCTGCCCCAGTTAGCGTAGCCAAGTCTATTATCTCCTTGGCGTCAAACTCCTTAGCGGCATATGCTAAAGCGTCAGCGATGGTCAATCTACCTTCAGCATCCGTATTAGTAACTTCCACGTAGGTTCCATCCCACATTTTTATGACGTCGCTGGGTAGGTAGCTACTTCCACTTGGCACATTTATTGCTGCTGGTATTAGAACAACTAGGTTTATAGGAAGTGAGAGCTTTGCAACAGACCAAAGAACTCCAAGGGCAGTGGCCCCTCCCGCTTTGTCAGCTCTCATCTCAAACAATGATTGTGAAGGCTTCAGATTTATTCCTCCACTGTCAAAGACTATGGTCTTTCCAACTATAGCTAATGGCTTTTCATCCTTCTGAGACCCTTTATATTTGAGTATAATGAGTCTCGGTTTCTCATCACTTCCCTTGCCAACACTTACTATCCCACCAAATCCTTTTTTAACCAAATCATCATAATCAAACACTTTTATTTCAACGTTTTTGAGACCTTTGAAAAGCTCCTTAACTTTTTCAACAAGCTTTGGAGGGGCCACTTCGTTTGGAGGAGCATTGGCTAGATCTCTAGCCAGATAGACTCCTTCCGCAATAGCGACAGCTTCGTTTATTATATATTCCTCAACGTTAAAGTATACCTCTTTTAACTTGTTTTTCTTTTCGTTTTTGAAAACTTCGAGACTGTAAGAACCTAGAAGAGCTCCTATAATGGCTTCTCTCTTAAGGTCATTATCTAGCTTTTCATCATCTACCGTAAAGAGAGCTCTATCAAAGGAATCCTTTAGAGCTCTTGCAGCAGCTGCATAACTTCTTCTTATGTTTTCCATTTTGTTCTCTTTATTTGCAGAAAGATCTCCTAGACCAATAAAAACTATTAGCCTATTCTCCGCAAAAGTTTTCAATACTTCTGAAACCTCACCCTTAAATTGTCCTAAATCAATAGCATTCTTTAGGGCATTGTTAACAAAGGTGTTAGCCTCCTCTACAATACCATCCACAAGAGGTTTCCCTTCTTTCTGGAAGACTGGAATTACAAGAGCCTTTAGGTCGCTCTTAAATACATCTCCCTTAAAACTGTTTACCTTAGGAGGTTTTGTATATAGCAAGGGATTCACCTAGCAAAGCTGAAACGGCTTACAAAAATAAAAATTTCTAATGCTGTTTTTATTTGTTAGCGCTTTAATGTTGCGTCGTTAGGTGGTTCAAGTTTTTAATGTTAGGAGCTCGGTGGGCTCCTAGTCCTCATTGCTGCCACTCGGAGGCGGCCGCTCAGAGTCCACCACACTCCTCATCGCTAGTTTAGGTATGTTTTCATCAAAATCCTTATTTCTTCTTAACCTTTTAGAGCTACTGGGTAGCTTGAGGTAGGGTCTCTATGCCTAGGGCATTAATATTAGTTGGGCCGGAATTTGAGGATATAGAAGCTCTTTACCCTTACTACAGGTTGCTGGAGGCCGGATTTGAAACGCTCTTTGCAAGTAAGGAGTCAGGCGAACTCAAAGGTAAACATGGTTACGTGGTTAATGTCCACCTTAAGTTTAATGATGTGGATCCAGAGGAGTTTGACGTCTTAGTTCTTCCAGGAGGCAGAGGTCCAGAGAGAATAAGGACAGACAAGAAGGCTGTTGATATAGTGGCTCATTTCATGGAGAAAAATAAGCCCGTGGCCGCAATATGCCATGGCCCTCAGCTATTGATCAGTGCAAAAAAGGTTAGAGGTAGAAGGCTAACAAGCTATTGGGGTATAAAGGATGACATAGAGGCTGCTGGAGGTATTTGGGTTGATGAACCTGTTGTGGTAGACGGAAATTTAGTTACATCTAGATATCCTGGCGACATACACTTCTGGATGAGAGAGTTCTTTAAGTTACTTGAAAGGAGGGGGCTTCTTTCTCCCGTGCCAAAGAGCGAACAATAACTTCCCTCCTTTGAAGTCTGATAACCATGGTAGAGATATTTGACTATAAATATGTCCCTGAGATCGTAATTACTAAGAATGATGTAGAAAAGTACTTTGTTAAGGCTCAACTCGAGGAAAGGAAAGCATTTCTTATTGAAAAAATTATTGAAAAAGACCCAAGTTTGCTAAAAAAGGTTATCAATAATAGGGGAGTGCTTGCCTTTGAAAATAACAATATTTACCTTGTGGAGGTTAGAAGCAAAAAAGGCTATTACAAACTAAAAGCCGTAGAGAAGAATGTCACTACCATAGAAATAAACGGAATACACATGCATAAGGTTAAAGATTTAAATCCTTTAGAGGATGCCAAAAGAAAAGTTAAAATGGCTCGAGTTAAACCTAGGGAGAAAGTTCTTGACATCTGTACAGGACTTGGCTATACAGCAATAATGAGTATGAGAAGGGGTGCCTTAGTAACTAGTATAGAAGTTGATGAAAATGTGTTATGGGTCGCTGAGAGAAATCCTTGGAGCAGAGAGCTTGAAAGTAAGAACATTGTTATAATCTTGGGTGACGCGTTTGAGGTTGTTGATGAACTTCCAAGTAACTTTTATGATAAAATCATTCACGATCCTCCACGTATATCGAAAAGTTCAGGCATTTTATATTCTCAAGACTTTTACTTGAAACTATTTAGACTTTTAAAAAGTGGTGGAGTGCTTTACCATTATACAGGTGAGAGCGGCAGGCTCAGAAGGATAAATATTCAGGGGTCGGTTGCAGCAAGACTGAAGAGGGTAGGTTTTTATATAATTAAATTTGATAATGTTAGTGGTGGTATAATAGCAAAGAAGCCTTAAAATATTTTTCTTATCTCTCACCTGTTAAAGTACTTATTTTTTAAGGATGAGAGTTATTTACTCTAGATCTGTGAATTTATGGTCGAGAAGAGGGTGCAAGCCTTGGCTGTAGCTGAGACTATCTACCACGATGTACTTATACTTGGATCAGGAATAGCAGGGCTAAGAGCGGCAGTCGAGATAAAGAGAAAGTATGGAGAAAAGGTCAATGTCGGAATTATAAGTAAGGTTCACCTAATGAGAAGTCATAGCGTTTCTGCTGAGGGGGGAACAGCTGCCGTTCTTTACCCTGAGGAGGGTGATAGCTTCGCGCTTCACGCCTGGGATACGGTTAAAGGAGCGGACTTCTTGGCCGATCAAGATGTTGTATGGAACTTCGTTAAGCTCATGCCGACGGAGATATTGCTTCTTGATCATTGGGGGATGCCCTGGAGCAGAAGGCCCGATGGCAAAATAGCCCAGAGGCCTTTTGGAGGCCATAGCTTTCCTAGAGCAACATTTGCCGCCGATAAGACAGGCTTCTATGAAATGCAAACTCTCTACAATAAACTTCTTGAATATGATGGATGGGAAAGGTATGATGAGTGGTTCATAACAAACATTGTCGTTGAAGATGGGGCTTTTAGAGGGGTATATGCAATAAACCTTAGGGAAGGAAAGCTTTATCTCTTTAAGGCAAAGGCAGCAATAATAGCTATGGGAGGTGGAGGTAGACTCTATCACTTTACAACATATGCTCATACCGTTACTGGCGATGCTTATGCCGTGGCCTGGAGAGCTGGAATACCTCTCAAGGACATAGAGTTTGTTCAATTCCATCCTACGGGTCTAATACCTTCTGGAATACTCATATCTGAAGGTGCAAGAGGGGAAGGAGGTTATCTTATAAACAACAAGGGAGAGAGGTTTATGGCAAGATATGCACCTCAAAAAATGGAGCTCGCACCAAGGGATGTCGTGTCAAGGGCAATGATGACAGAGATTATGGAGGGTAGAGGCTTCAAACATGAAGAGAGCGGTCTTGAGTATGTATTGCTTGACCTGAGGCACCTTGGAGAGGAAAAGATAAATGAAAGGTTGCCTGCCATAAGGGAAATTGCAATAAGATACGCGGGAGTAGATCCTGTTGAAGAGCCTATACCTGTAAGGCCTGTAGCTCATTATACCATGGGGGGCATAAGGACTGATACCTTCTATAAGGTTCTTGATGTTGAAGGAAAGTGGATAAGGGGTCTCTTTGCTGCTGGAGAGGCTGCCTGTGCAAGTCTGCATGGAGCTAATAGGTTAGGAACCAACAGCACAGCCGAGTGTTTGGTATCAGGAAGGATAACTGGACTCTTGGCAGCTGAATACGCTCTTAAAGTTAGCGAGAACGACGTCAAGGGACCCGAGCCCGAGAGGACAAAAAAGGAGGAGGACTGGGTCTGGGGCTTCCTTAAGAGAGAGTCAGGGATACCAAGCTACGAGATTAGAGATAACACAAGAACAATAATGGGTAAGTACTTCTACGTCTTTAGAGATGGTGACGGAATGGCTACAGGATTGGCCAAAATAAAGGAGTACAGAAAACTGTTTAGAGAGAAGGTCTATGTCGAAGATAAGGAGAGGATCTATAACACAGATCTTGTCGCAGCTCTAGAGACTGCTAATATCTTAGATGTTGCACTGGCAGTGGCTTCAGCCGCCCTAAATAGGACAGAAAGTAGAGGGGCTCATTATAGGTTTGATTATCCAAAGAGAGACGATGAGAACTGGCTTAAGCACACTATAATAACGAGATATGCGGAGGACGACGTGTCGATAACATATGAGCCAGTAAGGATAACAACATGGTTGCCTATAGAGAGAAAATACTGATCTTATTGGCTTAATTTATTTTTGATATGACGTTTTAATTGTTGTAGGTGATTAAGGTGAGTAAAGAAGAAAAGGGAGGCCTAAATGGTGTTGTTAAAACCTTCAGGAATTTGCCTGGTTTTTGGAGAGCTAGCCTTAATCCTTGGCTTATAAGGGTCAGGAATCATCCTGAGAGGCTGGCGTTCGTTTTACACAGGGTTACTGGCGCTATAATACTGTTCTATTTACTTCTTCACATACTTGTTACGGATGTGCCAGCATATCATCATAGTTGGTCCTCCTGGCAAAGCTTAATGGCTTCGTTTAATAACCCGGCCAATCATATTGGAGAGTTTATAGTTGCTGGCTGTGTGTTCTATCATGGACTTAACGGTATCAGGCTTTTGCTAACTGAGTTTTTCGGTGTTTGCATCGGAAAGCCTGAAAGACCAAAGCCCCCTTACATACCGCCTACGGCAAAGAGTTGCCAGAGAAAGCTGCTCTATGCAGTATTTATTCTTGCAGCAATTTTCTGGGTACTTTCTGGTCTTATAATATTTGGAGTTTGGGGGTGATTTAATAATGGGTAATGCCTCAAGATTAGCCATATGGCAATATATTACTGCAATAATACTTATTGCAGTGCTCACCGGTCATCTGATTGAGAGGTTCCCTCCAGTAACACATCAATCTTATGAACAAAGTCTTAGCCCAAGTACGTTCTATAGTAGACTGAAAGGTGCATGGGGCATAGGGCTTCTTCTCTTAGCTTACGTCGCACTTTTCCACGGCCTCAATGGAATAAGAGGAATGCTATATGAATGGTTGCCAGGTCGCCGGAGGGAAAAGGTTTGGGACGCACTCTTCTGGATACTATTCATCATATTCGCTTCAATTGCCACTTACACTGTTATAGCATTGCCTGCACCTACGTTACCTAAGTGAGGTGATTAACGTGGCACTTTCGGATCTAAAGGCTGCAACAAAAGTTCCTCCTAAGGAGGTTACAATAAGGATACGTAGATATAGCCCCACCACAGGCAAGACTTGGTGGCAAGAATATAAGATAAAGCCACACAGAGGCATGACAGTTCTTGACGCACTCCTTGAAATTAAAGCCAAGATAGATCACACAATAGTCATGAGGTACAGCTGTAGAATGGGTGTATGCGGATCCTGCGGAATGATAATTAACGGTATGCCTAGACTCGCCTGTCAAACGCAGATAGCAGAGGTGGCTACTGAAAATAACCCTGTGATAACCTTAGAGCCACTCTACAACTTCCCTGTGTTAAGAGATCTCTTAACGGACTTCACAAACTTCTTTGAGAAACATAGAAGCGTTAAGCCATATCTTTTGAGAAATGACGAAGCTGAGAGGGAGGAACCCTACGATCAGTATATCATGAGCCCTGAGGAGTATTTAGACATCTACGAATACAGTTTATGTATAAGCTGTGGCTTGTGCTATGCTGCCTGTCCAGTTGCAGCTGCAGATCCTGAATACTTAGGTCCTCAAGCCCTTGCATATGCAGCTAGATATGTTTTAGATGTTAGAGATGAGAAGCCTGAGATCAGGCTCAAGATTGTTGATACGGAGCACGGATGCCACAGATGTCACTATGCAGGCTCTTGCAGTATGGTATGTCCTAAGATCGTAGACCCTGCACAAGCCATTCAAAGATTAAGACATATACTTTATAAGTGGAAGTTAGGGATGTGGAGAAAGAAGACAGCAAGAACAGCCTCGGCACCTAAGGTATGGAAGCCTAGAAAGCCCCTACCTCCTGAGGTGAAGCCTGTGAGGCCAGACATTGATTACGAGGCTATAGAGAAGGAACCTGTCACAATAGAGGTTGACGGAATTAAGATAACTTTAAGACACCTAATACCGACTAAGGCTGACAAGATGTTTGGAGAGGAGAGAAAAAGAGCTGAAGCCCAGAGCAGTTAAACCTATTATTTTTCTTTTAATCTATTAGTATCGCTCCTTAGCTGATGAAGATCCGCTGTCCAAGCCGAGGGAATGAGGAGGGTGGGGTTTTCCTGATCTGAAAGGATAAAAACTAATTTAATTGGCTCCATTTATTCCTAGGGGACCAAATAATGAGTAAAGTAGAGAAAAACCTTTTCGTGGTTGATCTAATTGACGATCTTCCAGGAGTGATCTCGACATTCATAATTAAAGTTAACGAAAGAGATGTAGTTATTGTAGACCCAGGGCCCTCAAGTGGTTATAGAAATCTTAAAAAGTGGTTAGATTCAAGAGGCCTCAGGGTCAGATATGTGATAGTTACACATATTCACATAGATCATGCAGGTTCTACAGGTCTACTTGTTAAGGATTATCCTGTGGAGAAGGTTTTCGTCCATCCTAGGGGCTCAAAGCATTTAGTAAATCCGGAGAAGCTTTGGAACGCCAGTAAAGAGGTTCTGGGTGAGGTTGCTGAGCTTTATGGAAAACCAGAACCTGTGCCAGAGGATAAGATATTTGTTCCACAGGATGGTGAGGAAATAAACCTAGGTCATAGAAAATTTAAATTTATATACACACCAGGGCATGCAAGTCATCACATGAGCATACTTCTTTTAGATGAAAAAGTGATGTTTACTGGTGATTCTGCAGGGGTGATTCTGGATGTAAACAACAAGATTGTTCAGGCTCCTACGACACCTCCTATCTTTAAACCAAAACTTTACTTAGAAAGCCTTGATAAGATGATAAATTTGTCTCCTAAAGCTCTTTACATAGCCCCTACTCACTTCGGTCTAAGAGAGCCTTTTGACGTTCTTATTCAAAATCATAAAGATCAAACTGTCCTATGGCTTGAAACTATTTCAAGAGCCATAAAGGAAGGTGTTGATGATATCAATAAAATAATTGAGCTTCTAGCGGAGAAAGATAACAATGTAAAAATATTAATGCAATACGGAAGTGATTTTCTAAAAGGGGAGTTCATAGTTAATAGCCTTCTGGGAATGGTAGACGCAATAAAAAGAGGAGAGTGGGATTGAGGGAGCTAAACATAGGACTTCTACAACTTCCAGCTTCAAACCAGTTGGAGAGGTCCTTAAGGGCTCTCGATCATTTCTCTAAGAGGATAAAAGAGGCGGATCTTGTTATAATGCCTGAGTATGCAATGATCGATCCAACAAATTTAAGTTCTGAAGACCTACTTAAAATAGCTGAAGATATAGACAACCCAGGCATCTGGTTAAGGTCACTTATAAGGTTGGCCAAAGAAAAAGGCGTTTGTCTGGTTGGAACCCTTTTCAGAAAAGGTTATAGTAAGCCTCGCAATACAGTAGTTTTAATAAACAATATGGGTGAGATCTTATCCTACTATGATAAAACTCATTTGTTTGATGCATTTGGTTATAAGGAGTCCGAGAAGTTTGAGGCTGGCAACTCCCTTTTTGAGCCGAAGAGGCTGTGCAACGTGAATATAGGACTAGCTGTTTGTTTTGAATTGAGATTTCCAGAAGTTTTTAGGTACGAGGCCCTTAGAGGGGCGGAGTTAGTAGCCGTCCCTGCGGCTTGGTATAGAGGACCTCTGAAAGAAGCAATGTTAGACTTTCTTTCGAGAAGTCGTGCACATGAAAACACTATCTTTCTGACTGTAGTTGCACTTAGCGAAGGGGCTTTTACTGGGGGGAGTATGATAGTTGATCCTCTAGGCTTTACAATAGCTAATGCTGGCCCAAGCTCTAATTATCTCGAAATAAATATTGATCTTGATAGGCTGAAGGAGGTTAGAAAATCTTTACCCCTTTTGGAACTTCGAAGAGAGGAGCTTTATCAGAAAATAAAAGTGCCCTAGAACTTAGGAAAATAATTGCCACAGAATGTGCGAGAATCCGGGATCTGAATAATGATGAGGCGTAACTTCGGCGAACTGTGGCATCTCCTTTTGATTTCAATTTTCTTAGAATTTAAGACCTCACTATAAATAAGGAGCAAACAGCCTCCTCTGTTAAAGAAATTATTAGTGTGCTGAGAGACAGAAGGAGGCCATAAAATATGTTATTCTTTTCCTTTTGATTCTCCATAATGGACTTTATCCTTAGTGATAGGCTTCTCGCCCTTAATATTCTTCTAAAACTTCCAGCAGCAACACCACCAAGAACGTCACTAAGTGCTGCCCTTAAAGCACTGATATAGCCAACAGCTCTAGGGTCCTTTATACTTTGCAGGGATCTGGCCATAAGTTCTATAATGTTTCCAACGGATCTCAAACTTGATATTAGAAAGAGAAATCCACACATGCCCGTGTCATTGGATCCCAACCTGTTAGCAAAATGAAGAATACTCCTAACATTTTCATCTATAAACCTTTTAAGCTCATCAGTTTTTTCGAGGACTTTTTTCTTTTTCTCTTCATCTCCAAGAGCTCCAAACGCCATATCAGTTAATATCTCATGAATCTTTGAATTTAGGACTTTTAAGCTACTTCTAGGATCTCCTTGAGGGCACTTAAACTTTAGCTCTATAACGCTTCTGGATATTTTGTTTAACTTAAAGGGTTTACATAGTGTGGTCCTTTCCAATATTTTTGCTAAGTTTTCAACGCTGTTCCCGTTTCCAGTGACATGAAAGAGCTCCACCCTTTCAATGCCACATAAATATAAGCATTTAATTAAGGACTTTGTTACCTCTTCATTTTCAAGAACTTTCTTAAAGGGTAATCTAATTGTGGTCTTGTTGGAAGTACTTAAGGGGTCATAGGGCATTATCTTTAAATGATCTCCTTCATCAACAACCACAACCTTATCGCCAGCTTTAAGGCCTAGTCTCGTTGCCCAACTTTTTGGTATTGTTATAACAAGGCTTGAGCTACCTAATTTTTGAATTTTTCTGTTTGTCATGTTTACCATTTCAGGACCACCCTAAAACGTGACCCAAATTTTATATATGTTTATAGGAGCAAATAAGTTTAACGGTAGTTAAAGGCATGACTGTCATCTAGAAAGGTCGAGAATATTATAATCTTATTTAATGTTTGTAAATCAATTAACTTCATTACGATAGATTTTTCCTTTTGACTTTTAAAGTATATAGCAGCAGAATATTTCTAGTATTACCGTTTAAATTAGTTATTGAAGAAAAATGAAATGGAATCCTAATGAAAAAGGTAAGGAGCTTGAGGACTTAGTTGAATATTACCTTAAGCTTATGGGTATGAAGTATAGAAGAAACGTAAGGGTAAGAGGTCTTTCTGGTGCTTTGCATGAGATAGATTTTCTAGTTTTTCTAAATAATCAAAGCAAGGAGGTAATTGAGGTTAAGAATCTAGAAAAACCTGTAAGTAAGGATGTTATAATGAAGGTAGCCGAAATTGTGGAAGATATAGGTGCTTATAGAGGCGTTGTGGTCTCTGCGAGTGGCTTCACTTTAGGAGCTATAAAAATGGCAAAAAGGCTTGGCGTAATCTTATTTGATCAAGAGGATATAGAGAAGTCTATTAATATATTAAGAAGACCGTTGAATGTGACTAAGATAGTCCCATCGTATGATCTGAAGACTGCGCTGAAGTTTTCAAGACGCTTCCTTAAAGGTATCTTCTTTCTGAAGCTTGAGAAGATAGAAGGCCTCAGGTGTATAACCTATCCTTTCTACGACTCTTTAGGCATAAGAAGGTCAGGAAACAAAAGTAATTACTATTCAGAAGTTAAAATGCTCTTCTCAGCATATTCGGGGCTGCCCACAGCTTTAATAAACAATAAGCTTAGAGAGGTAGGAGAAGAGGTCTCTTCATTACCTCCGGAAGTCCTCAGAATCTTAGGGGAAGTACAGGGAAGAAAAGTTTGCAGAAAGGAGGTAGTGGGACTATATGGGGAAGGTATGTGGAGAAGGTTAAAGAACGTTGTAACAAGCTTAAAGTTGGGAGAGATCAAAAAAGAAGGGAGAGCGATCTGTATAAAGGTATCTAAGTTAATCCCGAATCTAGACTCTTTTAAAAAAGCTTACCTGTTTTACAAATCCTCTCAAGAGTTTGGTAACAGCCATAACAAAAATATTAAGTGCGAACTTATTGAGCCAAGGGTCTCCCCTGGAACTGTTAGACTTATATCAGAGTCGCTTCTATCAGTAGTCATCGTTAACATAAAAATGGTCTACCTACCGATTTATCAAATAAAAGTTGTGCCCAAGGGGACTTCTCAGGGCCTATATAGATACATTTACTTAACTGCTTGGAGTAAAAAACCCATAGAGTTCATACCAGTCGACGACACGATCTATTTCTGACGTCGGCGTAAGAAAGATCTTCGCCTCTTACCTCTCGATTCCTCGGATGATGATTCTTCCAAAGGCTCCTCTACAGGCTTACACAAAAGTTTGGCATGATAGGACTCCGAACTTACCTTCTTGAAATCAGTTATTTCTACTTTGAACTCCGAACCATATGCTGAGTCTAATATACCTGCTATTGTTCCTAAAATCAGAGGGTTTTCAATCCTTTTTGAAGGCATTAGCACTAGGTCTTTAAACTCTATTTCAACATTTCCATCAATTTCATTTAGTGAGTAGTCACTAAAATAGCCTAGTGCTTTGAATTCTCTAAGAACAGCGTCTACCAGCTCCTTGCCCTCCAGAAAGAGTGTAGTTTTCAGCTCCTCCGCCATCGAAAAACCTCTAAAGTATGAGGTTCTGTAAAGGGTCGTATTAACTAGAGAGGTTATTATAGGATCCCCTCCTTGACCTATAGCCTCCACCATACGGTTTAAGAAGTCTGCTGAAATAACTACAGTTCTTGCTCCATTGAAGTCGTATGCTATTTCTATTCTTCTTGGGGCATAAACTCCAACATCATGGGGACTTTCATCTACCATAAGCTTCTCAACATAATCAAGTTCTTTAATTTCGTTTAAAACGTCCCTAAACTTGTCAATTTCGTTTTCGGGTACCTCAAAGATCAATATGACCAGAGCCTTTCCACCTATCTGTGAGTTTCCCAATGACCATCTAATATTCGCTCTTTCAACCCTTTTCCTAATTCTTTCTATGACATCTGTGAATATTCCTGGCTTGTCTTCTCTTATATAAAGCACTAAGGTGAAATAGTGATAGCCTTCCTTAGTTTTAATGAGCGGTGGCAATTCTATCCTGAGCCTTGAAATTTCCTCTTTGCTCAATTTTTAGCACCTTACACATAATTAAGTAAATATTATGACTTCTTGTCGTCTTACATATCCAGCTACTAGGTCTCCTTGACAGGCTTTTAAACTCTTTGTAAGAAAAATTTAATGTTAAATTAGATCTTTTAAATAACTATGTTATGATTTATAAATATCTTCCTTGACCTTATAGACTAATTAATTTAATTAATTTCAAATAGGTAGAGGATTGGGAGAAAGAGATGATTGAAATAGGAAGGCCGCTAGTTATAGCTTTTGGGGGAAGATTAGCTGTTACAGCGACTATGAATGACAGGCCTAGAGAACGAGAAACACTCAATGTCATGAATTTAGTTAAAAGATATTTTAAAGGAGATGACTTAAATAGTGTATTGCCTAAGGATAAACTTTTAGCGTCTATTTTCTATTCTTTAGCTTATGGTGGAGTTCAATTAATTTATATTGGGGAGAAAGTCGTTCCCATTTCAAGGTATTTACCAGAGATTAGAATCGACATAGCACCCTGTACTGCATCTAAGCATTTCCTTATTAAAGATGACGAAATTCTAGATCTCTGGGCATTGTTAGTGAGCGGCGAAGAGGAAAAGTTCCTTGATATAGTATCTAACGCCTGTCTAATATATCCCGAAGGCTATAAGGTTATTGAAGGAGATAAGGATATTGTACCTGTAGGTCTTATAGATGTAGAGGAGGCAGAGGGCTAAGAGAAGTATGTCTTGGATATTTATGAGACCTGACGCATTAACTGTTTGGAGAAACGAGGAGGTAAGGAAAAGGCTCTCTTGGTATCTTTCAGTTATGAGAGGAAGAGTGCCTCCAAAGTTCAAGATAGCTAGGCTCATAGACATAGGTGCTGAAGGTATTGATGAAATTAAAGTGTTAGAGGAAAAAGAGCTCTGGAGGCTTCATGAAAAAGGTAGAAAGAACTTTTTGAGTCTCTGGAAGGAGGCTAAGGAAGGTTCCCTAGGCGTTAAGGAGCTTGAAAAGTTGGAGAAACCTAAGGTCTCATTTTTAGATTTAAAGGCTGAACTCTCTAAGAGGCTCACCGATCCTTGCAGGCTTTGTGAAAGAAGGTGTATGGTAAGAAGGTTTAGAGGAGAGATTGGAGCATGCAGGCTTGAGGGTACCGCCTATGTTCACTCGGCATTTCTTCATATGGGGGAGGAAGCACCTCTAGTTCCTAGTGGAACAATATTCTATGGAGGTTGTAACTTTACTTGTGTGTATTGCCAGAACTTCGATATTAGTCAAGTACAGCCTAGAACAGGTCTTCCAGTTACTTCGGAGCTCTTAGCAAGAATTCAGGATGATCTAGCTTCGAGAGGAGCTAGAAATATAAACCATGTGGGCGGAGAACCGACACCCAACCTCTTTGTTATAGTTGACAGCCTGAGGTATGTGAGAGCTAATATAGCCCAGCTTTGGAACAGCAACTTCTACATGAGTTATGAGGCACTTAACATCCTTCTAGATATCATAGATATATGGCTTCCCGACTTCAAATATGGAAATAATCAATGTGCTTTAAGACTTAGTGCTGTTCCAAGATACTTTGAGACCATAACTAGAAATCTTAAAGTTGCTGTGGAATGGGGAGATATGATAATAAGACATCTAGTTCTGCCAAATCATCTCGAATGTTGTACAAAACCTGTGCTAAGGTGGATATCTAAGAACTTGCCTAAAGACAAGATCCTTGTAAACATAATGGACCAGTATACACCCTTGCACTTAGTTTCTAAATACCCAAAGATGTGGCCAGATATTGCTAGAAGACCTAGGTATGAGGAAATAGTTGAAGCCAGAAGATATGCAAGCGAATTAGGAATTCTCTGGGAACCAATATCTTAACTATTGTTGGCAGGTGACTAAAGTTCCGATACCTTCATTTGACAAAGCATCAAGCACCACTTTTGGGTTCTGTCCGTTAACAAACCTTACTGATATCTTGCTTCTTTTAAGGAGGTTTATGGCCGTGTGATCGAAAAGCTCATAAGAACCTGCAGTTTGAGGAGCGTTTTTAACGAGTTCATAAAGTTCCTCGCAGCTCATCCTGTTAACCTTTACAGCTCCAGGAACCCCCGGGGCTGGGATATATATTCCATCAACATCAGATAACATGTTAATAATTAGCTTAGATTTGATGGCATCAGCTAGTGCAACTGAGACCGCATTAGTGCTTTGACCGGGTTGCATTCCTCCTAAAACTACAACTCTCCAGCTTTTTCTAGCCTCTAAAACTTCTTCAAGGGTTCGAGGAACTCGAGGGAGAGCAAGTGGATAAAGGCTTTGAGCCAAAACAAGGGCGTTAAACCTTGCAGCCTCAATACCGATTACGTCAAGCATAGATTCAGGAACATCAAAATTTCTAAGTACTTTTATCGGATCTCTGGCTAGTGGACCTCCACCACTAACTATTCCTATGAATTCGAACTTATTTAATAGCTCTAGGATAGATTCCTTCAAGGTTATAAGGTAGGATTCCCTAGGAGGATAAAGAAGACTTCCGCTAATCTTTATGACTAGCGTCTTTGAAATGTCTGACATGCCAAAAGATCACCCCCCAGGTTAAGCTTGTCAAAGTGTAATATATGAGTATAAAGCTAGAAATGGAATATCCAAAAAACTCAAGATAGCCAATGAAATTATTTGGGAAGTTTAAGATGATTAACGTAATGAAAAGCGCTAAAAACGAGTTTACTATTGAAAGAATAGCTGAAAGGATGACATTTCTTGAAAGAACAGCTGGAACTATGGCTACAACTATAGGTTCTAATATTACTGAAAGAACTACATTCTCTGTCTTTAAAAGTACTACTAGGCCTAACAAGGTGCCAATAATAATAGATACGAATGTCCTAATTCCTTTCATCCCTTTTCACCGCAGACCTTAAATGAGGCTATAGCCTTCAATGACTTTGGTGTAGAGTTGAGGTTTATTGTTACATATTCTCCTCTAACCCACATTAAGTAGAGGTTGTAGTAGTACCTGCTGAAGGGATTTCCAGAAACCCCTCCTGGAAGAGAAACATATATAATTTGTGTTCCCAGATCACTGACTAACCTAACACTAGGAGCAAGCGTTACTGGCATGCCTGTTTTTGAAGAGAAATTGCTAGGCATTGCAACATTTATTGTGTAAGGACCTCCAGGGGCCTCTTCCTTAGGGTAGTTAAATCTTGGAAAGAGTGATCCTAGCGGATGAACGGGATCATAGTAATGAATTTTTCCATACGTCCACTTCTCATAATCATCAGTCTTATAGAATCCCTCTAAGATTTTCTTTGCCTCTTTAAAGCTTTGGGCCGATAGTCTTTCAAGAAAACCTCTCTCTAGTATCTTATATATTCCAGGTCTTCCGATGAGGTAGTTCTTTATTAATGATTCTGCATACTCTATCCTAAAAGCAAAGAGATCTGAAGAGCTTCCATAGAGATATTGCCATAGATCTTTATGAAATTCTAAGGCCCAGGCCAAGGCTACTGTTGGTTGCCACAGATTTTTATACATGGTACCATTCCATGCCATAAGTTTATTGATAATTTCAAGGTCTCTAGGGCTTAGGAACCTTTCTCCTCCTCTCTCCAAGAGTTGTATCAGCAAATTAAGATAATCTTTCACCGAAAGATCTACGATGTCTAGCTGTACTTTTATAACATCACTCGCCGTTATCCTTTCGGGTCTTGAGATGAGTTGATACAACAGATCTCTTATTCTTTCTAGTCTAAACCTGTCGGCATATTGATATCCTATATAGAAGCCACAGGAACCTCTCCAGGGCTTAGTATTAGCTGTGGCTATGAACGGTAATATAGGATCATAAAGTACAGGAAGTTTACTTAAATTAACGAAGCCTTTCCAAAGACCTTCTCCCTTACTCCCATTAAAAGGTAGAAAACCTTCATTCACTATTTTAATTCCATTAACATCTATAGTAGGTAGATTCGTTCTTACTGGATAGTAACCTACAGGGCTCCATGCAAAGTTACCTTTATCATCAGCAACGATAAAGTTCTGGATGGGGCTACCAAAATATCTTTGGGCGTAGAGGGCTTCCTTAACACTGCTGGCAAAGTTTAGCTCCATTATGAACTCTAGCTCGTTACTTGGATATAACCCCGTCCAAGCTACTGCATATCTACTTCCGTTTATGTCAAGCAGAGGACCGTTTATTGTTCTCCTTATTGTTATCTTTTTATAGGTGTACACTCTCCTTATTGGATTCCATATCTTTATTGTTATATTCTTAGAGATAGGTTTCAGCCATCTTCCTAGGTAGTAATAACTCGTTCCATTCCAAACATAATAATAATAGTCTACAAAATCGCCTAACAAGTTTGTGAAGCCCCAGGCTATATGCCTGTTTCTTCCAATTACGACAAAAGGAGAACCTGGAAGGATTACACCAGCTACATCAAGGTCTGGGGCTTTAATATGTACTGGCATCCAGAGGGATGGCGCTGTAAGCGTTAGGTGAGGATCGTTGGCTACAATAGGCTTTCCTGAATATGTAAAGTTGCCAGAAATTACCCAATCATTGCTCATTTCTAGTATGTCAGATCCAAACATGTTAAGAAAACCTTTAACTTGATCAATAGTCTCTATTATGGGCGTTGGATTTGGCGCTCCCTTTAAACTTTCTGAGAAACTTGACAAAAGAAATCCACTCTTTAGATTAATTTTTAAACCTTTAATTGCTGATCCCCAAGGTTTACTTGCTGAGCAAGGAGCCACGGCGATATTTTCGGATCTATTAATAATGTCCATAAACAGCAATATCCTTGGACCCCACCTTGAGACAAGTCTTTGTAAGATGAGATCCGAGTCACTATAGGATAGCATAAAAGAGAGAAACTTTTCTATAGCAACGACATCCTTGAATTTCCATGGTTCTGGTTTCTGGCCTAAAATCTTATATTCTGGAGGCAGAAGGTTGTTTCTTTCTGCAAAAGCTATATAATCATTAATTCCATTAATAAAATCATTTACATATCTGCTTAGGTTCAAAAATGCCTTGTTACTTTTTATATATCTTGTTGTGTTATCTATAACCTCGGGAAGCCATAGACTATTTATGAAAATATCTTCACTTAGGGCTCTTTTTCCCAGGAGAGCTGAGAGGTTTCCTTCCATAAATCTTCTTATGATATCCATTTGGAATAATCTTTGGCTTGCTTCAAGCCATCCCAGGGAGTAAAAGGCAGCATCTCGGGTCGTTGCAAAAATATGGGGAATACCATAGTTATCAAATATTATAATGGCTGAACCCCTAACTTTATTTGATTTAATTGTTATGTGATTGAGCAACTGCATTCTCAAGGAGGAAGCTATTCCTTGAAATGGGTTGAGAAAAGAGGCCATAGACCTCATCAGGGCAAAGGGGATTAGGGAGATCATTATCGTAAGAATTAAAAGTATTGATTCTATCCAAAGCAGTCTCCTGCTCAAGATAAAGTGCCCAGTCAATAGGGGTCCTCCTTATAATATTTAAAAGTGTTAATGGTTTTCATTAAGGATCCTGCAGCTTTCTGAGCAAACGGTCAATAATAAAATACCAATCGTCAGATGTGCTATGATTAGTTTTCATGAGATGAACATTTTATTAGACGATTGTCTAATAAACTCTCAGTCTATAGACTAACATCTTAAATAGAAGATAGGTCAACTTTAGTTGCCGGTGTGGAAAGTTTTGAGACCTGAAACAAGCGTTGGTATTCATGGATGGGGCTCCTATGTACCCCGCTACAGGCTTCCTATGTCCGAGATTCTGAGGATGTGGGGATGGTCTCCGGGACAGGAAAAAGGATTAGGTATGCACGAAAAGGCTGTAGCTGGTTCTGATGAGGACTCAATAACCATGGGTTGGGAGGCTGCCTTCAATGCAATCAAGAGGGCTAAGATTTCTCCAGAAAAAATAGGGGCCGTATTCTTTGGAACGGAGTCAAAACCTTATGCCGTAAAACCAAGTGCTACCATAATAGCAGAAGCATTAGGAATAACTCCCAAAACCATGGCC
Organism: Acidilobaceae archaeon; assembly: GCA_026995555.1. Classification (GTDB taxonomy): domain Archaea; phylum Thermoproteota; class Thermoprotei_A; order Sulfolobales; family Acidilobaceae; genus JALWTO01. Next base: position 640 of record JALWOJ010000034.1, on the reverse strand, counting down.
AGTGATCTTGAGTTCGCGTGTCGAGCTGCCAGTGAGGGTATTCGTTCGACGATAGGCTTAGTAGCTTCTGGAATGATAGAGTATGGTTTAGTCATAGGCAGTGATACTGCACAAGCAAGTCCTGGGGACGTTCTGGAATTCACGGCCTCAAGTGGTGCTGCAGCGTATGTCATAGGTCCTCGGAAGGGTGCTGCAGCGTATTTCGAAGGAAGTTATACTTATGTTACCGATACACCAGATTTTTGGAGAAGAGCGCTAGCTCCTTATCCTAAGCATGGAGAAGGGTTCACAGGGGAACCTGCATATTTCCACCACATTGAGATGGCGGTTAAAGGGCTTCTTGAGCAGCTAGGATTAAAGCCAGAAGACTTTGACTATGCAATTTTCCACCAGCCAAATGGCAAGTTCCCGCTAAGGGTAGCCTCTAGACTTGGATTTCCCAAGGAAAAAGTGCTGCCAGGTCTCGTAACACCTGAGATAGGAAATACTTACAATGCAAGTGCTCTTTTAGGACTTACAAGAGTGCTTGATAGAGCAAAGCCTGGTGAAAGAATACTTTTAGCTCCCTTCGGCAGTGGTGCAGGCTCAGACGCCTATAGTATAGTAGTCACCGACGTTATAGAGGAAAGGAAAGATCTTG
>JALWOJ010000033.1 GCA_026995555.1 Acidilobaceae archaeon | reverse complement strand
AGAGGACCAGTTAACGGGTATGGAGGGAGTATTAGCAATTGAGGAGGTTCTTCTTTGCTCATGGCCTCCTCTATTGATGCAGATAACTTATGTATATTCTGGCGTCTAGCTTGATACCTTATTTTACCATGAATTATAGCAATCCTGATAACATCCTCTCTCTCATCATCGTTATATACTTCCAAGCCTATATTCCTCCACTACCAGATTAGGTGTATCTTGACATCCTATAAATTTGCAATCCCTTCCTCGACCATGGCCACGGCTTTTTCAGCCGTCCACTTCTTTGTCTTGTTTTCCATATCTATAGGTTTTATTTCCTCATAAACTTCCTTTAAGACAATATCCTTTCTCACTCTCCCTTCCTCAACCATTTTCATCTTATCCTCAACTATCCTTGTCCGTTCCTCAGAGACTAGCTTGAAGAAGCGATCTGTCAGATATTTGTAAACGCTATCCCCTCTCCTCGTGGCAATTAGTTGTCCAGTCTTGGGTATAACATATACATATCTTCTCTTCACTAGCGTATCGATTATTTTTGCATAAGTACTAGGTCTCCCTATACCCCGTTCCTTCATTAATCTAACTACTTCTCCATCGTTGTAAAGGGGGACCTTGCTTACCCTTGTTGACTCTATCTTCTCTATAAGGTATTCTCCTCTCTCAAGATCTATTGGCCTGAATATAGGATATAGGTCTAGAAACCCTAATTGTACAATTTTGTAAGGAGATTCCTCTTCTTTCACAATTACTTCATTCAAAAGATACCTGTATTTGCGATATACAACTTTAGCAGGCTTCATTTGGCTGGCAATAAATCTACGGAAAATAAGATCATATAACCTATAATGATTCCAGGTTAATTCTGCAGCTAGCTCAATAAATCCCTCCTCTATAAGGCTCCGCAGCGTCTCTACATCAATAGGCTTTGTAGGCCTTATGGCTTCATGTGCACCGCCTTCACCCCAGCTACGGGGTTGAAATACTTCGGAGAGCTTGTCTTCTCCATATTTCTCCTTTAAGTAGTCCCTAGCCACTTCTTTCCCCTTATCACTAATCCTATGGCTATCTGTTCGATGATAGGTTATCAAACCGAGCTCGAAGAGGTTTTGAGCCAATCTCATAATTTGAGGGGCTGTGAGCTTGAGTCGTTTAGAAGCTTCCGTGATCATTTCGTCAGTGGTAAAAGGTGGAGGTGGGTTAACTATTCTCTCATCCTCTGCTATGACCTCAACCTTTATTTTGGTTTCTTCCTTATTCTTTAATATCGATGCTAAAGTATCGGGAACCTCGTTTTCGTAAAGCCATAATCTACCTTTTCCACCAGCAAATTCTACAGCAAACCGAATAGTAATACTCGTCTCGTACTCTTTTGTTCTGGCAACAATCCATCCCAGTGTAGGGGTTTGAACTCTTCCCGCACTGAGATTCATGTAGAATTTGAATTTTCTACATATCTTAAGGTCGTTAGTTTCCCGGGACTTGGCTTTGTCGTCCTTAGCCTCCTTTTCAAGTTCTTCACAATACTTTGGCCAGAACTCGTACCATAGTCTCGGGCTAAGTGTAAATCCTATCCATCTGTCTTCGACTCTCCTGACAGTTTGGGCATCTACAAGGTTTTCGTCAATATTCCTTAATTCGTTTAAAGCTTTCATTATAGCTCTCTTTGTTACTTCATGGAACTCTAGCCTCTTGATCTGCTGGCTGTAAGGTTTAAGTAGGAGATAGAGGTCACGGCTTATTTTTTCTCCTTCAGTATCGGGGTCCGTACCG
>JALWOJ010000032.1 GCA_026995555.1 Acidilobaceae archaeon | reverse complement strand
CCACCATCTCTTTAAGTGAGGAGCCTTTACAAAGCTGCATTAAAAACCACTCTAGTTTATCGTTAAGTTGATGTGCGGTTATAAGAGTCTCATACCCCTCATTGGCTATAAGCTCTTTGAAGAAGTTGTAACGAATTTCTCTCGCTTTACTCTCTATATTGGAGCCTTTAAGCGTTAGCTCTAGAGCATGAAAGCGAAGATTGAACCTATGGGCTAGCTCTTGTGAGGCTCTAAACTCTCTTAGGGACTCCTTGCGAAGATTGTAGTTTACTGTCGCCATAGAAAATGGGATGTTATGGGTTTGAAGTAGATAAAAGAGGGCAGTTGAATCGACCCCGCCTGAGAAGGCGAGTAGATTTTTACTACCGTGTAGAGAGTCTAAAATTGTGTTATCAAGCTCTATCATAGAGGGTGGCTAAGAGTTTGTCACCTGCGATATCGGTGATCTTGGCGCGGTAGATCTTACCAAATTGGATCTCCTCATCCATTAGCTTATCGTTAATGAAGATCTCTCCATCAATCTCAGGTGCCCATAGTAGCGCTTTGGCACTTAGTAGATACTCATGTTCACTACTTGGTGCATCTACGACGACCTCTATTGTCGAACCGATCATCTTGGTGAGGGATCTCTCAAGGGATCTTTGTGTCAGTTGTGAAGCTTTATCTAAACGGATCTCTATAGTCTGTTGATCCACCTTCTCGCTCATGTCATAAGCATCGGTCTGCTCCTCATCGGAGTAGGCAAATAGATTGACCCTATCAAATCCAAAGCTCTCTATAAAGTCGCACATCTCATTAAATCTACTCTCATCTTCATGTGGGTGGCCAACGATAAAGCTTGTTCGAACAAAGCTATCGGGTAGTGAGCGCATGAAGTGTAACTGCTCTAGTGTCTTCTCTTTACCAAACCCTCGCTTCATTATCTTTAGCATATCATCATTGATGTGTTGAATAGGCATATCGAAGTAGTTGTGAAAGAGTGTAGACTCTCCGATAGTTTTAAGTAGCTTCATCGAGGTGGTAGAGGGGTAGAGGTATAAGATCCTCGCACTCTTTACACCCTCTATAAGTTCGATGCGTCTAATAAGATGGATAAGTCCATCGGCTATATTGTGGTCTCGAAGATAGGAGCTTGAGTCTTGAGAGATAAAACTAAAGTCGAAATAGCCCTGTGCAACAAGTGACTCCACCTCTTGAACGACAGAATCAAGCGTTCTTGAGTGCAGTCTGCCTTTAAATGAGGGGATAGCACAAAATGAGCAGTTCTGATTGCACCCCTCTGAGAGTTTAATGTAGGCGTGATAGGTTGAGCCCGTTACAACACGAGAGGCGCCATCTATAAGGTAGACCTCCTGGGAAAAACGCGACTGCTTTTTGGCTAGAAGCTCATCTATTTTGTCATAATCGCCGACACCTGTGAAGATATCCACTTCGGGAATGGAGTCTTGAAGCTCCTCTTTGTAGCGCTCACTTAAACAGCCTGCCATAACAAGTAGTGAATCCTCTTTGCGACTACTATCAAGCGTTAAGACGGTGTTGATAGACTCCTCTTTTGCGGCATCTATGAAGCCACAGGTGTTGACTATGATGACATCGGCCTCATCTGCGGCATCGGTGAGTTCAAAGGCTTGAAGTCTGCCTAACATCACTTCGGTATCCACTAAATTTTTAGAACACCCTAGTGAGACGATATGGAGCTGCTTTTTTTTCATTAATCCTCGATAAATGGGTAGAGTTGATTATTGGTATCGATAAGCTTTCTAGCTAAAGATTTCATCAGGTTTTTAT
>JALWOJ010000031.1 GCA_026995555.1 Acidilobaceae archaeon | reverse complement strand
TCCCTCCACTTCTCTGAGGAGCTTCTACGGAAAATCCAAGAGAAAGGAATAAGGATAGCCTTTATAACCCTACACGTTTCTTACGGAACTTTCAAACCCGTGAAAGTGGAGAACATAGAAAAACATAGGGTTGAGCCTGAATACGTGAGGATACCCAGAGAAACCGTAAAAGCTATTGAAGAAACGAAGGAAAGGGGAAAGAGGGTAGTAGCGGTAGGTACAACTGTGGTGAGAGCCTTAGAGAGCTCGCCTTACAAACCCTACGAGGGTTGGACGAGTCTTTACATATATCCGGGATACAGATTTAAGGTTGTTGACGCTATGATTACGAACTTTCACCTTCCGAGGTCATCTCTTCTCATACTCGTTTCCGCTTTTGCGGGAAGAGAATTTATACTTAGGGCTTACCGAGAAGCCATTAAGAAGCGGTACCGCTTTTACAGCTACGGTGATGGAATGCTAATCCTTTAAGGAAGATACCCGTATTATATAACCCTTTCCGAGCGGTTCAGATAGACAGCCCCTTGTAAAGTCTGCGGAGCCTTGGCACACCTCAAAGTACGCCCTTTTATCATTTAAGACTCTAATAACACCTATAGGTGTATCCTTAGATATACCCACCTTTCCATTTACAGCGTATATCCCTCCATCGTAATTGATGATGCCGAAGAAGGAACCCCTGCAGCTTGCAACTACCACTATACTCTCCTTAATCCCCTTTACCTTTAAGAACTTGGGTGTATTCTTAATCTCTACTCTGTGAACTTTGCAACAGAAGGGTTTTATCTTTCTCACTCTCCCAGAGAAATCCTTAAAACTTCCCGTAATACACACCTCGGACGACCGTTCCCACCAAGCGGTAAAGGGTTGAACTCCGAAGCAGACGGATATTAAAAGAGCGAACGTTAGCGTATACTTACCCATACGAAATTATTTTATAAAGCTACCTTTAAAGCTTATAACGAGAGATTATTTTTAAGAGTTAATAAGAGTTTTAGAATGTATTAATAAAGCCTTTGTGGAGGGCGGTAAATGAACAAACTAATACTTGAGAAATTAACCGAGCAAAAAGAGAGCCCTGAATACATGCAGATTAGTTGGGCTGCTGCTATGACTCTCGGTCTCATTCCCGGCCAGTTCTATAGGAATACAAAACTCAGCTGTATAAATACACTCCTAACCTATCCTTCCGGATGTCACGCAACCTGTGCTTACTGCGGACTTCAGAAAGCCCGTGAGATAGAGTATTCCAAGAAGAACTTCATAAGGGTTGAGTGGCCAACCGTTAAGCTGGATGAGATTATTGAAAGAACTAAACAAGTTGGACACGCGGAAAGACTTTGTATCTCCCAGATAACCCACCCAAGGGCGATTAGGGATACGAAGTACATCCTTGAAAAGGTTCACAGAGAGCTCGGAGACCAGCTCTTTATATCCGTACTCCTTAACGCTACCGGACACACTTACGAGGACTTAGAAGACTACAAGAGGCTCGGAGCGGACACGCTCACCGTTGCAATAGATGCGGCAACCCCTGAGCTCTTTGAAAAGCTAAGGGGAAGACCTATGAACAGTCCTCACAGGTGGGAAACCTATTGGAAGGTCTTAGAATGGTGTGCTGATATAATGGGGGATGGATACGTCGGGGCCCACCTAATCGTCGGACTTGGTGAAACTGAAGAGGAGATGGTAAGAACGATTCAGAGGGTTAGAGACCTCGGAGGAAGGACACACCTCTTCTCCTTCTGGCCCGAGGAAGGCTCCCTTATGGAAAAGGAAAAGCCCTGTCCAGCACCCCAGTACAGAAGGG
>JALWOJ010000030.1:6122-7552 GCA_026995555.1 Acidilobaceae archaeon | reverse complement strand
CGGAATAGGCTCAGGCCTTAAATTGAATGTCTCATAAGTCCATTTCTCTAAAGGATCATTTTCAGGAAACCTTATTGGTCTGATAAGTTCCACCTCCTTCATGGGCTTTGGAAGAACTTTCTCAATGAAGTGAAGCATTGATCTTCCCGAACCTTCATATCCGTGAACGGTAGTTGACGCTATAATTTGAGAATATCTCCACGCTATCCTTCTTAACCTGGCGATTCCAACCGTGGCGGCCTCGTCGACAACAACTAGAGGAGAAGGCTCGAGCTTTGAAGGGGATTCATAGCTAACTTTAAACCATGGCCCAGACACCCTTACTATCGCTCCTGAGGAGTTCCTTCTGATCTTTAACTTTTCTAAACCTAAGGATTGAAGACCATTAATGAGACCTTTCATTAACGTCTGGACATTCCAAGGATCTGAAGACATAAGTAGAACTCTTCCAGCAAGTTTTAGATAGAACGCTGTTGCTAGTCCTAAACCAATAACATAGCTCTTTCCTCTGCCTCTATCTCCATAGATTAACAAGGACTTATACTTACCTTTGATCAAGTTCAATATCTCCTTAAGAGCCTCCGCCTGATCTTCTGTCTTGAGAAGGCTAGAGATTTTCCTCGGAACGTTTGGGACCTTAAAGGGACCTAAAGTTTGATTTTTGTCGTACTTTTCTTTGATGGTTTTAAGGCATAGGATCCTTTTCTTCCTATCACTTATCTCGATCCAGAGAACATTTTCATGCTTACAAAGCGTTGACCTGAGAAATCTCGAATAGTTATCGCTACTTTTAATTGAGACAACTACTAAGCTGCCCCCTCCTTCTATAGTCCCCGAAACGCCTGCTATGACGTTAGGTCTTGCAAAGCTACCCAAGTAAATTATTGCATGATTATATTCTCTACCCAATATTTTAGGAAGATCCATAGGGCTGAAGATCTCACAGCCTAAGTCTCTGAATATCTCCTTAAAATCTTTAGTTGTAACAACCAGGCATTTAGTTCCCTTTACAAAATCTATTAGGTTTTTGATGACCTTAATATCGAAACTCCTTTCAACATCTATGAAAATTAGTCCTCTATAGCCTGTCTTCTGGAGATCTTCTAGAAACTCTGCGATCTCCTTCATTCAACTACTTCCTCCAGAGAGAACTTTAACATCAACTATTCTTTAAATACATGTCCAAGACTCGGAAGTTATAAATGACTCATTTAACCAGCTTTGATATAGACATTTGATAGGTCTTATTATCCTGAGAAAACTTCTCTTTCTATTTGGGTGTTAAAGGCGTGGGAGATATAGTTGTCCTTACAAAGCCTGCGCTCAATCCCGAAATGATAAGGTCGAAGCCAGACGGCTCTGTTGATGTTGAATCTATCCCTTTAAAGCTTAGTGACATCGACAGAAATGCGCTCGAAGAGGCAAACAAG
>JALWOJ010000030.1:4877-6112 GCA_026995555.1 Acidilobaceae archaeon | reverse complement strand
TCCAGGCGTGAGAGGGTCGGTGGTCGTCGCCTCTGCTGAGGTTGATCCTGTCACGTTAAGGCTGAGGGACGTCGGCTGTATTGCGGTCGAAGAGGCCAACTTGCTGAAGGGCGTTCTCGGGGGAAAGATATATGCTGTTGCCGTTCTTACGTGGGGACCTGTTGCTAAAAGACAAAAGGACATTAGTATGACTCTCCAGGAGGCTTTGGCTAAAGCTGCGGATGAGGCCTTTATAGTAGCAGATGAGTCCATAGTGCCTGGAGACCCCGTTACTACGGCCTCAGCAATAGTTGCCGTTCTCAAGAAGAACAACATAAATCCAGATATAATTCTTGCTGGAGAGGCGACCATAGATGGGTTTAGTGGACAGATAGCTGGGAGAGTTGCTGCGAAGCTTGGGCTCCCTTACATAAGTTTTGCAAGCAAGCTGGAGGTTAAGGACAGGAAAGTTGTTGCTGAGAGACAGCTAGAGGATGAAGTGGTTACTGTTGAGGCTCCTCTGCCAGTAGTGGTCAGCGTTACTAGGGAGATCAACCAGCCAAGGCCTCCTACGCTTTTACAAATAAGAAGAGCTGCCAGAAAGCCGCAACATAAGCTCACAGTTTCCGAACTTGAAGGAATAGTTCCTCCTAAGAAGGAAATCGAGGAACTGAAGGTCCTGACTATAAAGAGAAAGCAAATAATTATTGAAGGAGACACGTTAGAGGAGATAGCCGACAAGCTTCTTGATGCTCTAATTAAGGAGGGTGTCCTGAATATTTAGAGGTGATGTAGATGGTTGACGTACTTATTGTTGGGGATAATGAGAGGGACGTAGGTGAAGCCATTTCAGTCTTTGGTAACATCGGTGAAATAGCTGTTCTGGCTTATGGAAAGGGTGCCGAGAATCCAGATGAAATTGCAGCATACGGATTCAAGGTATATGTGCTTAAAAATGACAATCCTGAAGTTGTTGCAACAGCACTTAATGATCTCTATAGTAAGTTGAACCCCAAGTTCATAGTAGGGGTTTCATCAAAGAACAACAGAGACATATTTTCAAGGGTCGCTGGGCTTCATGATCTCCCCCTCGCAACGGATGCCTACGACATTGCCGTTGAAGGGGACTCCCTTACTTATAAAAGAGGTATACTAAGCGGAAGGGCCATAGCAAAGGAGAAGGTTAAGGCTCCTGCAATGCTCCTCCTCGCGCCTAGAAAGGTGAAGCCTGCAGAGAAGAGTGGCAAAGGTGAGGT
>JALWOJ010000030.1:0-4867 GCA_026995555.1 Acidilobaceae archaeon | reverse complement strand
GTGTTACCTTTGAGCCGAAAGTTAAGGTCGTTGAAAGAAAGGAGAAGCAGAAGGGAGGCGTTAATATAGAAGAAGCCGAAATAATAGTTAGTGTCGGCAGAGGGTTTAAGAAGAAGGAGGACCTTAAGCTTGCCTTTGAGCTTGCGGAACTCCTAGGCGCCGAGATAGGGTGTTCTAGACCCATCGCAGCTGATCTGAAGTGGCTAAGTGAGGACCACTGGGTGGGCCTAAGCGGACATAAAGTTGCACCAAAAGTGTATTTTGCAATAGGAATAAGTGGTGCTCCACAGCACTTAGCTGGAATAACTGATGCAAAAATTGTTGTTGCTGTAAACAAGGATAAAAGCGCCCCCATATTTAAGAACGCCGACTATGGGGTTGTTGCAGATCTCTATCAGTTCATACCAGTTCTGATAAAGAAGATAAAGGAGAGGAAAGGACAGGCCTGATCTTTTTCTTATCTATATAAAACTCTCTATTAATACAACTCTTAACTTAAGCGACTTAACCCTCTATCTACACAATCTTTTTTGACATTAAATGGAGGGTGTGTGAAGGTGACAAGCGTGGAGAAGGATCCGCTAGGGATCAACAACCTTAGGGACGTCATGGACACTTATATGGGTAAGGCGATGTACTTTAAGATAAACAAGATAGATGAGCTTGGAATAGGTAAGTATGAGGTATTGCCATATTCAATAAGGGTCCTCCTGGAAAACGTGATAAGAAAATATGATGGTAAGGTTGTTACTGAGGACGATGTTAAGGCCGTGGCCTCCTGGACGAGCTATGCAGGAAAGAAAGAAATCCCTTTCTTCCCCGCCAGAGTGATAATGCAGGACTTTACTGGAGTTCCAGCTGTAGTTGACCTAGCTGCAATGAGGGATGCGATGAAAGAGCTGGGAGGAGATCCTAAGAAGGTGAATCCTATTATTCCAGTAGACCTTATTATAGATCATAGTGTTCAGGTAGACTATTTCGGAACCGTATATGCCCTTCAGTGGAACATGAAAAGGGAGATGGAGAGAAACTGGGAAAGGTACTCCCTCCTCAAATGGGCACAAAAGGCGTTTGACAACTTCAGGGTGTTCCCCCCTGGAAAGGGTATAATACATCAAGTCAATTTGGAGTACTTAGCCAAGGTTATAATCGTAAGGAAGGAGAACGGGGAGCTCAGAGCATTTCCAGATAGTGTTCTAGGTACGGACAGCCACACGCCAATGGTTAACGGAGTTAGTGTCTTTGGATGGGGAGTTGGCGGAATAGAGGCTGAAGCTGTAATCCTGGGACAGCCTTACTACATGCTATTGCCTGAAGTTGTTGGCGTTAAACTCGAGGGAGAGCCTAGGCCAGGGGTAATGCCAACAGATATAGTCCTTTATATAACCGAAAAGCTTAGAAAGAAAGGAGTCGTTGGAAAGTTCGTTGAATATTTTGGTCCTGGAGTTAAGAAGCTGACCGTCCCCGATAGGGCTACCATAGCAAACATGGCTCCAGAGTATGGAGCTACCATGGGCTACTTCCCCATAGATGAGAACACGATAAGCTTCCTCAAGCTCACAGGCAGAGATCCTGCACATGTAAAGTTTGTTGAGGAGTATGCAAAGCGCGTTGGACTTTGGTACGAGTTAGATTCACCTACGCCACAATATTCTGACGTTGTTGTAATAGACTTATCTGACATAGATCCTGGGATCTCTGGACCCTCTCAGCCTGAGGACAGGATACCCTTAAGTGAGGCCAAGGAAAGGGTAACTAAGATCATTGAAGAGTACAGAAAGAAGAAAGGGCGTGGAAAGCTTGAGGTTGAAGTTGAGATAAATGATGTTAAGGCAAAGCTTACTGATGGTTCTGTAGTACTTTCAGCCATAACCAGCTGTACCAACACAAGTAATCCAACCGTTATGATAGCAGCAGGTCTTCTAGCGAAAAAGGCCGTTGAAAGAGGACTTAAGCCCAAGCCTTGGGTAAAGACCTCGAATGCCCCAGGAAGCAGGGTCGTTCCTGAATATTGGAAGAGGCTAGGGCTACTTCCCTATCTTGAGGCCCTTAACTTCCATATAACAGGGTTTGGATGTACAGTTTGTGTAGGAAACAGCGGTCCTCTAAGACCCGAGATCGAAAAGCTGCTCAGGGAGACGGACCTTTATGCAGTAACAGTACTAAGCGGTAACAGGAACTTCCTAGGAAGAATACATCCACTAGCAGCTGGAAACTTCCTTGCAAGTCCACCTCTTGTAATAGCATATGCCTTGGCTGGAAGGATAGACATAGACTTTGAAAAGGAACCTATAGGATACGATCCTAACGGAGAGCCCGTATACCTTAAAGATATATGGCCTTCTCAAGACGAAATAAAGGAAGCTGTTGAAAAGGCTTTAGATCCTGAGCTCTATAAGGCCAAATACTCAGACATAGAGAAAGGAGACGAACATTGGGAGAAGCTGCCTGTGCCTGAGAGCGATACGTATCCTTGGGATCCGAAGAGCACGTACATAAGAAAGCCGCCGTTCTTCGAAGGGATGGGCCTCGAACCTGAGCCTCTTAAAGACATAAAGGGTGCCAGGGTTCTCGTTATGGCGCCAGACAGGACAAGCACCGATCACATAAGCCCTGCTGGCAGAATACTTCCTGACACCTTAGCCGGCAAGTATCTCATAAGCCTTGGAGTTGATCCCAAGGACCTTAACACTTGTGGAAGCAGGAGAGGAAATCATGAAGTTATGATGAGGTGTACATTTGACAACCCCAAGTTCAGGAACCTCTTAGTCCCGGACAGAGAAGGGGGTTGGACTATATTCTGGCCGACGGGAGAAGTCATGCACGTCTTTGAGGCTGCAATGAAGTACAAGGAGATGGGCATTCCCGTAATAATAATTGGAGGCAGAAACTACGGAGTTGGAAGCAGTAGAGATTGGGCTGCTAAAGGACCTTATCTTCTTGGAGTGAAGGCTGTGATCGCTGAGAGCTTTGAAAGGATTCACAGAAGCAACCTCGTCGGAATGGGAATCTTGCCCTTACAGTTCATGCCTGGAGAGAACGCGAAGACCTTAGGCCTTGATGGGAGCGAGGAATACGACATTATAGGAATTGAAGATGGCCTTTACCCAGGAAAGATACTAACGGTGAGGGCCAAGAAGTCTGATGGGAGGATAATAGAGTTTAAGGTAAAGACCAGGCTGGACACTCCGATAGAGGTTGAGTACTATAGGCATGGAGGAATACTCAGGTATGTGCTGAGAAAGATGTTGAAAGGAGAGCTCTAAACATGTTAACCTATAGCTAGAAGCTTTTCGCTTTTCATGAACCTATTTTTTCCTCTGACATAATCCTCTTATAGAAGGTGGTTTAGGTCCTTGGAGGAAGACGTATCGTTCTGGGTAGAAAAGGCACTTGACCTTGCTAAAAGATCAGAGGTTAGCTTTGCTGACGTAAGGGCACAGGAGTACAGATACGAACTTGTAGTTGTCGATAATGGAAGGCTTAAGGAGTACAGTAAGACAAGAAGAACGGGCATAGGAATAAGGGTCATTATCGACGGATACCAAGGTTATTCCTACACCAGCGTTCTCAACGAAGAATCCTTAAAGAAAGCCTTTGAGGACGCAGTCAAAGTTGCTACAGCCTCTAAGGACGTAGAGAGGGTGACTCTTGCCGAGTATAAGTTTAGAAGGGATAGAGCCGTTTCTGGCTTTTCTAGAGATCCTATTGAGATCGATCCTTCCGAGAAGCTGAGACTGGCCTTGGATCTCAACTCCGCATCAAGAGATATAGAAGGAATCTCAAGCAGCACGACAAGGCTCGGAATTCAATCTGACCGTAGACTTATTGCAAACACTGAGGGCGGCTGGATCGAGGTTGAGTCCAGGCTTGTAGGAGTAGCTCAAGCTACAACCGCTCAGGAGGCTGGCTCCTTCGAAATAGTTACAGACAGCTCATCTAGAGTTGCTGGCTGGGAGTTCTTTGAAAGTAATTGGGAGAAGTTAAACGAAATGGTAGTAAGGGTGTCCAAACTTGCAAAGGAGGCTGTTAAGGCAAAACATCCCAAAGCAGGAGTCTATACTGTGATATTAGAGCCTGAAGTTGTTGGTTTGTTTTTGCATGAGGCTTTAGGACACGCTAGCGAAGGTGATCTTGTATATTCTAACTCTAGCATCCTTAAGGGGAGGATAGGCGAGAAGATAGCTCCAGACTTCGTTACTATAGTTGACGATGGCCTTGTTGAGGGAGGCTATTTCGTTCCCTACGACGATGAGGGAGTTGCTAAGAGTAAAACTGTCATTGTTGAGAATGGTGTCCTCAAGGGCTTTTTAACTAGCAGAGATACTGCTGCCAGCCTTGGCTTAAAGCCTACAGGCAATGCCAGGGTAATGGACTACTCTCAACCTATTCTAGTTAGGCAAACAAATTACTATATGCTTCCTGGAGATCATACTTTAGACGAGCTTCTTGAGGATATCAAGGTAGGCATCTATGTCACACATAAAGGTGCTAGAGGAGGTGAGGTCGACCCTGCAGCGGGAACCTTCACCTTTAACGTCGGAATAAGTTGGCTAATAGAAAATGGGGAAAGGAAGGAGCTTCTAAGAGGGGTTAGCCTCAGTGGGTCGATATTGGATATGCTGGCCAATATTGAGGCTATAGGTAAGGACTTCAAGGTGAGTACGAGCGTCTTCGGAGGTTGCGGCAAATCGGGTCAACTTGTAAGAGTTGGTGATGGAGGACCTTACACTAGGGTTAAGGGATTAACGGTAGGAGGTGTTTAAGTAATGGAAAGTGAATTTTTTGAGAGCATAAAGAGCAGGGCAGATCTCATTTTAAATAAGGCACTTGGGCTTGGAGCTTCGGAAGCTGAAATATATATAGT
>JALWOJ010000029.1 GCA_026995555.1 Acidilobaceae archaeon | reverse complement strand
GTAATAGGTAATACGTGGTGCGGGGGTGCCCGAGCCCGGCCAAAGGGGGCGGGCTCAAGACCCGTTGGCGTAGGCCTGCGTGGGTTCGAATCCCACCCCCCGCACCATCTTAGAGTCTTCTTTGTCTACAGCTATTATTAACAAAGGCGCTTTGGTTCAAGCTTTTTATAATTCTAAAAACTTCTATAAACTTAAGATACTACCATTTTAACATAACTATGTCATAAAAAGAACGGTCAGTTATTTTGGCAACTTTTTATAGTTTCCTAAAAAGAGAAACGAAGCTAAAGTTGATTTTCATTAGGCCACAGAGAATATAATGGCTTCTTCAGATCCTTTGACATAACAGCTCTTGGCATGCCTTCCGTGTTCATGGCTGTCGAGACTTCACCATTCTTACTTAAAAGTATTAGTCCGGCGGTGTTCTTACCAAATCTTTCCTCTAACATTGATATTGCAGTTTTTGCAGCTAGGTAGGCCGACATTCCAAGAGATAAAAAGTCAACTGCTCTTAAACTTAGCATGCTTAGTATTATGGTTTCTCCTATGCCAGTGGCAACTGCTGCTCCTTGTTCATTTGCATAAAAACCCGCACCTGGTATACAAGAATCCCCTATTCTACCGCTTAATTTAAACGATATACCACCAGTGCTCACGGCAGCAGCTAACTTACCTTGGTCGTCAAGTGCGACGGCTCCAACGGTGTCATACAAGCCCAGCACTTTTACCGTCTCCCAGTTTTTCTTCCACCAATCTCTTGGTTTCTCTCCCCTCCTCAGTTTCTCCCTAGCTTCATCCCACAATTTCTTAGCTCTCTCCGTAGGTCCAGGATGACGCTCGAGCCCTAGCTTCCTGGCAAGCTTATCGGCTCCTTCGCAACATAAAAGAACATGATCTGTAAGTTCTAAGACTTTTTTTGCTAAAATCACTGGGTTTTTGGGATAAGTAACGCAAGCCACAGCACCCGCTCTGTAGCTATTACCATCCATGACTCCTGCATCCATGCATATTCTGCCGTCTATGTCTAGGACACTGCCTAAGCCAGCATTTAGAATACCAGAATCCTCTAAAGCCTTTACTGCCTCCACAGCTCCATCAACTGCACTACCTCCAGAAATTAGAACTTCGTATCCTGCTCTTGCAGCATTGGAAACTACTTCGGCAACTTTACTTTCCATGTCACCGGAACTCTTTATAAGGCTTTTCCAGCTTCCTGCACCTCCATGAACAAGAACTATGGGAGGCTTCAATCTCATTTATATCACCTCAATGGCTGAGAAGAGTCAATCTCCTTTAAGATTTCCTCTATCTTTTCTGCTAGAAGGTCTATATCGTTTTTGGTGTGAAGCTCCGTGACCGCAAAGAGAGCTGAGCCCTCTCCTAGCCATGGTCTGAAGCTCTCTAAGCTTATTCCTCCATGAATTCCTTTCTTCAGAAGTTTCTTATGTATAGTCTCATATTTTACAGGAAACTTTACGGTGAAGTCTCTCCAGAAGAAGCCCTTAAGTAATGGAGAAATTACACCATCTATTTCGGAAAGCCTTTTAGAAGCATAATGACTACGATAAAGTATCAGCTCTGCAAGTTTTCTGAGCCCGTTACTACCTAGTAGACTTAAGTAAACAGCGGCTGCTATTGCATTTAGTGCTTCGTTAGTAGTTATGTTGCTAGTCGCCTTGGCTCTTCTTATATGTTGTTCCCTTGTTTGCAAAATTACTGCAAATGCTCTTCTTCCGTCCACATCGGTTGTAAGTCCGACTAATCTTCCTGGCATTTGTCTTACAAGTTTTGCGTCCCATCTCACAGCAAATATTCCTAGATAAGGTCCTCCATAACTTAGTGAAAGCCCTAGTGG
>JALWOJ010000028.1 GCA_026995555.1 Acidilobaceae archaeon | reverse complement strand
ACTCCCTGTTAACAAGCTGCATATTTCCCTTAGTTGATCTATAGTCAAAAAGCTCTTGAGTTACACTCATATTATGCCACTTGCCTACTTCCGCCCAAGTTTTAGTCCGTAGCTGGTCTGAAGTGTTAGCGGTTACAACGCCTTTACTGAAAGGTCTGGTATCCAATATAAACTTAATAATCCAGGAAGTAAGAGCTGACTTGCCAATACCGTGCCCACTAGCTCTACTCTTTTGAATAGGTGGCACTGGGTTAGATCCATCAAAGCCTCGCTCTTTAATATCTTCGCCCCACTTAATTAAGAACTCTTTTTGCCAAGTCCTAGGGCCGGACGCGTTCTCAAGAGGAGATCCTTTCTCGCCCCAGGGAAAAGCCCATAAAACGTAGCCATAAGGATCGTCATAAAAGCGCGCTAAGGTCTCGGCAAGCTCATCAAGTACGTTCATTCTAGGAAGTCCATATCATCGTCATGGGCGTTCTTAAGCCGTCTTCTAGCTCGAAGCAACCTAGTCGCCAGCTCTCCCTTGATATCGTGTTCGTTCTTTGTATCTCGGCGGTTTTTCCACTTCTCAGGATCTTTATTTGTAAGATAGAACTTAATAGCATCCATATCAGGAGGAAGCTGCTTAACCTTTGAGTCAACGATCGGAAGCCCTGTCTTGTCGTCAACGCCCTCAACCTTTCTCTCAAGTAAAGAGTAGCCAATCGCTCTATGATACAGGCAACTCTCCACATTCTTAACTTTCTCAGGATCCTTAACCTCTAAAGCTTTAACTAGGGAAGGATGTTTGAGCATCCATCTTTTAAATTCATCTTGGTCAATCCCAAAGAAGGAAGCTATAAATTCCTTCGTATGCCCAGCTTGAGACAGCTTAGCGACCTGGGTTAGATCAAGCGAGTCGAACTTAATTATCGTCTTCATGCGCACCTCTCATACTATAGTTATGCCATAATTAGATAGATAAGGTCAAATCGAGCTTTAAATTAGACCTCTCGACGTTTTGTTGTACCAAGCTATACCTATAGCTATGGCAGACCAAACATCATTAGACACCCCGTACAAGGGGCCGGGACTGCTCTTAGTACCAATCGCCGGAACCTTCCCACCTCCTAGCTTAGAAGGGAAGCGCGCGCTATACATATCTATCAACGCTCTTCTAACGTTTGAGTCCTTAGCAGTAGCTTTTCCACAAAGCTCAGATACGATTGTCTTCCTGGGGATCAAAGAGTACGGGCGGCGGTGGGCTTCGATCAATCGACCTATATAAACACAAGTCTCAATGGTCGAGTCTCCAAACGCCATCCCGTACGACTTAATCATCTCAATAACCAAGTGCGCCTCACCAAAAGCGTTATCCCTTATGAGACCAAGGAGATCCTCATTGGGAACTTTACCAAACTGATGTAACGTGAGAGAAACAGGATCAAGTAAAGAGTATGCACTTTTGGTAGTGCCAGGGTCTATTGCGATTGTCAGCATGGCTTCATGCTACACCAACTTCCGGCAAAATGTCAAATAGCCAAAACGCAAAAATTTTCGCGCTATTTTCCCAAAACCAAAATGGCCGGTCTTACGGCCATTGGTTAAATTTAAATATAAATATATCCCGCCGACAGCGGGTATATATATTTATATAGGGGAATTGATTTTGCATTTCGTTTTTTTCGCACTGCGACAAAAATCGCTGAAACGACGTGATAGAGCGGCTTTCAGAGTTTTAACGCACTGCGATGACTTCATGTAATACATTGCATTTCGCAAACCTTGCATTTCACTTTGCATTTCGAAGTGCGCATCAAGCTTATAATCGACGTTTCAGTACTCCTCCGCCTGGCCGTCGAAGGCCTAAAATTTTATGGTGGCGCA
>JALWOJ010000027.1:25303-27022 GCA_026995555.1 Acidilobaceae archaeon | reverse complement strand
TAATTTCGATCCAAACGTCTTTTACTCTAGGTCTTACCCTCTTTCCGTTTATCAGCATCTTTTCTTCGTCGAGAAAGCTTTGCATGTTGTTTCTAAGATTTCTCACTTCGCTTTCAATAAGCTCTCGCTTCCCTCTTAGAAGATTATAATATTCAAGCTCAGGATCGTCATAATCGAATATTATTATGTATGAGATAAGTCCACTGGGGTACAGGTGAAAGATCCCTTGACCATAAAGGGGCCTCATGAAACTCTCCTCTCTTAACTAACTTCTTAATGTCAAGTTCTCAGCTGTCCTGGCCTCGATCATCCTATTAAGTCACCGCTATTAACCATCATCATAGATTCTAGATCTTTAGAGGGTCGTCAGAGGTTAATATTACCTATTAGGTGTTCAGCTCCGTGCATCATAATCTACAAGGTTGTTAGAACAATCATTTTGGTGAGACCTGGGTGACACTAGGAGAGTCCCCACTTACACTCTTCTAAAACTAAGCTCCTTAGTGGGTGGTGATAAGAGGTGACCTTACAGGATCTCTCCAGAGCAGCATCAGCGATAGCGCATGCGTTTCACGGAGCCCATGTTCATATAGATGTGGGATATGCGGTTGCAGTGACAGGACTGAGCCTTTTAATAGCCTTCGCAGTGGTTGGCCTCGGTATCGTGCTTTATAGGGCATTTAGAGCGGCAATAAACATGACGCCAGCGAAGTTTGCCCTAGCGCTGTTCATTACTGCGTGGGTTCTGATTCTCCTTGGATCGCTAATACCTTAGCAGTTTCTTCCCTAACCTCAAACCTCCTCTTGAGGAGCTTTAACCTTATGAAGTCCTCTCTCATCCTCTCCTCCAGCACACTCTTTATGAACTTTATAGCCCTCTCATAGCTTGGCAATATAACATAGTCTAAAGCATTTATGAGCCTTTGTGTAGATTTAAGTTCTTCAAGCAACCTATCAATGGTCTCCCACAGCTCTAGAAGCTTTAAAAGTGAGGGCAGGAACTTCCTCATGTCAATGTAAGCCTTGAGAAGTTCTGGGCTCGCATCAGAGGGTATATGGGGCTCAGGAATGCTTTCCTCCACAACTTTAAATGTTGGAGCCTTGACGGCGAAGAGAACTCTTGTGCCCGTCTCAACCCTGAAGCTTTCAGGTGCTGAGCTGAAATATCCTCTAACCCTTCCTATGCCCTCCTCAGCAACCCCCTTGTAATATTCCGTCAGTATCTTCTCAATATTTCTAAAGACCTCGTCCTGATACTTGTTGAATTCGCCAGCTAAAGTTCTGATGTAGTGAAGTAATACATCTCTTTTCTCCTCAATAACTCCTCTGATTCTCCTTATTACCTTCTCCTCCCTTCTGAGCCTTATCAGATTTATTTTAGTCGGCAAGACCTTCCTAGGATCTACAGCCAACCTTCATCCCATTCTGTCAACTTAAACTTAGCATATTAATCTTTAACTGTCAATGTTTTGTAAAGTCTTAAGGATTCCCATTCTTCTTTTCATCGACAGATAATTGATTAGGGAAGATCGTTTTAAAGATATCGAGACAAAAACTTGGAAAAGGTTTTGGACAAGAAAACAGTAAGAAACAATTGGGCAGCTAAAGCTTTTACTAACAATGTAATTGCTGCTTTAAAAGTGGGTACATTCAATATAATGTTGTGTGGGCTTAAGAGAACCGTTCACCAGAGCCCACCATGCCATCTCAATGCAGGTA
>JALWOJ010000027.1:0-25293 GCA_026995555.1 Acidilobaceae archaeon | reverse complement strand
GGTAAGGTTTATAAAAGCCAAAAGAGGAGGTGTAGGTTAGACAACCACCAGCGTCAGCCTACCTCATTGTCCTAAAGGGACTCAAACAACCCTATTAATGTTTCAGCCCTTAGTTACTCTTGAAATAAAATCTCCAAGTTCTTCACCGTTAACGCTTAATTTTCTTATTGCTATTCTCCTTAACTGTTCATAAGGATAAGGTTTCCAGCGTATGTATGGGCTTTTGAACAATTTTGAAGGATCTAAGCTTACATTGCCGGGAGGTTTGACATAGTTAAGGCTATACACTTTTCCATTCAATATTAAGTATGCCCATGGTCCCCAAACGTAATCGTAGTGAACATGAATTCCATCTAAGCTGGGATCTAGAAATACAACATACTGATATCCAGGCTCTAATAGTGGAAACGGCGTTGCAACGTCATTAACCGTTAGGTTGGTCTTATTGGCAGACCCCTTAGCTATGAAAGCAGGCACTATTATCTTAATCGTGTTATTTTCTTTGATCATAGATATTAAATTGTTTATGGCCTCATACTGCTTTTTAGCTAAGTCGCATAGCATAGGGTCTTTAACGCATACCGTTTGGGGAGGTAACTTTATAGTGTTCTGAGGTTTTACAATAACTTTGTCAACCCTGGCATTGTAGACCACATATACATATATATTATGACGGTAAACCTTATCGATCGAAAGAACAGTTACTGTGACCACTCCTGTTCCATTATTTAAGATGTCATGAAAGGGGTTCTGGACATCGGCGTAAGGCCATAATAAGTTGCTAAAATGAACACTAGATCCATCATTGAATTTTATATATTCATCTAAAGGGGTAATTAGGCTTTCAACTCCCTTCCAACCACTATAAGTTTTCAATACTATAGATTTATTGTTGTGTAGGACTCCTGTAGAGATATTGCTTGGAGCCCTTGCGTAAGGGTATATTAATAGAGCTATCGATAAAGCAACTGCAACAGTTAACATTATGGACAGAACTTTTTTCATAACACTCCTTACCCACCATATCTTTGATTCAGATAGATTAATATTTTTTATACGAAATATGTTGCAGGTCCTTCTATGCTCGATAATTAAGTTATATGATTTCAGAATGAGGTATGCTGCTAAGATCGTGCACTTAAAAAGAAAAGCCTATAGTAAGGATATAGAGATGCGATCCTAAAAGATAAGCTTTTATACTGTAAACTTAGATATCTTAACAATAGAGGTTAAAGAGAGTATATAAATTGAAGACCAACGTAAAGGTATTTGGATTAACAGTAGGCGTATTGATAGCCTCTTTGGGATACGTAATTTCAATTCTAATAGCTTATGCCTTTCTTCATTCAAAAATCGATCTTTACAGAATAAGCTATCTCACAATAGTTCCTTATATAATGCTTGGAGGAGGAACAGTAATCATCTACGCAGCCAGGCTTGGAATGAGGTCAAAAATTAGATATCAAGACGATCCTTATGACGATTATCCAATAGGGGAGGTCCCATCAATCTCAATAATAATTCCTATGAGAAACAAGGTCGGGGTTATATATAAGGTAATTGAAGGTATAGCCAAACAGACCTTTCCATCGGATAAGATAGAGGTTGTAGTTATTGATGATGGTTCAACCGACGAGTCATATAACATGTTGAAGAAGGCCATAGATGCTCATAAGAATGAGATCAAGAACTTCATCATTATAAGAAATACCAATAGCCTGGGCAGGTTAAATGCGTTAAAGCAGGGCTTTAAAAGATCTAAAGGCGATATAATTCTCTTTTTAGACGCAGATACGGTCTTAGATGTGGATTTTGATAGGGGCCTTCACGAGTTTATCTCGAAGTTGCAGATGAAAGGTGTAGGTGGAGTTTTAGGTAATTTAGAGCCTGTCTGTGGAGAAAGGCTAGTTTGTTATATGCAGAAGATAATGTATGCAACGGGTTTAAGTTTGGGAAGAGAAGTGGATACCTTCCTAGGAAGGCCCGTTATAATACTGTCTGGAGCATTTTCATCATATAGAAGAGAGGTGCTTGACAAGGTTTTAGATAGCGTGAAGCTTGAGGGGGCTGAGGACTTCGAGCTAACGTTGCTGACTGCGCGTCTCGGCTTCAAGACAGTATATACCCCTAAGGCAAAAGCTCTGACCGACGCCCCCTTCACCTGGAAAGACCTCTATCATCAGCAGTTCAGATGGTTTAAAGGGGGATTCATGCTTATACTGAAATACTTTAAGGACATAATAAGGGGATTGAGAGATAAGGGGAATGAGGTCTGGAGATCCTACTCTAAGGGAATGATTTTGTACATTATCGAAGAGTACGTGCTGCCCTCATTGCAATTTATAGGATATATCTCTTTACTTTACTCGCTACTAACCATGTCATCAACACTATTATTAATAATGCTTTCTGCCTTTCTAGGATCTGTAGTAGCGGGCATTACTACACTATCCTTTTCATTGAACTTAATAGGCATTTCACGCTATGTACGGTATACACCGATCTTTGTAACAATTTTCATACCATTCTTAGCAGTGGTTAAGGTTACCGCTATGTTCTCGCACTTGTTTAAAGGAGGGAGCGTTAAGTGGAAAGACGTAGCATCGCATAGAATGGTTTCTTGAGATATATAAAATCCTAATGAACTTTAGGAGCAGGCGTCCTCCTTCTCTTTTCTCACAACTATCACAGGTATCTTGGACTTAGCTACTAACTTTAACGTTATGCTTCCCACTAAGAAGTCTACTATATATGAATGACCCTTGTGTGATATTAGGACAACGTCAAACTTGCCGCTGTTTGCCAGATCTATAAGAACGCTGGCTGGATCTCCATCAGCTATCGCATAAGAAATGTTGTCTGCATCTATGTTCAAACTTTCTACAAACCTTTTCATCTTTTCTTCAGCCTTTTTCCTTGCATACTCTAAGGAGTTCGGCTCTACAAAATCTTCAAGCTCCTTCATGCCCAGTGGAATGACATAAATGAAAAACGCCTCATCAACATGGGGCAGTATTTTGAAACCTTTCTCTATTGAGCACTTTGAGCCGGGTGAAAAGTCGACAGGTACTAAGACCTTGACCACTTTTATCTCCCTCCTCTTCTTTCTCCAGATACTTCCCCTTGGTAAGATGTCTGAAGTCTTGGCGTCACCCTTCTTCTTACAACAATTACCTCTTCTATTTCTTCGGGCTTCACTCCATAGAAGTTCATGATCTTTGATCTTAGCTTGATGTAAGTTAGCAGGAAGACCACCTGGAACACCGGGAGCGTTGCAGGAGCTATTGCTACTAGCGGAGAGAAGGCCGTTGCAGCTATTGCTATAGCTGTTCCCTCATTCTTTCCTATGCTTGGAAATAGTGTTGCCATGGCATCTCTATATTTGAACCTTATGCTCCTTAAGAATAATGTCATGAAGGTTAATGAAACCGTTCCGAACACCATGGCGGAATAGAAGACTCCTAGAACAGAGTGTATGTGGGTGATTATCATTCTTGAGCTTCCAAAGAATATTTCGAAAATTATCATAAACATACCTAGCATAGTTATTGTCGGAAAGAGAGGGCTTATCCTCCTGAACCTTTCTATACCTAAACGTCTCACTAGGGCTTCATGCGTCGCAACTCCAACAATTAGAGGAGCTATTATAACCAAAATTATTGTTTTAATTAGGACCATTGTTGGTACAGTAACATGATATGCAGCTCCATAAAGCTTTATATACAGAGGTATTAGTGGGACTGCGACCAGAAATGAAACTACCACAAGAGCCGTCGCAAGCTCTATATTTCCTTTCATTAGCCCAACATATCCCACGCTCATCGAGGAGCAGGGGACCAGCCACGCTATGAAGAGTCCTAGCTTGAGTAGCTGGTTGTGAAGAAAGAGATCTCCAAGAATTACTGCCCATAAAGGTCCCCAACCAAAGTTCATTAACAGGGTGACTGTAAGGGCCTTCCAGTTTCTGAAGGCCTTGCCTAAATATGCTATATCAAGCATTACCATCATTGGAAATATCATTAACATTATTGCTGCCATTTCAAGCTCTTTGATCAAAGGTCTATGAACAGCAACCCATCCAGCTTTGTAGTAGCCAGTAATTAGTCCTAAGGCTATAGATATACCTGCATATACCGCTAAGAATTCATCTAAGTGATCTCTTAACTTCACAAGCTTGCTGTTTTCGTTTGGCATCATCTTTTACGACCCATGAAAAACCATTGGGTGTTTCAAAAAGGCCATAAATATTTATTTCAGATGCTTAATCTTAGTAGTCTTAAGTAGAAATTAATATTTAAAACCACTCATGGAAACAATTTAATATTAAGATTTTAAAATTTTGGAATACTACTTGTAAATCTAAAATACATTTTAAACTTTTGTCAAACAAAACGTTTATTTTACTAAGGAAATATTTAACTTAAATAAGAGTGGTCAAATTGACAAAGATTTTATTTATAAATCCTGTGGGTACATCAGACTTCGACAAACCTATGAAGGAGTACCTAGAAAAGTATAAACGACCTGACACAAACATAGATGTGATATCTTTTCCAAAAGGTCCAAGGCATTTGGAATATTACAGCTATGACGCCCTAGTGCTTCCAGACATATTAAAAACGGTTAAGGATGCAGAGAGGAAAGGTTATGATGCAGTGATAATAGGTTGTTTCTACGATCCAGGTCTTCATGAAGCCAGAGAGATATCAAATATAATAGTCACAGCACCGTGCGAATCATCTCTTTACATAGCCTCGCTTCTCGGTGATAGGTTTTCAATAATAGTCGGCAGGAAAAAGTGGATACCTCTCATGAGAAGAAATGTTACAAATTATGGACTTAAGGATAGGTTGGTCTCGTTTAAGTCCATAGAACTTGGTGTTTACGATCTACATAAGAATGAGAACGAGACGAAGAGGAGATTAATAAATGTTGCAAAGGAGGCCGTCGGTGAGGGAGCAGAAGTTTTAATACTGGGTTGTACAGTCTTTTTCGGCTTTTTCAAGGACCTTCAAGAAATTGTGGGAGTTCCAGTTATAGATCCTGTTCTTGCAGCTCTTAAACAGGCTGAATGGCTCGTTGAGGTCAAAAAACTTGTCGGATGGACTCACAGCAAAGTTCTCTCCTACGAACCTCCACCAGAGAAGGAGTTAAGAGAGTGGGGCTTGATGCTTTAAAATATTATATTTTATCTTTTCCTCTCTTCAACTTCTCTAATTGCGACCAATTTTTCTCCTTTGAGAAGTTTTCTATTAGCTCGAGCAACTTCGACCTTTTTATCTGAAGTAACGATAGCAACTGCCCTAATCTTCATTTCTTTTTCGACGTCCTCAACAAGTTTTCCTGGAGCTTCAATTTCTATCAGGTCAACTCCACTACGGGCCGTCGTAGCATCTGAGATAAACGTCGTCACAGCTGGCTCAAACGCGCTACTCGCGAGAAGCCTCCCTAGAACAGAAAGCGGGACTATGGACTTAACGCCTATTTCTTTTAATATTTCAACCATAAGTCTGTCTCTAGCGAGAGCTATAATAGATGCGCTCGGATTGATTCTTCTGGAAAGTGCAGCAGCATGAAGATTTTTTGAGTCATCGTCATAACATATAATTATGTGTTCAACTTTATCCGCTCCAGCCCTCCTTAATGTATCCTCTGATAGAGCTCCAACGATAAAGTCCACTCCAGGATCTCCTTTAGGTTGCGACTCTCTTATCCAACCAGTCTCATCGGAATAACCATTTATAGAGAGCTCCTTTATAGCCTCCTCACAGACAGGCCCCTCTCCAACAACAAGAAACCTCTTTCCTTTAAGCCTTCCCATACCCATGGCCAGCTTCACCGTGGCTCCTAAGAAGAAATCTGCTAAGGTCGATATTAGTAATGTGTAGGTGGCTATTCCAAAGACTGAGGTCGCAGCGGCAACAGCCCTTGCAGAAGGGTTTGAGGGAACAATATCTCCATAGCCTACGGTTGACATTGTTATAAGCGCCCAATACAGACTCTCCCCAATGCTGACCTTAGGTTTTTCAGTTTCATGAAAGAGAAACGCCCCTAGGAACCAAAAGAATACAAAGGTTATTATTAAAAGGACGACCCTCTTTCTGGCGAGCTTTGAAATGATTTTTCTTATTTTATACGGCAGGACAAATATCACATCATGACACCTTACTCTTTTGGCACGACCTTCTCTATGAAAGCTAGGAGGTCAGCATACTCATATGCTTTGATCTCCGGAGTGGCGCCGCTGTGGCCGCTCTTGGTCTCAACCCTTAGATGTACTGGGGCTCCAACCTCCTCGAGCCTTGCAGCAAACTTTAGAGCGTGGGCTGGATGAACTCTATCATCGTGAAGTCCTGTGTAAATCAAGGTGGGGGGATACCTCCTTCCGGGCCTTACGTTATGATAGGGGGAGTACTTCTCCAAGTACTTTCTATCTTCAGGGTTTTCAGGATCTCCATATTCCGTGGTCCAAAGCTTGCCTAGATAGAGCAGGTGGAACCTGAGCATGTCAGTCAAAGGATATCCTATCAGGGCCGCATCAAGCAACTCAGGGTATTGGGTCACCGCAGCTGCTATTAGAAGACCTCCATTACTTGATCCCCATCCTATAGTTTTCCACCCTTTAGCTCTCACATGAGCGAGAACGGCCTTGAAGTCATCAAAAACGTTCTGCTTGTTCTCCTTCATTCCGGCCTTATGCCATTCTTCACCATATTCTCCCCCTCCCCTCAGGTTCGAGACAACGAGCGCATCACCTTCATCAATAAATGGCATTGCTGCGCTGAGGAAAAACGGGGTTATCGATATTGCAAAGCCTCCATATCCATAAACTATTGCCCTTCTAGGCTTTGAGCCCCTCTTCTTTACTATGAACATGTGGATATCGGTTCCATCCCTCGACTTGCACCACTCCTCGTTAACTTCGATGTCTAGAGGTTCTGTTGTTGAATAAACAACTTCAAAGGACCCATTTCTCAACCTCTTAAGTATTGGAGGCGTATGGAAGCCTGTCTCTAGCATGTAAACTTCATTTCTCCCTGGCGCCCCTCTAACATAAGTTATTGTTGAAGGGATCGTTGGTTTATGTTCCATCTCAAGGTTTCCATCCTTGTCATAAATCCTTAACATGCTGGATGCATTAACAAGGTAGACTGCATATATTCTTCCCGAGACCGCTGTAACGGATTCCGGCTCCAGAGGCTCGTTTTGACGCTCCTTTACCACCTCCTTTACTTCACCATTTTCGACCTTAACTATCCTGCCGAATCCATTACCATCATAAACTGCAAGGTACGGAACCCCGTTTATGAACCCAACAGGTATTACCTTGTTCTTTCCACCATCTAATGTAAGTTGCCATCTATCAGGCCTCTCGATAGGTCCTGAATATACTGCCGTGCTTCCCCAGCCCTTCCATATTACTGCAAATATTTTGCCTTCCTCCCACGGCTCAAAAAACGTTATTATCTTTTTGCTTTCCAGGCCAGAACCGAAAACTATCTCCTCCTTTCCGCCAACTTCTCTCAGGAAGACCCTCCAAGCAGGAGGCTTGACTCCATCTGGAGCTGGAGACCTTCTGTAAGCTCTTACATAATAGTACCTTTCTCTATCGATCCAAACAACGTTTGATATGTAACCACCTATCTCATCAATCTTTTCGAGAGTTTCAGCATCTAATATCCTTAAGAAGCCCCTATCACTTCCAGCCCTGCTATAAGTTAACCCTAGGATATCTCCCTTTCTGTTGGCATAGATGCCCGTTATCGTTATCTCCTCTCCTAGCTCACGAGAGGACAGGATTTTCCTAACCTCTCCGTCCTCAAGGGCAACCACATGATATCCCTTTGAATCTCTAAATAGCACATAGACTCTGCCTTCTGTCGCCTTATATTGAATTATATAAGGAATGTAGAAGTACCTTTCAACCTCCTTTAGTAGCTTTTGAGGAAGGTCACCCAGGAACTCCCTTAGCTTTCTGTTGTGCTCCTCTATGAACTTCTTCGTTTTTGGGTCTTCGAGGTTCTCAAGCCAGATATATGGATCGTCCAACCTTTACACCGCTTTAAATTCTGGCTTATAAGGGATATATTAGTTAGATTTCTTAACTTGTTTTTAATTTTTGTTGTCATGAACTTTCGTCATTCTTTACCTTTAGGGTTCGATCGATTTAATGCTATTGAATCGACATTAAGCGCTCATCACGCCTCAGAACTGTTTTATTATAATATTATGCGTCCGTCAGGACGCTTCTTCGAGATAGGAACAGAGTTTTAGGATTAACGTTACCTCAAGACGATCGTTTTTGTAAGGGAACCGTTAAGAGAGCACTATTGACGATTCGCGCGTGATTAGTATGAAAGCTTATGAGCTAAAAAGTAGGCCACAAACAATCTATGAATGGGTTATTGTTAACTCATATATAGTCGTCAGCGTGGTACTAAAGATCATTCCCAGTGAAAAGTGAAAACCTTCTTATGTTTTACCATGTACGAGTATTAAGGATAGTTGATTAGGTCATAGAGGTTTTGGGAACCATCAGGCCCGAGATCTGTAGTAGAAAACCTAGCTCCCAAAAGGCCATCAACATAGTTATATAGTTAGGGTCTTTTACTAACATAATAGCTAATATAGATAACAATGATATAAACGTACCCACGCCCACAAGGCTGGATTCCTTGGAAAATGGACATCTCCTCTCTGGCCATGAGAAGGTAACAGCCAAAAGTCCAGCGGCTATGCTGTCCTCAAGTATGCCCCAGTACCTGAAGTTTATGAATACAAACATGGGTATTGTAACGAGAAGGAGAAGGGAGTGAACCTTCCTAGTTATTTTTATTGAAACTAAAGATATTAGAGTCATTGCCAATGATGCAACTACAATCCTTTCAACTTGGTTATGACTCATTACAAGCGGTAGGAGAAGAAGAGAATATGTACATTTGTAATCTCTTGTTAACAGGCATGAAGCTGCAACAAACACTAGTGCAAACGTTAAGGAAAGGTAATACAGGTTTATCTCGAAGAACATAAGTGATAGAAGGGCCAATATCAATATAGAAGCCCTCCAGTCCTCTTTAGCTCCAAAGATAAGCGGGATGAGGAGTAAAACGAGGGCAGTATCGGCTAGAGGCATTATGTTTCTAACGATTATCAGTGGGAGGATTAAGGCTCCGGAGAGAGCTAAGGAGATGCACGCCAAAAGGCCCCTGGTCTTCTCCAAGTTCAGATCACCAGGGTTTTAAACATGAGAAACCTGAAGTCTATTGGAAGAAGAAGGAAGACTGTCGCAATTACTGGGCTCGCAAACTTGAACATCTCTCTGGCCATCTCCTTTGTAGGGTTCCTCTCCCATTCATTGACCTTCTTAATTGAAAGGACGACAAGGGCGGAGGTCACAAAGGCCGATAGAAAGCCATAGCCTCTTAAGACAAGGAACCCCCATGAAAGTCCTGCCATGACAGCCAATGAAAGCTTTATCAAAGAGGCCACATCTTTGACGCTGAGAACCACTGGAGCCATGGGGATACCCGCCCTAGCATAGTCCTCCTTATAGTAATAACTTATGAACCATATGTGCATTGGAATCCAGGCCATAACTATCGCTGAGAGCAGGGTTCCTGCTAAGTCAAAAGTGCCCCTTCCTGCAGCCCATCCTCCTAGCGCTGGCATGCCCCCAGCTATGCCTCCCAATAATATATTGGTTACTGTTCTTCTCTTTGCAATTTCCGTGTACATTATTATGTCAGAATAGAGACCTATGAGAACAGACAAGGCAACATACTTGTTTATCAACATAGCTGAAATCAAACCAATGACTATTAGAATGGATATCCCTAGAAGCGCCTCGCCCTTAGTGAGGCTCTTCCTTACTAAAGGTCTCTTCTTAGTTCTCTCCATGATCGAGTCTATATCAGTCTCCAGGTACATGTTAAGGGCGGTGACCCCTCCTATAGCTCCTATTGCCGTAAGGGTTAGCAACATAAGAGTTTTTAATGATAAATACCTTGTCGAGGCTAAGTAGGCCCCATACATGGTTACTGATAGCAACATTAACTGCATGGGCTTAGTCATTATCATAAGGTCTTTGATCTTTCCTAAGAGCTTTCTCATGGCCAACCTCCTTGTCCTGTTGAAGGGGCTCTAGGCAAAGACTAATAACTATTGAGCTTTATGCGACAGTGTTCTGTAAATATTGTATATATTTCAATAGGAGATGAAGCCCAGTTCTAGACTTTTAAGCCTTGGAAGAGGCATTCCCAAGATGAGGGGTTTCCTCATCTTCTTAACATACAAGAAGTCGTCTTCATCAACAAATCCTATTCTAGACATATATGAAGCACAGCTGTCCGTTGCAGCAGCACCCGCCAGCCCTCCGTTAACCAAGAACTCTAATGTGCTCTTGATATCAGCTACGGAAAGCCCGCAGGAGCCGTGAGGGTGCGTATGGTAAATAACCCTTGAAAGCCAGACTGCAGGCAAGGAAACTCTGAAGTGTTCACCCTCAAATACTGCAACGGACCCTGTTTTAAGATACATGATCATGAACTCTATCCCATCTCTAGATGTTTTCAATGCTAGCGATCTGATCAGTGTTGAGTCGAGGTTTATAGGAGCCAAGGCGGCTTTGATGTAAAGATCTCTAAGGCTTCGACCACCTTCAAATCTAATCTCAGGATCCCCGTATACTTCAACATTAAGGTCTATATCGTCTATGTAATCCTCTCTAATGAGCCCCTTTTCGGGCACTCCCACATCAATACGAAGAGTCTCTCCAGAGAGACCTTCGAGCTTGTATGAGGCCTCCAAAGGACTTCCAAGCCACCAGGGAACCTCAACTGAAAGCATGTCGAAGCTCTCATCCCACACATCCTCGATCGCCGCAATAACGCTTGATATAACGGCTATGTATTTCGAGGCCCTGGTTATTATGAGTTCTTGTCTTTTCAATCTCCTTCCCATAAAGATCCTTCCAAGAACCGCTTATAACTGATAACATAACTTAGGTTCAGGGAGAGTTTTGATTGAAAGAGTTATGGAAGGATGTAGTGAAAAGCATAGAGAAGCTCTCTGAGGCTGGATGTTATGAAAGAGTAAATAAGTTTATGAGCTTCTTTACGGTTGACTACCTTAGAAAAAAGTTAGTTAGTAGCATTGATGGAGAAGTGATCGTAGATGCTGGAAGCGGACCTGGAAACCTTTCTGTCATGATTTGTGAGAGCGTATCTAAGCTCAAGAAGCTGATTCTGATCGATCCTTCAAGGTCAATGATCCTCCAGGCATCGAGAGTGTTAAAGAGTAGGTGTTCCCATAAGGGGGTAAGTTTCGTAGGGCTTTCTGGGATCTTTGAGCACATTCCTTTGAAGGACTCAAGCGTGGACTCTATAGTCTCTTCCTTTGCATTTAGAGATGCTATAGACTACAATAAGGCCCTTGATGAGTTTTGGAGAGTTTTAAAACCTAATGGGACACTAGGGATACTTGACCTTTATAAACCTTCTAGCGGCCTTCTAAGTCTTGCTGTCAGGGCATATCTGGCTGTGGTTCCACCCTTAGGGGCCCTAATCCTAGGCTGTCCCGGAATGATGAAGGCCTATTGGCTTCTCAAAAGGACGGTTGAAAAAATGCTTACAGAGGTCCAACTTGTTAAAATGCTTAAAATGAGATTTGAGGTGGTTAAGTTTAAGAGTTTCTATCCAGGAGTAGGTCTCTGGATCGCCACCTCGAAGAGGAGTTGAGTTTTGTCAAAAAGGATTTCCCTGGAGGTATATGTTGCTGTACTTGACGAATTTATAATAGCGTTAGCAATTTCAATTATAATAATGATCCTACTAAGAGGTTATGGAGTAGTGGGTTGGGGACTTTTTATATCAATTACCACAGCTATTGTTGTGATAGGTGCACTTCTAAGCATAGCCATAATAAGGGTTTATAAAAGAAGGCCCCAGGTGGGTAGGGAAGCGATAATAGGCGCCACGGGAGAGGCGTTAACGGACATTAAGAATGAAGGGTTCGTTCTTGTAGAAGGGGAAATTTGGAGGGCAAGACCTAGAGGGCCCGAGGAGCCCATAAAAAAGGGTGATAAGGTGAGAGTAGTTTCTCTAGATGGGCTAACCCTTATTGTTGAGAAGGTCGAATGACCTCATCCAAACTTATACCAGACCCCATAGCCTCCTGGAGGATAGTTCCAAGAAACGGCCCCGTAAGGGCATATGAGCCTGCACGTTCCACACTCAAGACAACCCTCATATATGAACACGAGCTTTCCATTTTCATCAAGCTGATAGAGGCCAGCAGGGCATGCATAGATGCAAGGCTTCTCCTCGCACTTTTCACACTTGCTCGTATCTACCACTATGTGAGGTTCTTTATGTATATTGAACTTGGTTAGCGTGAGCCTCTTCTCTACAGATATTATTTCCTTCGGCTCAGACATCATATAGCACCTCTGGCTTTAAGTATATCCGATATCAGGGTCAAAAGTCCTACTCCATGCCTCTTCATAGAGCTCCTCAAGGCAGGGTAAGCCCTTTCCGCCCTTTCATTAGTTGTGTAGATAGCGGATAAGGTCTCACATATAATTTTCGGGTAGGTGTTGTACAACCTTTCATTTTCTAAAAACGATGGAAGTTTTGAGAACTCTTTTAGGTTTTCCATAATGATGCTTCTCTCAAGAAGCTCTTTGTAATAGGAAAGGGCCTCCTCGTCCCTTCTTCCTTCCTCATGGGCCTTAGCTATTGCTTCAGCCGCGATCCTTCCAGACTCGACAGCCATGTCAACACCTCTTATTGTAAATCCTGTGTTAAGAAGGAAGCCAGCCGCATCGCCAACGACTACATAGCCATTTCCATAAGGTTTGTCCATGACATCCAAAAGCCCGCCCTCCCTTGTCAGATGAGCTGAATATTCTACCAAGGTTCCGTCTTTGACTAAACTTTTCACCGCCGGATGGGTCCTAAGAAGCTCCGCAAGGTCTTTCATTGTAACCTTCCTTTTCCTTATCTCTGAGAGCCTAACAACAGCCCCTAAAGTTACATATTCCTTCATTGTGTACAGAAAACCTCCTCCTGCGACGCCCAAGAGGGGATATCCAAGAATGAACTCTGCAACTCCCTCCCAGTCATCGATACCAAACCTCTCGTTTATGATCTCCTTCTTCACCTTTATGACCTCTTTAACTCCTAGGGCCGTCGTTTCAAGCTTAGGCCTTTCCCTAATCCCATGTTTTTCACTCAACAAAGTGTTAACCCCCTCGGCTATGACAATATAATCTGCATTCAGCTCCTCCCCTCCAGCTTTAACCCCGCTTGCATATCCATCCTTGAATATTATCTCATCAACTTTAGAGCTAGTAAGAACCATTGCTCCTTCCTCCTCGACCTTCTCTGCCATCCAGGCAACGAACTTGCTAAGAAAGGCCGTAAAGCTATCGTATTTGTTATCTAGACCTCTATGGGGCCTAAACTCAAGAGTTACAGTTGAGTCTTCGCATGAAATAGCTAATCTCTCCCTCCTAACCCATCTCTCTATGGGGGCCTCCTTTCTCCACCCCGGAAAGTACTTGTCAAAAACGTATGAGTATATCCTCCCTCCAAAGACGTTCTTTGATCCTGGCTCAGGTCCCCTTTCCAGCACTAGGGCCTCGATACCCTTCTTCGCAAGAAAGTATGCAGCGCTGAGGCCTGCGGGCCCTCCTCCTATTATTATCACATCAAACTTTTCGGACAACTTATCTACCTCTACGCTCCTTAAGCTTCTTTATCAGAACTGGCACAACCTTGTAAAGGTCTCCTACCACACCATAGTCGCTCTCCTCAAAGATAGGGGCTGACTCATCGTTATTTATAGCAACTATTACCTTAGAACCTCTAACTCCCATCATGTGATGTGGTTGACCAGAGATGCCTACAGCAATGTAAAGTTTAGGACTTATCATTAGCCCGGATATGCCGATCCAGCTATCAGCCCAACCGTAGTCAGCTGCAAGGGGTCTGGTTACACTCCATGCTCCTCCAAGCAGTTTGGCCAGCTCCTTTATCATATCTAAGTCCTCCTTCTTCTTTATGCCTCTTCCCGCCCCTACAACCACTTCAGCCTTCTCAGGACTAACTCCTTCAGCCTTCCTGGGTTCGAAAGAAACCTCTATCTGAGGTTCGGGAGCTTCAAGCTCCTCGATTTCGCCAGCTTCGCCTCTAGTCTCGGCCTCTTTGAGCGCGCCAGCGCTTATGCAGAGGGTAAAAGGAGGTTCGACCTCAACATCAACCTTTGCATTGCCTCCGAATGTGAGCTTCGTCATGATAAACTTTTCCCCGGAGCTGGATACATTTATCACGTCAGTAACCGGTATTGCTCCAAGTTTTCCTGAGAGGATACCAGCCAGCATTCTGCCTTTGTTTGTGCAAGGGAAAATCAGGATCTTTGCTCCCTCCTTAGAGACTATGTTCTCTATAGCCTTGCCCACGCTTATCGGCTCAAACGTTTTCGTTTTCACAACGTAGACCTTTTTGTAATATTTAGAGGCTTCCTCAGCATTATCTGAAAGAGGCGTCACTAGAGCGATGTCTCCGAAGAGCTTAGAGAGTGAAGCAAGCTGTTTAGCCCAGGAGATCTCCTCCGCATAAGCTAAGGCACTTACCATTTAGATCACCCCCTCCTCTTCAAGCATCTTTAGAAGCTTCTCAACAGCCTCCTCAACGTTTTCAGTTGCATCTATCTTTATTCTTTTTCTTGGAACAACGTACCTGGTTAAGTTCCTTAACGTAACTTCCCTGGTCTCAATGCCAAGGTCGCTAGGGCTTATCTCCTCTATAGGTTTCTTCTTAGACCTAAGTATATCCTTTATCGTTGGTATTCTAGGTTCGTTAGCCTCGCTAGTAACAGTTATCACGACTGGAGGAGATGCCTCCATCCTATACTGTCCATCCTCGAGCGTCGAGACAACCTTGAACTTTCCATCCTCAAAGGATATTTTGTCGGAGTTTGCCAAAAGCTTGTACCCCAGAAGGGAGGCCAGCATAGGGCCTATAACTGAAGAGTGAGTATCACTAGCTCCCGAGCCAACAAATATGACATCAAAGGGTCCTAATCTTTGATTCAATGAAGCCAAGATCCTCGCGATCGTCAAAGCATCTAACTTTTCTGAGTTCTCAGCCTTTACTATTACCGCCTTATCAACGCCCATTGCATAGGCATCCCTTAAGATCCTGTAGTGCTCCTTGGAGGACCCTATTGTTACGGCCGTTACCTCTGCGCCAGCCCTTTCCTTAAGCCTCACTGCCTCCTCAACCGCACACTTATCTGCCTCACCCATGACCTTAGGACAGGAGTCAAGAATGGGATTTCCCTCCTTATCGAACTTTATCTGGTTCACATCATATGTAAGCTTTATTGCTACTAAGGCTTTCAAACCCTCACCCCAGGTTGAGATAGGATATTTTCTTTTAAAAACAAAAGTTAGAATAAGGGCTATATCTGATTTACTCCTCCTCTTTTACCCAAACGTTTCTAACTGCTTCGCTCCCTAAAACGTCTCTGGCAATTATGTATCTCATTATGTTCTGAGCTCCCTCAGCCCCTATCGTATAGGAGAACGTGCCCAACCAGCCCCTGTAGAGGTTGCAGTCCTTGGTATAGCCATAGGCTCCAAACCACTTTAGAACCTCCTCATATATCCTCGTCGTCACTTCTGGAGCCTTAAGCTTTGCCATGGCAACGGGTAAGTTAAGGTCATAGGGTTTGAACTTCGGATCTTTAGTTAAGTAGGTGTTGTCTATCATCCAGGCAGCCTTGTAAACGAAGTATCTAGCAGCTTCAAGCTCGGTATAAAGCTCTGCAAACTTGAAGCTTATTCCTTCAAAGCTGGCTATGGGCCTTCCCTGGAAGAGCTTTCTTGTTGTAAGCCACTCCTTGGCTCTATCAAGAGCCCAACGAGCACTACCAATTGTTGCGGCCGCAACGAGGGTCCTCGCTATGTTAAAGCCTTGAAGGACCAGGTAGAACCCCTTATTAACTTCTCCAATCCTGTACTTGTCCTCTATTTCAAAGTTCTCAAGCGTAAACCCGCCAGTGGAGATTCCATGCCTTCCTATCTCTTCGAAGACTGTTGGCTTCCATCCAGGCTTTATTTTTCCGTTCCACTTCGGCAGTAAGGCAAAGGCTGTTATTCTCTTATGACTCCACACAGCCTTCTCCGTCTTGGCAATGAAAAAGAATCCTCCTCCTTCAGGAAGCTCCTGTATTTCCCTAACTCCGCTTATGTAGCTCTTCTCTCCATTAACGATCCACTTATCTCCAACCTTCTTTGCAACGGTCTTTATTCCGGCAACATCACTACCTCCTTGGGGTTCTGTTGAAGCTATTCCAAAGAAGGCATCTCCGCTCGCAACCTTGGGAAGTATTTCCATCTTAGCCTCCTCCTGACCGAAAAGGGCAAGAGCTAGGGGCCAACCATTGTTGAGGAGAGCATACACTGCAACGGCAACTGAAGGATCGTGGTAGGCTATCTCTTCTACCGCAATGGCGGCCATAACCATAGTTCCGCCCATTCCTCCATATTCCTCAGGAACTGGAATGGCAAAGAGACCCTGCTCTCCCATCTTCTTAATTAAGTCTAGAGGGATCCTTCCCTTCTCGTCTATCTCAACCCACTTTGGCTCTATGTACCTCTTTGCAAACTCCCTCACGCTATCCCTAAACCTTATTTCATCCTCCGAAAACTCAAAGTTTACCATTAGCTTTCCCCCAAATATCAGGTATACCAAGGAGTACATTTGCAATGTCTAAGATAAAAGGATTTTTGAACAAAACGTTAAGGCACAATTATTTATTTTTTGATTTTATAAATTCATTTTTAATTTTATCTTTGTTCAGAGGGCCCTTTCTTCTCACCCTCATAAACTATGACAACGTTAAGCTGTGCTAGGGCGGTCTTTCTTCTCTCACCTCTAGGATCAGGTATCGCTCTTCCCCTTACCAGCTTCCTCCTCCTTTCACCCTTCTCCCTGGGATGGAATCCTGGAGGGCCAGAAAGAAGAATTCTCTTCTTTCCAGCTCCTGGAACTCCGGGATGCATCGGTATTCCTGTCGCATCGCTTCCTCCCCTTATCTTGAACTTTAAGCCCTCATAACCTATTAGGGTTCCGTCAAAGACGTCATTTATTTCAAGACCAGCAAGCCTAACTGCAACGTCCTCAGGAACAGCTATTTGCCATGCCTTGGCCCTAAAGGCCTCTGCCTCAGCCTCAAGATTTCCAGCAACCTCTCCAAGAAGCTCCATACTGACCTCAACCTCATTACCCTTAAGCTTGTCACTAACTTCTACCTTAAAGGGCACATTAGTTTTCTTACCCTCACTCCTGAACCTCAACGTCATAACTCCGACCTCTCCAAGCCTCAACTCTTCATAAAGCTCTTTGCTGACTCTTGCTATAGGCAGCTTTGTCCTCTCCTTCTCCTTCGTCTTTCTCATCTCATCTGTATACTCGATATCATCAACTCCCTTGACTTTAACCTTAACTACCTTATCTCCAGCCTT
Organism: Acidilobaceae archaeon; assembly: GCA_026995555.1. Taxonomy (GTDB): domain Archaea; phylum Thermoproteota; class Thermoprotei_A; order Sulfolobales; family Acidilobaceae; genus JALWTO01. The sequence goes on along the minus strand of JALWOJ010000027.1, from coordinate 7,763 downwards.
AGGATCCGAGATTACGATCCTCAGCGGTGGTCTCTCTTCACTCAAGCTCATCACTCCCCAGCTTTCCCGGGGCCATCTAGCAGAGTTAACCTCAGGCTATATATGGGCTACTAATTCCTGTGGCTTACATAGGAGAGGTGATAAGCTTGGAACAGAAGGCTGCGACTGAGAAGAGACTCAGACAGCCAATAGTTGTTGTTTTAGGTCATGTAGATCATGGTAAAACCACCCTTCTCGACAAGATAAGGAGAACAGCTGTCGCGGCAGCTGAGGCTGGAGGAATAACCCAGCACATAGGAGCGAGCATAGTTCCTTCCGAGGTCATAGAGAAGATAGCAGAGCCTTTAAAAAAGATCATACCAATAAAGCTCAAGATACCAGGTCTCCTTTTTATAGACACGCCAGGGCACGAGCTCTTCAGTAACTTAAGAAAAAGAGGTGGTAGCGTTGCTGATTTCGCCATACTTGTCGTTGATGTTATGGAGGGGTTTCAGCCTCAGACCTATGAGGCCTTAGAGATACTCAAGGAGAGAAGGGTTCCTTTTTTGGTGGCCGCAAATAAGATAGACAGGATATATGGGTGGAAGCCTCATCCAAACGAGCCATACATCTTCACCATAAAGAAGCAAGATCCTAGGGTTGTTGCTGAGCTGGAGAGAAGAGTCTATGAAATAATAGCTAAGCTCTATGAGGAGGGAATACCCGCCGAGATATTCACAAGAATAAAGGACTTCACAAAGGCCGTTGCAGTTGTACCCGTTTCTGCTAAAACAGGGGAAGGGATCCCAGAACTTCTTGCTGTGCTGGCAGGGCTTACACAGCAATATCTTAAAAAGAGGCTTAGATATGCTGAAGGTCCAGCTAAAGGCGTGGTTCTTGAGGTGAAGGAGCATCCAGGCCTTGGGACAACTATAGATGCTATAATATATGATGGTGTCTTGAGGGTTGGAGATAAGATAGTCGTTGGAGGTAAGAACGGTCCTATAGTCACTTCAGTAAGAGCTCTTCTAATGCCTAAACCTCTTCAAGAGCTTAGGCATAGGGGGACTCAATTCATTAATGTTAATGAGGTTCATGCAGCCGCAGGAGTAAGAATAGCTGCTCCAGGCCTTGAGGAGGCATTGGCGGGCTCTCCCATAGTCGTTGTTGAGAAAGAGGAGGATGTGGAAAAGGTCAAGGAGAGTATTAGGGCTGAGATAGAAGAGATAGTGGTGAGGACTGATAAGGTAGGGGTTATAGTTAAGGCTGACACCCTTGGAACCCTCGAAGCTCTAGTCTCAGCCCTTAGAAGGAGAAACATACCTGTTAGGGTGGCTGACATAGGCCCTGTTAGCAAAACGGATGTAATAGAGGCTGGAGCGGTTAAGAAGAGCGATCCTTATTTAGGAGTCATACTCGCTTTTAACGTGAAGGTCCTTCCTGAGGCTAGAGAGGCCGCTACAAGCTCAGGGATCAGAATATTTGAGGAGAAGGTGATCTATAGGCTTATAGAAGAGTATGAGGAGTGGGTCAAAAAGCAGAAGGAGGAGGAGAGGAGAAGGAAGCTGGAGGAACTCGTTAGACCTGGAAAGTTTAGAATACTTCCTGGATATGTGTTTAGAAGAAGTGAGCCTGCAATAGTTGGCATAGAGGTCCTAGGAGGTGTAATAAAGCCTGGATATCCCGTAATGAACGATAAAGGTAGGAGACTAGGTACGATAAAGGCGATAAAGGATAGGGATAGAAGCCTTCCCGAGGCGAGGCCAGGAATGGCTGTTGCCGTTTCAATAGAAGGAAAAGTTCTGGTTGGCAGACATGTGGATGAGGGCGACATTGTCTATACCGACGTTCCTGCAGATCACGCTCTAAAACTTCTCACAGAGTTCAAGGATCTAATAAGTGACGACGAAATAGGTGTTCTTAAGGAGATTGTTGAGATAAAGAGAACAAAGGCTGGAGACAGATCGTACAACCTGGTGGCGTTGAGGTTAAAGAAGGTCGGAAAAAAGGGTTAGTTTAACTTAATAATCTCCAACGATCTCGTTTTCGCTGAAGAGAATCCTATACTCCCTCTCAAAACTTTCCTTTGAATCGCTTGCATGAACAACGTTCTCCTGTATTGACAGGGCAAAGTCACCTCTTATAGTTCCTGGCTGTGCCTTTCTACCATCTGTTGCACCTATCATTATCCTCGCAACAGATATTGCCTCATCACCCTCTATTATCATCGCAACTACAGGCCCGCTTGTAACGAAATCAACCAAATCCTTAAAGAAAGGCTTGTCCCTGTGAACAGAGTAAAACCTCTCGGCCTGCTCCCTGCTCATCCACAACATCTTTAACGCCTTTATCTTGAACCCCTTTCTTTCAAACCTCGAAATTACCTCTCCCACCAGGCCTCTCTTCACTCCGTCAGGCTTCACAACGATAAGGGTCCTCTCTATAGCCACGTATCTCACCGAGGATAGATCGAAAAACCTAGAGGATTTTAACTACTGTGTCACGATCTTAAAGAAATATTAGGACGAACCTCGCTAAATAAGCTCTACCTTCTTTCTTACCCACTTCACCTTTGTTTTCTTCCTCCTTAGCTTTATGTAGTTCTTGAAGCACTTGCTGCTACAGAACCAGAGTATCTCTCCCCTCTTTGTAACATACATTATTCCTGTCCCGGGCTCTATAGGCCTTCCGCAAAATGCACATGTCCTTATTTTTGGCATTTTATAACCCCCATCTACCTCCTATTGGTGTTTTCTCAAGAGGGAGTCTAAAATCTTTAGCTTTTCAAATTACAGAAGTGGTGACTACCTAGAGATGACTCAAACAAATAATTTAGTTGAGGTTAAGGTGTTTACTTCGACCGAGATAGGGCTTGACAGGCCAGCTAACTATTACCTCGTTAAAGTGAATGATTTAAAACTTTTAATAGATGCTGGGCCCAAGGAAGTTCCTCATGACGAGGCCTTTAACTCCGATTATGTAATTTTGACCCACTTTCACTGGGATCATGTAAGGGGTATTGTTGGCCTTTCAGAGAAGGGAATTCCTGTATGTGCTGGTAAAAAGACTATTGAAAACATGAACCCTGAAGTATTTATAAAAAGAATGAAGTACGTTGGGAACGCTGTAGGTTTTTCCTTAGATGAGGAGGGCATGAAGATATTCAAGGTGTATCTATCATTTTATAATAAAATAAATGATGCTTTAGAAAAAGTCGAGGTTTATAGCATAGAGGAATGCCCTGGACTTAAGGAGGTCGGAGCTAACGTTTATGAATGTCCTGGACACAGTGACGATCACATTTGTCTAACAATAAGGGATCACCTATTTATAGGAGACAATATAGTTCCCGGGGGATCGGTGACGTTAATCGATATTAACTCTTATATGAAAACTGCATCACTTATACTCTCAGATCCTTCCTGGACATCAGCCCATCCAGGTCATGGAAAGTGGAAGCTTACGAGACTAGAGCTTGGAGAGGCATTTTATGATGAAATATCTGGTAAAATAAGGAGGATCTCAAACTTGTCACTACTTATCAGCGAGGATTGGAAGGATCTCAAAACCCTTCTCTACGAACTCTATAGGGGGCTAGACAAGTTTACTTTATACATCGCAACTCGAAGTCTTGTAGGATATATCGAGGCCCTTGAAAGGATGAAACTCATAGAGGTTGATAGAAGTTTCAGCCCCTGGAGGGTCAGAAGCTTATTGTCTCAGTAAATTTTAAAAATTTTCTACTTATTCTTCTTCCCTTTCTTCCCTTCTTCTACCTAGCACCAGGAAAAGTATTCCTGCAAGAGCTATGAGGGAGGACGAGGAGGAGAATAGAGGAAGTATCCCTATTTTATCATAAACGAACCCACCAACATAGGGCATGGGAATTCCCACAACGCTTCTATAAGCATTAGTAGTTGTATAGGCTTCCCCATATCTTTCAGGAGGAACTATCTCAGCCACAAACTTGTTGTAGGAGGGTATCCAGGCTGCTATGGAGAGACCTATAAGCACTAAAGCAACATAAGCATTTATGATGTTAGTTGGTTTGGCTATAATTATTGTCCCTAAGGCTCCTAAGATCTCCGATATGAATAGGACCTTATAGGGTCTTGTGATATCGGTAATCTTACCCCATAGCATCATAGTTATGGTTCTTGTGAGTCCGAAAATGCTGAAGATGAAACCTATCTGCTCCTTAGAATAACCAAAGTTATAGAGGTGTGCAGTCAGCATAGGCATCCATAGGGTCCATCCGGCCCTATCTACAGAGACCAGAAGCGTTATGTCTCTAAGATCCTTCGGAACCCTAAGTATTGACCTGTATCTGGCGATCACCTCTGCCCTTGTGGGAAGCCTCCTGTTGGCCTCAGGTATCTTGGGTGCTAGGAATACATAGGCTAAAAGCCCAATAAGCCATACTACGGAGAAAAGGAGAAACGTCTTCCTATATCCCTCAAGCCTTATCAAATAACCTCCTAATGGAGGGCCGACTATTGCAGCCGCGCTGAATGCAACACTCACAACACTCATATAGAAGCCGAGCTTCTCCCTCTCAACAGCCCTAGCCAGATAAGTGCTTCTGGCTGGCTGTCCTAAGAAGAACGCCATCATGTACAGGGTATAGGATAAAGCAAATATCTTCAGGGAAGGTGAGAGGCCCAGAAGGCCTAGTGCGGCCACTCCAAGGATTCCGGTTAGCGTTATTGCTTCCCTTGAACTGTAATAGTCTATAAAGCTCCCTGTCGGGGGCAGAAGGATAAAGCTGACTATTGCCGCTATGGAGGCCACTCCTCCTATGCTTGCCATCGAGTAGCCCACGCTTTTCATATAGTAGCTAAAGAAAGCCTGGTAGAAGCCTATTGAGAGCCCTCTGAAAAAACCATAGGCAACTAGTGCCGTCACAGCCATCCTCTGGCTCATTTTCACCTCTTATCCACGCTCCATAGCAACTTTGTTTCTATAAGCAATTTCCTTAATCATTTTTGCACCTTTTAGCTCTCTTTCAGATTTGAAACGAAGCAGTAAATAAGGCTTGTCGATAACTTCTCAGAGGAAGAGTGCCTCGAACGAAGCTTCCAAGAAAACAAGAGGTGAGGGCCTTGACCAATAATGACATTAAGATACAAGTGCTTGGAAGCGGCCAAGAGGTTGGCAGGGCTGCAATAGCTGTCTGGTCTAAAGAGAGGGCTGTGTTGCTTGACTACGGGGTGAATTTCGATGAGGAGGACAGACCCATCTTTCCAGGACATATAAGGCCCAGAGATCTAGATGCTGTAGTGCTTACACACAGCCATTTAGATCATGTGGGAGCAGCCCCCTCCCTTTATGTTAGTGTCTCGCCTAAACTTATAGCAACAAGGGTTACATTAGATGTCAGCAGAATACTCTTATATGATATGATAAAGCTTAACGGACCCTACCTGCCCTATGATGAGTCGGTTGTTGATGATATGATAGATGGAGCTGAGGCTGTGGAGTACGATCAGGAGGTTAATTTGGGGAACTTTATGCTAAAGCTGATCTATAACGGTCATATACCTGGGAGCGCGGGAGTCCTTGTAGAAGTTAACGGAAGCAAGATCCTTTACACTTCTGATATGAACACCATAAAAACGAAGCTAATGGATAGTGCGAAGTTTGATGGAATTAAAGTTGACGTTGCACTGGTGGAGTCGACATATGCCTCTTACAATCACCCTTCAAGAGACGAGACAGAGGAGAGGTTTTGCAAGGACCTCAAGGAGGTTCTGGAGGCTGGAGGAACTGTTCTGGTGCCAGCCTTCGGGGTCTCGAGAGGCCAGGAGATAATGAGCCTTTTAGCTGAAAGGGGTTGTGAGTATCCTGTTTGGGTCGATGGAATGATAAGACAGGTTGCAGAGGTATATTCAGCAAATCCAAAGTTCTTAAGGGAGCCCGAACTTCTGAGGAAAGCCATGATGGAATTCAACATAGTCAGAGGGTGGTCCGATCGAAGGAGAGCTTACAAGAAGCCTGGAGTTATTATAGCTAGCGCTGGAACCTTGAAAGGAGGACCGAGTCTTTATTACATAAAAAAGCTGGGGGCGGATCCTAAAAATGCTGTCTTCCTAGTGAGCTTCCAACCTCCAGGAACTCCTGGAAGAAGACTCCTTGAAGAGGGAGTTTACGACGATCTGGGCACACCGCTACTCGCTAGGCTTGAGTGGTTCGACTTCTCTAGCCATACCGATAGAAGGGGTATAATAGATGTGATAAGGGAGCTCAAGTCTAGAGGATTGCAAAAAGTAATTCTTGTTCATGGAGAATACGAAGGACAGCTCTCCCTTAAGGAGGAGCTAGAAAATAGGTTTGATTTGGAGGTTTTGATTCCTGAAAATGGAGATATTATAGAAGTGTAAGGGTCTTAACTTATGATTACTTCGTTGCCACCTCTCCCTTCTCCTCTCCAATGCTTGTAGGCGCCTGTATTGATGGAAGCTCTGGGAACTGCTGCTTGAGCCTCTGCTCAGCAACAACGCTTGCCTCGTGAAGTATCTTCCTGGCCTCCTCGGTGACGTAGTCACTACTTAGATCTATTGGTACGCTTGTGGTCATCTGCATCATTGCCAAGTTTAAGTTCTCTTCAACTTCCATGAGCTCTGTAAAGACATCAGGCATCATGCCCTTTAGGTATCCGGTTACCTGTTTTAGTGCAACTATTGCTGGAGCTAGATTTGCATGAGTTTCACCAACTATCAGAGCAGTTTCCAACCTAAGCTTCACCCTTTCTAGGGCATACCTTATTGTCATTAAGATCTTTGCCATCTTCCTCACTTCAGCGACCTCATTCGCGTACATGTTGGCCTTAGTCTTATCTCCCTGCATGAGGGAGTTAACTACCTTCTCGAAGAGCTGCTTGTCATAGTGCTGCAGCTTGCTGAGGCTAAAGTCCAGCTTGTTGATCTGTGCCCCAATTTTGTATATTGCCTGTATTAACTGGTGCTTCACTGGGGGCGGAGGGCTTATGAAGTTCTTAATTTTGTTGCCCACGGTCTCCCTAGAGGGGGGCTTATCCCACCTCTTAGCCCAATTACTTAGGCTCATTCTAAGCACCAATATAGGATAACTAGGGACGTAAGCATTTAGGGGGTAGACTCGATAAGACGAGGCTTCTCCCCCTTATATCTGTTGCCAAGCTATAACGTCTTACGGTGTATAACAAGAGGGGAGTATCATGAGCTACATAAAGGTAGACTCCTTAAGCTTCTATGCAGGCAAAGAGGTTGTTGACGAATATGGCAGAACGTTGGGCTGGCTCGTGAGCATTCACAGCGACGTTGAGGGTTATGTAGATCATATAGATATAAAGATCGTTGATAGGAGCATTGAGAGGGTCGAGGCCGAGAGGGTTAAGATAAAGGACGGAAAGCTTGTTGTAATTCCCGAGTGGAAACACTTCAGCATGAAGGTTATAGAGTCGTTAGACAGGGCCTACAGAAGAAGGAGGGCATTGGAGACAATTGCTCAAAACAATGAGATACCTTCAGAGGTTGTCGATGCTATGAGAAAGAAGCTCTTGGAGGAAATAAAGAGGTTGAAGATCAAGGCAGAGGAAGCAAAAAGCCTTCTAAGATCTAGGATAAGGGAGCTTGAAGACGATGCACTTAAGGTTGCAAGCTCAATAGCAAGTTTACAGGTCCTTTACTTCTCGGGTGAGATTGATGACAAGGGCTATACTCAGAGCATAAATCACTTGAGGAAGCTAAGGGAGGCTATAATGCAGGAGAAGAGCGATGCCAAGAAGGTCTTGGATAAGTTAGAGA
>JALWOJ010000026.1 GCA_026995555.1 Acidilobaceae archaeon | reverse complement strand
GCATCAATTAATTCCTTAAAACTCATGGCGCCTATGGAGATTTCTGCATTAGAGTTTATTAATTCATTAACTCCTTCTTCGAGTCCTCTTAACTGCTCCGAGTCGAGGGTCTTATTAAGAACAAGGTATGCGGGGCGTGATGCTCTTGCCCCCACTATCCTGATCTGAGGGTCAGACTCAATAAGAACAGCTCCCACAAGGTGGGATAGGGTGCTTTGTCTCATGTTTGTATACCTTGACGGCCAGTACACTTCAAGCTCTACTCCCTTATTGGGTTCGAGGTTCCCGCTAAGCCTTCCGTAGTGTAGTATCACTCCCGAGACCCATAATGTCTTTCTAACTTCTAACTCACCCTCCGAACCTCTTATCCACCCACTATCCCCTTCCTGGTCACTTCCCTGGGGGACAAAAACTGTTTGGTCCGTCACCACATACGCTTTATTCTTCTGTTTAACGACTTTCTGCACAAAAGCTTTCTCCACTCTCAGGTAGGGGTTTTCCCAATATGATCTGACTGTGGGTGGCAATGCATTCACAATCTCTTCCAAGTTCACGCATCACCCACTCCCCAACTCATAAACACAGCACAATAATGCTTCCCCCACTTGCCTGACTCAACGCTTATTCTAACCCTTTTATGGCAAATATTAGATGGTCACAGTCCGCTTTTATCTTTTCTAAGTACTTGACTACCCTGTCCTTTTCGAGCTCCCAACCTTCCATGTTCTCATAAGGCTTAATGCTCTCTTTGAACATGCGGTAATCCATCATAACATATGGGTAATTATTCATTTGTTTTGCAATCTTTGATGCAATCTTCCCCAAGAACTTGTTCATTGCTATTTTTACTTCTTTCTTGATCATTTTATCAGAGGATAATTCCTTCTTCATCAAACGAACTATCTCAGCATTCGCAAATGGTAGTTTTTGCTGAGCCTCCTCCTCTTCAGTGACCTCTTCTTCTTGGATTGCTTCTTTGGCTTCTTCACTCATTAACAACACCTCGAATAGAACAAAAACCCGCGTATATAAATCCTGTCACTCTATCTGCTCATTATTCAACACAAAAACCAAAGGCCTAACATGGAATTGACTAATAAATTCTTCTGCAATCCTCTCCTTAAACAATGGGACATAATCCTCACTCACAGTCTCAGGATCAAGCAACTGAACCATTAATACAAGCTCATCCCCCACCTTTTCAGCCAATAAAGTAAAATTAATACTTGACCTCTCAACCTCTCCATTAGAGAGATACACCAACTGGTCAATAGACTGGATAGGCTGCTCTGAAAGGTGGCACAAGATTGTGTTAAGAGATACCATGCTACTATAAGTCATGATAGCATATATATGTATTTTGGAGTGACTCCCGCCAAGGGGCTGGAAGTGGAGGAGGTAGGAGAAAGGCGGGAGCTCACCTCCATGATAACATATATCATAAATTATTTATAAGCTTAACCCGCTGGTGCTCAGATCCTTGCCTCATAGAGTAGATCTTATCTTTTTTGCCACACTATCCAATTCTATCCTTGAAGGGTTGGTTATAAGGGGTTTCATCATGGTTATGAATACATCATTAACCTTGTCCCGCTTGAACCTGGGAATAACGTGAACGTGTATGTGGAATATGTCTTGCCCAGCAGCCTTGCCATTACTCTGCATTATTAGTATTCCGTCAGCCTTTGTTGTTTCCTTAACCTTATGAGCTATCTTGTGCACTATCCGGAACAAGTCCGCAACCTCATCCTCGGGCATGGATAATAAATCTGGGTAGTGCTTTTTTGGCATTACAATTGCATGACCAATATTAACAGGTCGGATATCCATGAATGAGATAAAGTTATCATCTTCATACACCACACTTGCTGGCTCACTCTTCCCAGCTATCTTGCAAAACACACAATCCTCCAT
>JALWOJ010000025.1 GCA_026995555.1 Acidilobaceae archaeon | reverse complement strand
AGTATCTACAGCAGTTTGTGTAAAATCTGTACGCAAACGCCCATCATCTCCTACTGAATTCAAATATGCTTCACCATAGGTAGACACTAGTTTAACTAGCTTCTTGTAAGAAATGTATTCTGCAACAAGGGGGTCTGGATTCTCTAGTCTTGCTAGAGTATCAGCTTGTACATCTGGCAGTCCAAGTATCTCTGCCATCTGAGAGGATGAGTTCAAATTTACTGGTTTTGGTACAAGCCCAAACAGACCCTCACGCCCCTCTGCTTCTGCTAGGCGCATACCAAATTTTTCCTCAAGGTCGCGTTTCATTACTTCAAGTTCTTCTTTTAGCTTCTTCGTTTCTTCGCGCCAAGACTCAACATCAATTTTTACGCCAACAAACTCCATGAAAGAGAGTACCTTGACAAATTCCATTTCAAGGAGTGCAACTCTCTTAAGGTCATTATCTTCTAACTTTGCAGCAAGAATGCTGGCTAAGGTTCTGCTGTATTTAACATCATTAATAGCGTACTCAATCTGAGCTTGGCTTAATGGCTCCTTTGCCCAATCCGAAGTCTGCATATCCTTCGGAATTAGAATATCCATCTCTCGTTTTAGTACGGCAGCTAACGTATGGCTGAATCTTGAGCTTTTTGTTTCTTTAAACTCAAAAACTTCCTCTAGGGTTGAGGCATCAAATAACTCTTCGGCTTCTGTTTTATCTACTGCTTTTTTAATTTTGGTAATAGCCTTAGTTGCCTCGTCTGGTTTGTGGATTCCAGCGTATAAAAGCTCGGACGCAATTTGAGTATCAAAGATGTTTCTAGGAAAGATACCTAGGTTTGCAAGGAATTTTAGGTCGAACTTTGCGTTGTGTAGAATGCACAACGTATCCTCATCACTAACAAGTTCTCTAAGCCAAACAAGGTTTTCTTTAGTTGGTCGTAAAAGTTTTGGCTCTTCGTCATCTACCCTTACTTGAATAAGCGCCACACCACCAGTTCGCCAATCTAGAGAACCGTGACCCCTATAGTCCGTCGTTTCGGTATCTAGTGCTACGTATCGCTTAAATCCCGTAAATAGACGATTTCGTCTCATGCGCTGAGTATAACACAATATCACCGGTCTGGCAAGCACCTAAGCTAAAATAGATACATGGCTTACGGAAATCAACAAAACAATAATCAACAACAAGGAAAAGAAGAAGAATCCAAGGTTAATTATTTAGACCTGCAAAGATATCTAAGAGCAACTGCAGAGCGAGACCTTGTAAACCTAGATTACATAATTCACGGAACAACACTTACTATCCTATTGTCAAATTTTGATACAGAAGAAGAGCTAAAAAAGGCATTTAAGAATAATTACAGTGCTTTAATGAGTTTAATTGGGTTAGATAACATACATGTAGAATTAGATGTTGGATACGGCGCTATTCCTCTAACCCTAAAAATGCTTAAAGATATAAGTGGAATATCCTTATAACATAACTCCCGCACGTTATGTGCGGGAGCTTTTTTGGGTACTTACGTTATCGTGTAACGTCTACCGAAGCGTTAATCCACTTCTGTAGTAGCTCGTTCTTGAGTGTTCTAGCGAGCTTGCGTCCGCGCTTTGCAGCAGACTTATGTCCGTGCTCAAAAGTTGCTGTTGCCTCTACTTCCTGACGAAATTCTTCTAGCGTGTTAAGTAGCTCTTCAGTTAGTTCCTTAAATTCTTCCTGTGTCATAAGTTATCCTCCACCTCTCGTGAGGTCAATTTAAGTTTACCATATTCTTCTAGGCGTGTCTACACTTCATCTCGATACTTATCCCGTATTTCCCTGGACAGACCCTCTAACTCTTGTAGGAGTGAGTCAACCTCTTTTATTCCACTTGTATTAGCTTTTTTTGCTGCCTCTAGCTTTCTATTTAGCTTTCCAGCAGACACATTAATG
>JALWOJ010000024.1 GCA_026995555.1 Acidilobaceae archaeon | reverse complement strand
ATCCCAAATAGCTTGTAATAGATGATGCTGATGGAAATGTCCTCAAACCCTTCTTCCTATATTCACGCTCCAACTTCCTACGCTATAGATTACCATTCAAAACTGACCCAGGTTTTTCATTTAAAATTGACCCACCCCTAAAACTATATCATACTTCCTCCAAATACTTAGAGAGGAGGATAGAAAGGGGTGTTAAGCATGTACAAATGGTCTAAGATTAAGAGTATGAAGGCAAAAGGCAAATCCATTAGGAGGATAGCCAAGGAATTAGGTATTTCTCGGAATACTGTAAGACGTTATTTGAGGCAAGAAGGGCCACCGAGATATGAGAAGAAGGTTAAGGAGAGTAAGCAAGTAACAGAAGGATTTGAAGAGAAGGTGAAGGAATTTTTAAAGGGGGAGTATATAGGGACAGAGATATTCGCGAGATTGAAGGCAGAAGGCTATAGAGGCTCTTTATCCAGTATTTATCGTTTAATAAAAGCAGTAAAAGAGGCTGAGGAGAAGGAGGTTAAGGTTACGAGTCGATTTGAGACAGCTCCAGGAGAGCAGATGCAGTATGACTGGAAGGAGTGGAAATTGGTAGTAAACGGCAAGAAGTTGAAGATATATATACATCAACTAATATTAAGCTATAGTCGTAAGAAGTTTTTTACATTTTCATTAAGAATAAAGACTGAAGATGTAATAAGGGCCATAAGGGAAGGATTGGAGTATTTTGGTGGAGTAGCCAATGAGTTATTAATAGACAATGGCAAGCAGATGGTGATTTTGCATAAGAGCAAAAAGGGAGTAGTTAGATTTAACGATGATTTTTTAAACTTTTGTGGATATTACGGGATAGATGCTAAGGCATGTAAACCGTATAGGCCAAGGACAAAGGGCAAGGTGGAGAGGCCCTTTTACTATTTGCAGGAGCACTGTTTGAGGGGGCTTGAGGTAACGAGTTTAGAGGAGTTTGGTAAGGTGTTGAGGGACTTCACAGAGAGGTATAATAGTCGTGTTCACAGCACTTTAAGAGAGAGTCCTAATGAGCGTTTTAAGAGGGAAAAAGAGCAGTTAAGGCAACTTCCTGAAGTAGAGCCAAGGGAGTTATTTCCCATGGAGAGTCGTCAAGTAAGCCATGAAGGATATATTAATTGGGCTGGTAATCTTTATCCTGTGCCGATGAAGTATTGTTTGCAGGACGTAATGGTAGAGAGTGTGTATGGTGTAAGGATCAGGGTATATGCCAAAGAAGGAGAGCTAATTTTAGATAAAGAGGTGACATTGTTTGAAAAGGGCAACAAACCCATCCATCCTGAGCATGAAGCCATTAATGAAGGATGCAAGGAGCGAACAAGGAAGATAAGGAGTGAAAGGGTCAAGAGATTTATAGAGGTCTTTGGCGATACAGGGAAAAAATTTTATGAAGGTCTTAAACGTACTGCTGGCCCAAATGTGTATTGGCATCTTGATGAAATACTGTCTTATTGTGATTTGTACGAGACAGAGGATATAACAAAAGCGCTTTTAGAGTGTCTGGAAGCAGGCAGTTTTCATAAAGACAGTATTTTCAGGATATTAAAGAAATTTCCACTTAAACAGCAAACATATGATGTACAAGAGTTAGCTTTTCCTTCTTCAGATATAAAGCGTCCCCTTGATGTTTATGCTGATATAAAGAAGGAGGTGCCTGTAGAATGAACGATATCCACAGTCGCCTCGAAGAGCAATTAAAAAATTTGAAACTTAAGGGTACCCTTTTGACTTATAAGGAGCTTTCAGAAAGGGCTGCCAAGGCAAAATTGAGCTATGAAGAATACCTTAGTCTTCTTCTGGAAGAAGAGATAAGGGGCAGGAATGAAAGGTCTTTCAATACCAGAGTCTACAAGGCAAGGTTCCCCTTTGTAAAGACACTGGAGGAGTTTGATTTTTC
>JALWOJ010000023.1 GCA_026995555.1 Acidilobaceae archaeon | reverse complement strand
TTACTCAATAATATTTGTAACTGTTCCGGCTCCGACTGTCCTTCCGCCTTCCCTGATAGCAAACCTTAAGCCTTTTTCCATCGCAATAGGAGTAATCAATTCTACCTTAATGGTCAGGTTGTCTCCGGGCATTACCACTTCCCTGCCGTCCGGAAGTTCAATTGTGCCGGTAACATCCGTAGTCCTGAAATAGAACTGAGGCCTGTATCCCGCCCTGAAAGGCTTGTGCCTTCCGCCTTCGTCTTTGTTCAGTATGTACACTTCACCTTCAAACTTGGTGTGCGGAGTGATTGACCCCGGTTTTGCAACCACCTGTCCTCTTTCCACTTCTCTCTTGTCGGTTCCCCTTAAGAGCAAGCCTACGTTGTCTCCAGCTTCTCCCCTGTCAAGGATCTTTCTGAACATTTCTACGCCGGTTACAACTCTCTTGATCGTCGGCCTGATTCCCACGATTTCAACTTCTTCTCCCGTGGTGATTACGCCTCTTTCTATCCTTCCGGTTACAACCGTTCCCCTTCCCGATATGGAGAATACGTCTTCTATCGGCATTAAGAACGGCTTGTCTATGTCTCTTTCAGGTAAAGGAATAGATTCGTCTACCGCGTCCATTAACTCTAAAATAGGACCGCAGTTTGGGCATTCCCTCTTTCCGCAGGAGCATTCAAGCGCCTTTAACGCACTTCCCTTGATTACAGGTACGTCGTCTCCCGGAAAATCGTATTCAGTTAACAGCTCCCTTACTTCCATTTCTACCAACTCAATGAGTTCAGGGTCGTCTACCATATCAACCTTATTTAAAAATACTACAATATAAGGCACGTTAACCTGCTTTGCAAGAAGTATATGCTCTCTTGTCTGAGGCATAGGACCGTCGTATGCCGATACAACAAGTATCGCTCCGTCCATCTGCGCCGCACCGGTAATCATGTTTTTTACGTAGTCGGCGTGGCCCGGACAGTCAACGTGTGCATAGTGCCTCTTTTCGGTTTCATATTCTACGTGCGCGGTGTTAATGGTAATTCCCCTTGCCTTCTCTTCAGGAGCATTATCAATTTCGTCAAATGATTTAGGCTGTACGTTACCCAAATACTTAGCAAGCACGTTGGTAATGGCTGCCGTCAGGGTTGTTTTGCCATGGTCAACGTGACCGATCGTTCCTATGTTTACATGCGGTTTCGTTCTTTCAAATTTTTCCTTTGCCATAAAAACCTCCTATTTTTTTATGCGTCGCCTATAATTTTTTCAGCAATTGATTTCGGCACCTCTTCGTACCTTGAGAACTGCATCACGTAAGAAGCCCTTCCCTGACTTAAAGACCTCAATACGGTAGCGTATCCGAACATTTCGGCGAGAGGCACATAGGCTTTTATAATCTGCAAGCCGCCCTTTGCTTCAAGGTTGGCAACCCTGCCTCTTCTTGAGTTTAAGTCTCCCATAACGTCACCTAAATACTGTTCGGGTGTTGTTACCTCAACTTCCATAATCGGTTCAAGAAGATACGGGTCGGCTTTTCTTGCGGCGTTTTTAAACGCCAAAGATGCACAGATCTTAAAAGCCATCTCAGAGGAGTCAACTTCATGGTAAGAGCCGTCATAGAGAGTAACCATTACATTGGTCACTTCGTATCCGGCCAATACCCCTGTCTCCATAGCCTCTAAAATACCCTTTTCAACAGGCTTGATGTATTCTCTAGGAATAACACCGCCTGTTATTTTATCAACAAACTTAAAATGGTCTTCCGCATAAGGCTCAAGCTTGATCTTAACATGACCATACTGTCCTTTACCGCCTGTTTGCTTAATATACTTTTCTTCATGGTCAATCGCCTTTTTAATTGATTCCCTGTATGCAACCTGAGGCTGTCCGACACTTGCCTCAACCTTAAATTCTCTCATAAGCCTGTCAACAATAATCTCAAGGTGCAATTCACCCATACCCGAGATAATTGTCTGGCCTGTCTCTTTATCAACATGAACC
>JALWOJ010000022.1 GCA_026995555.1 Acidilobaceae archaeon | reverse complement strand
TGCTGAGCTTAGAGGTAGGAGGAAAAGCTTCGATAGTTATAGCTCTCACCAGCATATATCCTGCAATAACGGCACTGCTCTCTACTTACTTCTTAAAAGAGAGACTTACATTAGTTCAATGGATAGGAATATTTATGGCCGTGCTTGCAATAGTTTTGCTTTCTCTAGGAGGTTCAGAATAACAGAAAGTAAAAACTGCCAAAAAAGGATGCTAACAAAACTTGGAAAATGGAATTCCTCATCTAAATAAAAAATTCATATTATGTTAATCAAACTCGTACTTACCCATTTCTTCTCCGCCTTTCTCCTTCTTGCTCTCCTTCTTCGGGGGAGCGGCCGCTATTATATCGTCGATCTTTAGTATTGCAACGGCTGCCTCACTGGCACCCTTTATCACCTGTTTCTTCACCAATATAGGTTCATAAATGTTCTTGCTCGTCACATCATCATTGATCTTGCCCTCCAGGACATCTATTCCAGCGTTCTTCATGCCCTGGTTGTGCTTAGCCCTCAGCTGTAAGAGTGCTTCTAGAGCGTCTAGACCAGCGCTTTCTGCAAGTATGGTTGGTATTACTTCAAGAGCATCAGCAAAAGCTTCAATGGCTAACTGCTCCTTTCCACCGACGGTTCTGGCGTATTCTCTTAGCCTCTCAGCAAGTTCAATCTCTACTGCGCCTCCTCCGCCCACTATCTTGGGCTCCCTCATTATGTTTCTTATGCTGTGAAGTGCGTCGTTTATGCTCCTCTCAACCTCGTCGAGTAACATGTCATTGGAACCTCTTAGGAGTATAGTTACGCTCCTTGGGTTCTTGGCCCCCTCGATGAAGACCATCTTGTCCTCTCCGACCTTCCTCTCCTCGACAAGCTCAGCATAGCCAAGGTACTCAGGCTTCAAGTCTCTGATACTTGTCACTATCTTTGCTCCAGTTGCCTTAGCTATCTTCTCTATGTCGCTCCTCTTGACCCTCCTGACCGCAAGTATCCCCTTCTTTGCAAGGTAGTGCTGGGCAACCTCATCTATTCCCTTCTGGGTTATGACAACGTTCGCCCCAGTCGCAGCGATCTTTTCGACCATCTCCTTAAGCAACTTTGTCTCCTCGTCCAAGAACTTATCCAACTGCTCTACATCGGTGACCCTGATCTTTGTCGTGAGGTCGGGTTTCTGAATCTCTAATGGTGCGTCGAGAACAGCTATCTTTGCGTTCTCAACCCTTCTTGGCATACCTGGATGTACTACCTCTTTGTCAATGACAACTCCCCTGATAAGCTTTGAGTCTCTAATGCTACCCCCCTTCTTCTTTTCAATCTTAACATTATCTAGGTCGAAGTTGTATGTACCGTCGGGTCTCTTCTCGGCAACGATCTTAGCTGCCTCCACAACCATGTTTATTATGAGCTCCTTCTCAGGCCCATGACCTATATATTTGCTTGCTATCGTGGTCTCGGCGATTCTTCTTAGAGTACTCTCATCTTCTACATTGACCGGAGTCGCTAGACTCTCTAGAAGCTCTAAAGCCTTCTTTTGAGCCTTTGTAAAGCCAGAAATTATTATCGATGGGTGTATGTTCTCATCTAAGAGTTTCTCAGCCTTCTCCAGAAGACTTCCAGCCAGGACAACAACGCTAGTTGTCCCATCACCAACCTCAGCGTCCTGAGCCTTAGCGACCTCTATAAGTAGCTTAGCTGCGGGATGCTGAACTTCCATTTCCTTTACTATAGTAGCTCCATCATTTGTCACAGTGACGTCTCCAAACGAGTCCACTAGCATCTTATCGAGGCCTCTGGGCCCTAGGCTGGTCTTGAGGACCTCGGCAAGGACTTTAGCGGCAAGTATGTTGTTTCTGAGTGCTTCCCTTCCATAAGTTCTTTGGGTTCCCTCCTTTAATACTAACACTGGAATTCCCGTTGCCATCTTCCTTCACCCATTACCAGTTCTAACTGAAACTTCCAAAAATTGAAATAGAGTTACTTCTATATAAATGTTTCTATCTTGAAGAAATAGCTCAATCTAAGCAAGCAATATATCTTTAAAAGCATAGTAATAAGTGGGAGGTTGGGTGCCTGAAGTTTGAGCTCTATCCGCTGCTCAATTTGTAAGAGGAGAAAAGCTGTTTATAAAAGAACTTACAGTGGTGATCTTCTATGTGAACATTGTCTGGAAAGAACATTAATGAAAGCCGTAAAGAGAAGCATAGGTAAGATTAATGTCCTGAGTCCTCGAAGCAGGGTTTTGGTTCCAATAACCTTCTCAGCTCCTCATTATAGTGCAGCGCTTTCAATAATATTATCGAAGCTAGAGGAGAAGTTCTCCACACAAGTAATAATTTTAAAGCCTAATAATATAATTGTTGATGATATACCTGAAGAATGGCCTCCTCGTAATTCTCAAATTGTTGATGTAAACATCGATATAAATAACGTCTCAAGCAGACAAAGTCTTGATTTCTGTCTTACCCTTGATAAGATCTGGAGCATCGAATCGGCTCGGAAGTTAAATATCAATGTAGTAGCACTTCCTTACACTCGTACAGACCTAATAATTTTTGCACTCAACGCTTTACTTGTAGATGGACCTAAAGCCCTCATTCATGCACTTGATTATATAACGTTTAATAATGTCAAGGTTTTCTCTGCTTTTTCATATGTTGAAGGAGAAGTAGTATCGGCCTATGTGGCTGCCAAAAGGCTCTGGTTTTATTCCGATCTTTGTCATTATCGGATTCCTGCTAAATCCGTTTTCTACTCTATAGTAAGGGGAAGACCTGAACTTGAATTCAGCAAGGAGAAAGCTTTAGATAAGCTGTTGATGTTAGCCAGGGAGAAAACACTTTTCTCAACAAAAGATCTTTATAGTAGATTAAACGGAAGGTCTCTTAAAGTTTCTATCCTCAAACAAGATTAAGTGATGTGCTTGCATAGATAGTAGCACTTTAGCCATATTACCTTTTAAAGCTCCCCTCTGGCCTTTAACTCGTTGGCTAATATAACCTTCTCATCGCTTGTTAAATGAATTTCCACCCTAAACCCTGCTCGAGGAGCCATGCTTGGGGGATGTATTTTATCATTAAGAACAATGAAACCTGCCTGATAAACCTCTCTAAGCAAGGGCGTCGGGGCTTCCTTTGCAAACTCCCTGAGCCTATCCTTGAAATTAATACTTCTCTTAACCTCCTCTTCACTAAGGACAGCACCACATACCATACAGGTCAAGTCTGGTGTGACTGCATAGAAACCACACCTAGGACACTTAAGTGGTGTTCTTCTACCATATTTGTTCCAAAGGACCTGTAGTGAAGATACTATATATTCCGCATTATATTTCTTTGCCACCTTATAGAGGATCGGCGCTGCCCTCCCTGCAAGCTCAGGAGCGTAGGATACTATGAACTCAAGTTGTTCAAGGCTCAGATCATCCTGCTTAAGTTCAAAAAGTCTGACTGCAACCGCCTTTCTGAAGTTATCCTTTGACGCGAGGATCCTTTTTATTATGCTTTCCGTAGAGGGCTTTGTCGCTCTACTTTCCGCAATGCCAGAAACTATATTCTCAACAATATCTAATATATCATCAACTGATATACCTACAAGGTCTAAGCCTAGCCTCTTTACAACCTCTTCAGCAACATCCTTTGAAACAGCTTTAACATCGAGCTTGAATCTCTTTCTACTGGTTCTTCTCTTTTTCTTTTTACCGCCTTCCTTTGTTGTATCCTGTGTCTTGTTTTTAGAGGCTCTTTCTCTTCTCTTTCTAGGCATTTCTCCTCCCAGAAAAAGAAATGAGGTCTGCACCTGTTTATAGGGTATGCCCAGAGTAAGTAGATCTAAGGGGAACGGGGATTCTCGGTGGAGTTAACAGAGAGAATTAAGGACAGACTCAGACTTATTGAGATGGATTTTGATGTGAGACCTGTAAGAGTGCAGTTTATAAAAGATTATGAGAATTTACCCACCCAAAACGGTCTTGTATCTCTCAGAAGAGGCGATGAGGTAGAGCTTCCCAGGTGGCAAGCAGAGGAGCTTCTAGAAAAAGGGTATGTTGAAATTAAAGAGCACACACTAAATATTGATGAAGTTAATTTTTATCACTACAGAGAGAAAAGGAGCCAAAGCTCTAGTGCTCCACAACAGCTTCCTCAGGACTTCTATTTAAGGTCTAGAGAACTTATTAAGAAGCTTGATGATGCTATAAGGAAGAGCCCGTCCTCCATGCTATTAAGAGATAGAGAGGTTATAGAAAAGAACATAATGGAACTTGCCGAGACTAGGTTGATAAAAATAATAAGGCTGGCTCAGGCTGGCGGTGAGGAGTACCGAGAAAAAATGACCCCTGAAGAGGTAATAATGTACAACATAACGAGATCGCTTCTAGAAGCTTGGAGAAATTACATCTCAGAACTTCTCAAAGGTGAGGAGAAGTGAGTGAAGAGATAGCTGGGGAAACACTAGATTACTATGAAAGGTTCCTAGACTTTATAAGAAACTATAGAGATGAGAGCGGGAGGATTAAGTACATAGACAGGATAAGAAGAATGATACTTTTTGAGAGGTCAAGTCTCATTGTGGAATACCCAGATCTTTATAGATATGATCCTGATCTTGCTCAAAGTATAATAGATGAACCAGATAAGTTTCTCAGATCTGCCTCAAAGGCCATAGAGGAAGTAGTCGCCCAGGAGAACCCCGAATATGTAAAGAGAAAGAAAAGGTTCATACCAAGAGTAGTAAACCTTTACGAGACGGTCAAAGTTAGAGAAATAAAGTCTGAGTATATAGGAAAGATGATTCAAATCGAAGGAATAATAACAAGAATGCTTCCAGTCAAAAGCAAGTTAGTTAAGGCAGTTTTTAGACATAGCAAATGTGGTGCTGAGTTCCTTTGGCCTGAGTCAGAAGACGAAGTCATTGGGGAAAGGTTAGAAAAGCCAACGATATGTCCTGTATGTGGGGAATCCGGAGGAACCTTTACCTTAGTTAAGGAAAAGAGTGTTTACATAGACTATCAGAGAGTCATGATCCAGGAAAGACCTGAAGATGTTCCTGGAGGGCAGATGCCGAGAAGCATTGAGGTTGAACTGACAGAAGACCTCGTTGACACCGCAAGGCCTGGCGATAGAGTTTCTGTAGTCGGAATAGTCAGACTCCAGCAGACAAGTTCCAGAAGCCCTCTCTTTGACCTGTACGTTGAAGCCAATAGCATAAGGGTTAGTGAAAAGGAGTTGGAGGAGGTGAGCATAACTAGAGAGGATGAGGAGAAGATAAAGGAGCTTGCGAGGGACCCATGGATAAGAGAGAAGATAATAGCAAGTATTGCTCCTAGCATTTATGGCCATTGGGACCTGAAGGAAGCAATAGCCCTTCTGCTCTTTGGAGGAATACCTAAAGTTAAACCTGATGGGACGAGAATCAGAGGAGACATTCATGTCCTCTTCATAGGAGATCCTGGAATGGCAAAGTCTCAGCTCCTTCAAGCCGCAAGCCGTATAGCTCCTCGTGCAGTATTCACTAGCGGTAAGGGTTCAACCGCTGCAGGCCTTACAGCCGCTGTACTTAGAGACTCGAAGACCGGAGAGTATTACCTCGAGGCTGGCGCTTTAGTTCTCGCAGATGGGGGAATAGCTATAATTGATGAAATAGATAAGATGAGAAACGAGGATAGAGTTGCTATACATGAAGCTATGGAACAACAAGTCATAAGTATATCTAAAGCAGGAATAGTGGCAAGGCTAAATGCTAGGGCTAGCGTTTTAGCTGCAGGAAATCCTAAATTTGGACTTTATGATCCAACAAAACCTTTTGTTGATAATGTCAACCTTCCTCCAACAATACTTTCTAGGTTCGACCTCATATTTGTCTTGAGGGACGTACCTGAGAAAAGAAGAGATATGGAGATGGCCAGGTATATAATAGAAACTCATACAGACGTTGAGAAGGTGAAGCCAGAGATAGATCCTCAACTTCTCAGAAAGTATATAATGTATGCAAGAAGGTATGTGAGGCCTAGAATAAATGAGGAGGCGAGAAACTTAATAGTTGAGTTCTTCACTCATATGAGAGCTAGTGCCTTAAGCAAACTAAGAAATGAGGGCTCAGGCTTAATGCCCATACCGATAACAGCCAGACAGTTAGAGGCGTTAATAAGGCTAACTGAGGCTCATGCTAGAATGGCACTAAAGGATGAAGCTACTGAAGAGGATGCAGCCGAGGCCATAAGATTAACAATATCCTTCCTCAGAAGTGTAGGTTTTGATGTTGAGACAGGCACCTTCGATATAGGGGCTATAATGACTGGTGCAACCTTAGGCACCAGAAGGATAATGAGCGTGCTACTAGAAATTATAAAGAGTATAGAATCCTCAAAAGGCAGATGCGCAACGTTAAAGGAAATAATGGATGAGGTGAAGAAGAAGAACATACCTCAAGATAAGGCTAGAGAGGCCCTCAATAAAATGCATCAAAACGGTTTAATTTATGAGTCCCGAACTGACTGTTTTAGATCGACATGAAGGACTGAGGAAAAGTGATTTGGAATGCAATGTAACGAACCTTCAGAGTTCGTGCGAAGGAAAACTTCTCAAAGACTCTTAGGACTTTTAGGAATAAAGTGTCTATATCCAGTTCAGGTCAGTGCCCTACAAAAAGGTGTCGAAGATGGCAAGAACCTCCTTATAGCAGCTCCAACGGCTTCAGGAAAAACTCTAATTGCTATGTTATCCATAGCTTCCTCCTTAGAGAGGGATAAGGGAAAGGCTTTCTATACAGTACCGCTAAAGAGCATAGCGTTTGAAAAGTACAAAGACTTTAGAGTGTTCGAGAAGTTGGGTTATAGCGTAAAGGTTAGCGTAGGAGATTATGAGAAAGGTTTCCCTAGAGCCGATATAATTATCTCTACATATGAGAAGCTTGACTCAACCTTGAGGAATTCCCCCTCATTATTAAAGGAGATGAGCATACTTGTCGTAGATGAAATTCATTTTGTGGGGGATCCTGAAAGGGGGCCCCTTCTTGAGACGCTATTAGCTAAGATCTTAACTCTGTCTAAGGAAGTTCAAATAGTGGCCCTCAGCGCAACGGTTCCTAATGCTGAGGCAATCGCGAAATGGCTTAGTGCAGAACCTGTAATTTCAAATTGGAGGCCTGTCCCTCTTAAAGAAGGGATTTATGATGAGAGAGAATCTAAAATAATATTTTCAGACAATTCAACGAAGAAGATATCCAAACCAACATCTTTACCTTACATAGATTTGGTCAAAGATATAAATGATGAGGGAGGGTATGCCCTTGTTTTTGTTCAGTCGAGAAAGAAATCTATGCAGATGGCAAAACAGGCATCTAAATATGCCAAAAAGTTCAACTTTGATGAAAAACTCGCTAAGGAGTACGCCAAGGAAATAATGTCCAGTAGTGCGCCAAGATTCTTGAAGGAGGAACTGTCCTCTCTAGTGCTCTCAGGCATTTCATATCATCATGCAGGACTAACAAACGATCTTAGGATGATAATAGAGGATGCGTTCAGAAATGGTGCCCTGGCCGCCATCTATGCAACGCCTACGCTTGCAGCCGGAGTCAACCTTCCGGCCCGAAGGGTTGTTGTTGCAGAATATTATAGGTATGAATCAGGGTATAGAAGGCCGATAAGTGTTAGCGAGTATAAACAACTTGCTGGAAGAGCCGGAAGGCCCGGACTTGACAAGTATGGAGAAGCAATCATAATAGTCTCCCCTACAGATCATCCCGAAGACGTAATGAAATATTACATACTTGGTAAACCTGAGGAGGTTAAAAGTAGGCTCTCCGGCATTAAGGGAGTAAGACATAGTACCCTAGGACTTGTTGCAAGTGGGATTTCTGAACTAGATAAGATCTTGGAAGTTCATAGAAGAACTCTCTACTCCATGCATGGAGGTCATAATGTGGAAAGGCTTGTCTCACTGGCTGTAGAGGATCTTATAGAGTGGGAACTTATTGAAGAAAATGAAAAGAAGATGTTTAGATTAACACCTTTAGGTAAGGAAGTTTCTAGATTTTATGTCGATCCTTCAGGGGTGCCTATTGTTAAGGAACTTTTAAGCAAATCAGATGAGGTATCAGATATTGTAATTCTTTACATAATTTCAAGAACCCCTGATATGCCAAAGATGAGAGTGAGCAGAAGGGAAGGAGAAAGACTAATTGATGAAGCGCTTGATGAGGCGCCAGAGATTTTTGATATTATAGAGTATGCTGATAGCGACGAACTTTCTGCCCTAAAGATATCATTGGTAATGAAAAGGTGGATCGAGGAGGTTCCAGAGGATAAAATTGTCAGTAACTACGATATATGGCCTGGAGATTTACACTCCATAACAGAGACTGCCAGATGGCTTCTCTCAGCCTACTCTAACATTGTAGAGGTAGCACCCTGGTGTAAAAGAAAAGAAATTTCTTCAAGAATGAGAATACTTGCTGAAAGAGTAAAGTATGGAGTTAAATCTGAGCTACTGCCCCTTCTAGCAATACCTGGCATTGGAAGGGTTAGGGCAAGAAAACTATATAATGCTGGTTTTAAAACTTTAGCCGACCTTGCATCCGCAACTCCAAAAGATCTAGAATCTGTTCCAGGCATAGGTCCTTCAACAATAGCTGCAATAATGGAGTTCTTTGGACGGAAAGGTGAAGCCCAGAAGTATAGGGACAGGGATAAAAACTTAAGAAGAGGGCTTCTCGCTTATATGGACCTCTAACTCCTTATTGCCCAGATCTTCAATATATATCTCCTTCTCCTTAAGATAATTCAGTATAAAGTCTCTAACATCCTTGTTCTCTACAAGCCTCTCAGGATAGAGAACACCCTCTCCCTTTAGAATGCCTTCAACCATTGAGAGCATTACTGCACTTGCAAAACCTCCTGTAGCTCTAGCCATAGCAGTCCATCTGTTCCTTGGTCTGACGACAACCTTATATACCTGCCTATCGGTCTTACTCCATGCCTCAACAATTAACACCACTAAATCCTCCGAAGTTGAATACCTTTCCTCGATAAGTCTGCCTATGACGTCTGAGGGCCTGATTATACAACCGCCAACAGCTATGAATATGTCGTCCAAAATGCCTATCTTCTTCAACAGCCTCATCATGTCTAAGTGACCGGGCCATCTTAACGTATACTCAGCGAGCTCCTCAAGCTCGCCAAAGCTTTTAAGCAAGCTTCTAAGACCGTCTGTCGGGAAGAACTCTAGCTCACCTACCCCTGGAACATTAATGGTTCCTGAAAGGCTCAGAGGGTTTACCTCCACCAGTTCGCCTTTCTTAATCATCCTTGCAGGTCTGACATATTCACTCATGAAGTCTTCTGCGTTCCAAGTTATAGCTAGGCTTAAAGGATCTCCCTTTTTAGGTGGTATCCCTCCAACAAAAATCCTTGCACCCACTAAGGGACCTATTTTTTGGTTTGCAAGGCCGACAAGGAAGTTACTTAGACCTGGCGCGACTCCAGCATCTGGAACAATGAAAGCTCCCAGCCTTCTCGCCCTATAGGCGACCGCATCGGGGTCTTCTTTGTAGAAGCTCAGATCAACAACATCTGCCCCAAGTTCGACCAAGTTCTTTAAGGCAGAAAAGCCCACGCTGCCAGGAAGCGCAGAAACTACCTTAGGAATACCTAAAACTGCGGCCTCTAAGGCCCTGTACTTTGTTGCATCCACAACATAGGCATCTATTTCGAGGTTCCTCTTTGCCTCCTCCACGGCCTCTATTCTTGAATCAAAACCTATAACCTCGACCCCCTCTTTAGTTAGTTCATAAACTATCCTTGAACCGATCTTTCCAAGACCTAATACAGCGACCCTTTTCACCAACCTATCATGCACCTCAAAGTTGACGTTCCGGGGATAGGGTGTTCCGGCTCTCTACATCTCACACTTCAGGAGACTCTCTCTATCCTCATCTCCCCGGAACTCCCACTATTAATTATCTTTCTGATCAAGATAAAGTTTCCCTGTAATCTCAGACTACCTCCCTAGACTTATTTATGTTCGTGATTAAAAAGATTAAAGAATCTAGAGAGGAGAACGTCATGAAATTGATAAAGGATGAAGTCCTTAAATGGCAAGCATGTCTGACTAAACACACATTCATTAAAATTTATAATCGCTTAATAAGGTGGTTTAACCTGGTTAAACTGGAGATAAACCAAGCTTGACACTTAAACTAAGAGTGAGGAAAAAGGCTATAATATTACCGAAAGCTCTTCGTGAAGCAGTTGGAATAGACGAGGGGGATGAGGTTATAGTTGAAATCAGGGATGGGATTGTACTCATACCCGTAAAGGGAAATGTTGATGAGGAGAGACTTAGGGAGCTATTTAGAAGACATTTAGAGAGACTTAGAAAGATAGAGGGAAGGAGAGAGCCTAAGCCAGGTGAGCTAGCAAATATCTATCTTGAGGAGGAATTTGAGAAGTGAAGGTTTTCATAGATGTACTGCTCCTCATTTACCTCAATACGCTATCGGACCCTAATATTAGAATACCTTATGAAAACTTTTACATAAAGACCTTAACAGAGTATAAACCATATACAGATGCATTGGTACTTGATGAGGTTATCTACATTTCTAAAGAAAAAATATGGAGTTCCTTATGAAACTTCAGTAGAATTCTTAGAATCAATAGTCCTTCCTTACGTCACTGTAATTGGCCTAGGTGAGGATGAATACAAATTGGTTACGGAGAGTCTTATAAAATACAAACTTAAACCTTCAGATTCTCTCCACCTTGGAGCTATGTTTAATAATAACATCAATTTAATAATTACCGAGGACAGAGAGTTTGATAAGGCAGATAAGATAAAAAGACTATGGATAGAAACTTAAAAATGTGATATTACATTCTTTGTTGAGTATTTATTGTAGGTGTTGTCATGGTTATTGATTAGGATTTCTTTTTTGAAAAGTAAGAAGTCGTTAAAAGAAATACCAGAAGCTATCCTCAAAAACGTTTAACACATTATTGTTTTTTGCTCTCGGCGGTTTGTATTCTGTTTAGCAACTTCCATATTTAATGACATGTCAAGCCATAGAGAGCTGAAACATCTATGCAGAGTATAATATCAAAGAAAATATTCGTTGATGTCGACCGAAACCTTCACAGGTTGTCAAGGATTTTATCCTGAAAGCGGCATTATAGTTTCAAAGGGTGTTCTTCTAGGATGCGTGTAAGAGTTGTTGTTTGGCGCGAGGAGGATATGTACGTGGCTAGAGAGGTTGGCACAGGGGTTACTAGCCAAGGCAAGACTGTTGAGGAGGCCATCGAGAACCTCCGGGAGGCACTAGAGCTGTACCTGGAGGAGGTTCCGGAGGCGCTGGAGAAGCTAGAGCAACTTGACAGAGGCAGTAATCGATGAGAATCTGAAATGCTTACACGCAGCTGGCTATCAAGACATAGTGCCATGCCTGCCCAGTGAAACACTAATACGACAAGCCGGCCATCACACCAGAAGTGAATAGATAGTCCATCTGCCTCATCCTTTGATAGGGTGTAGAGCAAGATGTAGAGGCTCAGAGCGTTTCATGACTCTCGGTTGCTCTTCTCCACCCTGTACGCTTTCCTTGCTGGCAGGGAGGCCGACATACTAGGCTTCAAAAACATTCATCCCGTCTGAGAGAGAAGTATTAAGAGCTTATAGTAAGGGGATGGGGTTGTGGTGCTTTGGGTGCGGTTAAGGCTAAGACTAGGGCCTATCGTAGCCTGGACGAGCTTCCCGAGGTGGTGGAGCCCGGCAGATACGTTATCGGAGGCGTAGAGGTGATTGTCTACGAGCCGGTGGAGAGGGAGGAGCTAGTCTACCACTCCGCAAGAACAAGGAGCTCACAGAAAAGTATGGTAGCAAGGGCTGGGTCTAGGGAGGCTGCCCTTCATGCTCTTAGAACATAATGGGCCAGCATGCTAATTAGACTCCATAACTATACTTATCAAAGATGGGGGCTGACTGTGACCGGGCAAGTCGAGGTTAAGATAAGGATTCCTAGTGAGCTGGCTGAGCTCGCGAGACCACGTAGCATCGAGGAGGAGCTAAGGCTACTAGTGGCACTTGAGCTCTACCGTGAAGGGAGGGTTTCGCTGGGGAAGGCCGCTGAGCTGGCTGGGTTGAGTATTAGGGAGTTCCTCTACGAGCTGCGCTCCAGAAGGGTACCGCTAAACTACGACCTTGAGGAGCTTGAGAAGGATATGGAGACTGTGAGAATGTTCGTAGAAGGCAAAGGGGGCTAGATTTTATGAAGGCTGTAGTCGATACTAGCGTGCTGATAGCGCTCTCTAATATTGACAGGCTTAGGCTGCTAAGGGAACTCTTCTCTAACGTACTAGTGCCTAAGGCTGTGGCAGAAGAGTATGGTGAGTCTCTACCAAGTTGGATAGGGGTCTTGGAAGTTAAACACAAGCATCTTGTTCAAGTCTTACACGAATACCTACACAAAGGGGAAGCTGAGGCAATAGCCTTAGCAGTAGAGTTGCAGGGAGCAGTAATAGCCCTAGATGATAAGAAGGCTAGAAGAACGGCCAGAAGGCTAGGATTGAAGGTAATAGGTACACTTGGCATCCTTATTCTAGCTAAAAAGAAGGGCCTCATAAGCGACTTAAGGGAGGAAATAGAGAAGCTCCTCCACGCATCCTTCCGGCTCTCCCAAGACGTAATCCAAGAGGCGCTAAAGAAGGCTGAAAAGGACTGCTAAGAGACCAGCGATAGGCGTGAAACTTTGAAATATAATCAATTATAAACAATTCTAGCTAGACCACCACGTTACAGAGTCAGAGCTTTAAAATAGCTCATGCACTGTGGAGGTTTCGAGTGTATTTAGGTGGAGCCGCCGGCGGGATTCGAACCCGCGACCACCGGCTTAGGAGGCCATAGATATAAATAAAGATGTTTCAAAAAGCCATGGAGGGCTGAAACGTCTGTGCAGAATGTAATGTTCAAGAAGATATTCATTAGTGCTAACTGAAACGTTTATGGGCTTGTGTGGACTGCCTCAGACCATATGATGAATTGATGCATTTAAGATTCTCCAAGACACATCTACTACGGGGAGCCAACAGTGGAATCTACAATAAGTGCTGTTGAGAAGCTTGTCTTAAGGAGAAGATGGCTCATAGAGGAGATTAGGAGGTTCGAGAGGAAGTATGGCATGGACAGTAGAGACTTCTATGAAAAGTGGAGCAAGGGGCTACTCCCTGAGCCATTGGACCCAGAGACTCACGGAGATTTCATGGTATGGTATGGACTCGTAGAGGAGTTAAACAGGGTTGAGAAGGAGCTCGAGAAAAGGCTTAAACACACTTAAAAGGGCGAAAGCATGCGGGTTAAACTAGCCGACAGAGTAGCCTATGTCACGAACAAGCTACGGACTCTAGGATTTCAGAACATCACCCTCGCAGTATACAGGCCTGGTCCCACGAGCATGGATGGCTACTATAGGTTAAAGGCCATAAAATACGATTTTAAGGTATTTATATCAGAACTCATTCTTGGAGGCTCCGTTGCTAAATACTCATACACGCTGATATACAGTGAAGAAGTCGTCCTTAGATATGACAATGCCCCCCATCATCCTTACATTAAGACGTTTCCACACCATAAACACGAGCACGATAGAGTAGTACCACTCCCCGACCATTCAGTGGACGCCTTTATCAAAGAGGTCAAGCCCCTAGTTAAAGACCCTTAACATGAGCGTAACATTGTTCCGTTGGGGTATTTAAGTGGAGCCGCCGGCGGGATTCGAACCCGCGACCACCGGCTTACAAGGCCGGCGCTGTCGGCCCGCGCAGGTCTACCGCTGAGCTACGGCGGCTTTCCACAATGTTCTAAAAAGGAAGGAGTTTTTAGAGTTTATTCTAACTCCTCATAAGTAAGCTTACAATTAAGAATTGCACAAGTTAAGGGGGACTAAAGAGAGGAACAATACGCAACTTGGTTATCAACAACACACGCCTTATTCTCATCGCTTAACATAAGTATAGGCTTTCCCAACTTCTCAGCAAGCTCCCTGAGAGCTTTCTGATCCTTAAGAGTTATCCTAGGTATCTTTTCATCCAGCAAAGCCTCTCCAAGTACAAGATCCCTTGGGATCACCTCCGAAGATAACGTTGAACGGTAAATTCCAGCTAAAGGAAGTCCTATGATCCCCGAGGCAAGCATCATAATAGAAACACTTCTAGACGGTAACCACCACTTCGAGCTCGAGCTATCTTTGATTATTGTTGTGTTTTCCTCCTCTATTCTTACGGTTGCACTTTTGTTTCCAATAAATCTAGTAAAAGATGTTTCGACGTCTCCCATGACGATTTTGATCGAGCTCTCAGGCCTTAAGCTTAAAAGTTTGTTATCTATCCTCACTATGGCATTAGTGTGAAAGTTGAGTAAAACCGTTATGCTCTTCTGCTCTGGAAGCCCTGCCTCCCTAGATGCTCTGCTAACTATACCTCCTATCTCTGTAAAGTTAAGCTTTATTTCATAAGATTTGCTAGAATTCTTTATGACCCCACTTCCGACGTTGATCCAATAACCGTCAAGATAAGCTAAAATTTCATAAGAGGTTACATATTTATCTAGATGAGCCCCGTTTTTATTCGTAGATAGTTTAAGTTCGGGCTTAATAGAAATATCTTCTATAAGTTTTGTGGGAACTTTAAAATTGTTCCCGCTCATCTTCAAAAGAGTTTGATTGTTGAATATAATGTTGGGCCTTACTTTTATCAACGCCTCTGGAGAAGAGGTTAGAGTTGTAGTAACTTCAGTAGCCCCTTGATTGAGCAGAGAGGGATTGGCTCCCTTTGCTTCCGAAGCCTTAGATCCAATAATGAGAAAAGAAGCTCCAACAAGTGCTAAAATGATAAATGTTGCCAGAAGAGCAGTAGCTAGCAATTTCTTTCCTGACTTAGAAGAGTCCTTTGACAATACTAGATGCACCTCAAAACCTAATATACACTTTAAAGCCCTATTACTGGGCTTAAAAATAAAATGTAACAAAGCTATGTAACAGAGTTCTTACAAGCTTAGGAGCCCTTACCGCTAATAAGGCTTTTGATAAATTTGAGTCTCTCGGTCTTGCTCATCTGCTCAAGCTTATCTTTATACCTCTTTTCGATATCTAAGGACTTAAAATAGGCATAAACGGCATCCCATATCTTCATTCCAAGCTCTAGTGTTTCGTAGTCATCCTTTGTTATCAATCTAAGCCCACTTAAAAGTGCCTTTATGCCTCTTGCCTCCGGAACCTTGTCTATCTCGCCTTTTATGTCAGCAGCATGAACTATTTCAGCGATCCTCTTTACATAAGGATCCTCAATCTTAAACTCTTCGACCATAACTTCAAATGAACACTTGTTATCTCTATGTCCGTACTTAACTCCTCTGATATCAAAAGGTATTCCGTACTCTGGCTTAACTTCCTCTTCAGGCCAGTTTATAAAGACAAACTCAGCATTAGGATCTATAAACCTTTTTATCAGCCATGCACAGGCAGTTCTGTCAACGTGGGGAAAGCTACGGGTCACCCATTTCATTTTTAAATCGCCTTATATGTGTTTCAAAATAGATCTCATTTTTGTGCAAAAGTATTATCTGTTTTGCGAATCATTACTTATATAAGTAGACGTTTTTATCTATGTTTTTGTTTTAAAAGTTCTTGAAATAGAACCGATACGGGGAATGAAGCTTGGCTAGAGTGCTTTTTCTTCCATCCCATGTAGGTCTAGGCCATGTAACTAGAGATTATGTAATAGCAGAGCTCCTTAGAAAAAGTGTTCCAAAGCTGGAGGTTGAGTGGTGCAGCGCAGAGCCTGTGCTCTCTTTTTTAGACCTATTGGAGGAGAGAGTTGTAAATCCATGTAGAAAGCTTGAAAGTTTCTCAACTGTTATAGAGGACCTATATAACGGTAAAATAAAAGGACTGAAAGAGCTTGCATCAAAGCTGAACATCTTAAAAAGGAACTATGAAATTATTTCTGATCTTCTAAATGATGAAAAGTACGATGTTATTTTTGCTGACGAGTTTTGGGAAATCATGTACTCGGCACCTCCAGAAATGAAGACAAGGATAATCTTTGGAACCGATATACTTTACAAGCCCTATTCTATTAAACCTGTCGATTTCTTTATAAGCTTGGTTTTAAACAGGTACTTTAAAAAGGTGCTTCCAGAGTTTAAGGATCTACTCTTTCTCAACGATTTAGGGACCTTAAGAAAGTACAGGTGGTACCCACTTTTCGGGGAAAGAGTTGAGGAGTGGGCTAAAAGAAAAATGAAGGTTACGGGATTTGTAACGAGCTTTTTGAAGGAAGAGCTTCCTAGCTACGAGCAAGCGAGGGACAAACTAAATGTTGACTACGACAGCTTTCTAGTTGTCGTAACTGTTGGAGGAACCTCAACAAGAAATAACGTCGTTTTAGATTGCATAGACGCCGCTTCAGATATCTTAATTAAAGAGCTTAAGAAGATAACTGGAAAAAAGGACATCATTATTAAGATAATAACTGGACCGAGAACAAAATGGCTTCCTAGAAATAGCGTCAAGAACGTTGAGATGATCAGAGAGACTATACCTAGGCTTTTAAATTACTATGTGGCCGCAGATCTCTTCATATCAAGAGCCGGAAGAACTACAACTGCCGACCTCTTATGCTTGGGCAAGCCAGCGATTTACATACCTATTAAAGATCATTACGAACAGGAGGAAATAGCTAAGGATATGGAAGAGCGTTTCGGATACCCAAGGATCAGGGAGGATGAGTGCTCCCCAAACGAACTGGTCAAAACCATAAAAAGATCCCTTAGAAGGAACTATAGAGTAGAGGGAAAACATGTCTGTAATGGCGCTAAGAGAGCTGCTGAGATACTAGAAAATTACATTTCATTGGCTTAAGCCAATTTATTTTTGTTTCGAGATTAAAAAATTTAAGTTTGATAAAAACAGTTCTTTCTGGTGTTGCTTTGTGGAGGAAAACTTCACTTCTAGGCTTCCAGGATTCTATAAAAAGCCCATAGAAGAACGACTTAAAATAGTTTCTGAACTTGTTGATCTTTCGGAGGAGGAGAGAAAGCTTCTCTCAAACTTTGGCAATCTTGACCCTAAAATTGCTGATGCCATGATTGAGAACGTTATTGGAAGTATGGCCTATCCCTTTGCAATCGCAACAAACTTTAAGATAAACGGCAGGGACGTTCTTGTTCCGATGGTAATAGAGGAATCTAGCGTCGTCGCTGCTGCCAGTAATGCAGCTAAGATGCTAAGGGAGGGTAAAGGGATTATAGCAGTGGCCGATAAGCAGTACATGATAGGACAGATTCATATAATTAACGTTACCGCTCCCCAGTATAAGGCCTTAAAGGTCTTAGAACATAAAGATGAAATTCTTGACCATGCAAATCAGCAAGATCCTGTCTTGGTGAAGCTTGGAGGAGGAGCTAAAGATCTTGAGGTGAGAGTGGTTGAAACTAGGAAAGGACCGGCCATTGTAGTTCATCTCATAGTTGACGTTCTAGATGCCATGGGTGCTAACGCCGTTAACACGATGGCAGAAGCAGTAGCTCCCTTGCTGGCAAAGATAACTGGAGGAGATGTCGTGATGAGAATAATTAGCAACAATGCCGTTTATAGACTTGCAAGGGCTTGGGCAAGAACTAGACCAGAAAACGTTGGTGGCAAAGAGGTTGCTGAGAGGATAGCCTGGGCGAGCTTGCTTGCAGAGGCAGATCCTTACAGGGCTGTTACACATAACAAAGGCATAATGAACGGAATAATAGCTGTCGCACTCGCAACAGCCCAGGACCATAGAGCTATAGAGGCGGGAGCTCATGCATATGCAGCAAGAAGTGGAAGTTACAAGCCTCTGAGCTACTGGGAGGTTGACGAAGACGGCTATCTTGTTGGAAGTCTGGAAGTTCCTCTCCAGGTTGGCATAATTGGGGGTGCCGTTAAGGTACATCCTATTGCGCAGATAGCATTAAAAATAATGGGGGTTAAGAAGGCAAGAGAGCTTGCCGAAATAATGGCTGCGGTTGGGCTTGCACAGAACCTTGCAGCACTCAGGGCCCTCGTGACTGAAGGGATCCAGAAAGGCCATATGAGGCTCCATGCGAAAAACTTAGCTGTAATGGCAGGTGCAACGGGAGACTTAATAGATAAGGTTGCTGAAATAATGATAAGGGATGGAAGGATAAGGTTTGATTATGCTAAAGAGCTAGTCGAAAAACTGGCAAAGGGAGAGAAAATTTAAGAAATTTTACAATGAATAACTTCTACACACAAATCTCTTTAATTTAGTCTATCTGACTTATCATAACGTGCTTCATTAATTTCCATAGAGGGAGGGTTTATCTTGAACAAAGTTGTAGGTCTCATTAGCGACTTCGGAGAGGGGCCTTATGCTGGCATAATGGCTGAGGTTGTAGCCTGTCTAGGAGGAACTCCTCTTCACATAGATCATTCAATTCCTCCTTTTGACATAGTTTCCGGAGCCTATGTGACACTTCAAGCATACAGATGGCTTCCGAAAGGATCTTCCATGGCAGTAGTTATTGATCCTGGTGTTGGGACGGAAAGGAAAGCAATAATTGTAAAGACTAAAAATTACTATTTGGTGGGCCCCGACAACGGAGTGTTATACCCAGCCGCTAAGGAAGATGATATAGACAAAATATACGAAGTTGATCCCCAGAAGTTGCTAGATGTAACTAGAAGAATAGCAAAGTGCATAGGCTTTCTTGATCATAAGATCTCAAAGACCTTTCACGGTAGAGACATCTTTGCTCCAACGGCAACTCTGCTTACCTTAGGTATAGGCCCTGAAGAACTTGCGAAGAAAGAACTTAAGGAAGAAGACATTGTCAAACTAGACATAGAACGTATGGAAGTTAAAGACAATAAGTTTTTCCTTAAAGTAATTTATATAGATAGATTTGGAAACGTTGCATTATCTTGGAGAAAGTTACTCTTCAGTATCGGAGAAAAGGTCCTCATTTGTAATGAAGAACAAGGGATCTGCATTAAAGGCAGAGTTTCAAGTACATTCCAGGATGTCAGCAGAGGCGAGCCCCTCATTTACATTAACAGCTTCGGCTTTCTGGAAGTTGCAATAAATCAGGGCAACGCCTCCCGCGAACTGAAGGCAAAAACGGGTGACATACTAACTGTAATCAGGCACGAGTGAAAAGCTATCAGAAAGGGCATTTAACCTCATCCTCTCGGAAGATTGGTCGCTCATCATCAATGATTTTTTGATTATAAGCTTTCCTAAAAAGATTTATTTCTATGAAATGCATAATTTTCCCACAGTGCTCTCACTGTAGCAGATTCAGGTGGGTCCTTTGAAGATTTGGAACCCTCCTAGAGATGTTATTACTGAGGCTAACATTACCCATCTCCTTGAGAAGCTAGGCTTTAAAGATTATAAAGAGTTTGTAAGGTGGAGTGTAGGCGATGATTGGAAGGACTTCTGGGAAAAGGCTCCTGAATGGATAGGGGTTGAGTGGTTTAAAGAGCCTAAAGAAATTGTTGACCTTAGTCAAGGACCTGAATGGGCGAGGTGGTATAGAGGTGGTCTAATAAATGCGGCATATAACGTCGTTGATAAGCCAATAAGAGAGGGTAAGGGCGGCGAAATAGCTTTTGAATGGGAGGGTGAGGATGGATCCTTCAGAAGGATCACTTATGATGAACTTAGATCGGAGGTCAATCGCTTCTCTAACTATCTGAGAGAAACCGGCGTGAAACCAAAGGATGTTGTCATGCTTTATGCCCCTATGCTGCCTGAGACTATATTTATAATGCTTGCAACAATAAAAGTTGGAGCGATATTTTCTCCTATTTTTAGCGGCTTTGCTCCCTCAGCGGTCAGTGTTAGAATAGCTAGTGCTAGGCCTAAGGTTTTTGTGACTGTGGATGGGTACTATCGCAGAGGCAAGATAATTAAACTTAAAGAACTTGCCGACGAGGCTCTTAAGCTATCTAATCATCAACTCGAATCTGTTGTCGTCATAAAAAGGTTGAACATTGATATAAGCTGGGACGATAATAGAGATATAAGCTATGATGAGGCTATATCTGGCAAAAGACCTCAGGCCGAGGCTTATGAGGCTGACCCTGAAGATCCCGCGCTCTTGTTATATACAAGCGGAACTACAGGAAAACCTAAAGGCGCTATAATAAGCCATGCAGGCACCCTCCTGAAACCAGCCCTCGAACATTGGATAAATTTAGACATGAAGCCAGGATCTAAACTTCTTTGGGTTACAGATATAGGTTGGATGATGGGACCTTGGCAAATAATTGGGGCACAGTTCGTTGGAGCAAGCCACGTCATATTTGAGGGTGCAATAGATTACCCTAAGAAGGACAGGCTTTGGAGGATGATAGAGTCACTTAGAATTACACATTTTGGTTTCGCGGCCACTGTGGCTAGAATGTTAAAGTCTTTAACTCCCAAACCTTGGGAGTCCCATGACCTTTCAAGCCTTAGAGTCTTTGGAAACACAGGAGAACCCATTGATCCTGACACGTGGACCTGGATCATGAAGGAGGTTGGGGAGTGGAAAAGACCTATGATAAACCTTAGCGGAGGCACTGAGATATTTGGTTGCATACTTCTGCCAAGCCCTGTAGTTCCTCTAAAACCGTCAACCCTCTGGGGACCTGCACCCGGCGTTGATGCAGATGTATTTGATGATCATGGAAGAAGTGTCAGAGGAGAGGTCGGTTACCTTGTGGTCAAAAAGCCCGAGCCAAGTATGACTAGAGGACTTTGGAATGAGCCAGAGAGATACATAAACACTTATTGGAGCAGGTTTCCTGGAGTTTGGTACCATGGGGACTGGGCCTACATAGATGAGGATGGCTTCTGGTATATTTTAGGGAGGGCAGATGATGTTATAAAAGTTGCTGGCAAAAGAATTGGTCCTGCAGAGATAGAATCCATACTTAATGAACATCCTTTGGTAGCAGAGAGCGCTTGTGTAGGTTATCCTCATGAAATAAAGGGTGAGGTGATACTTTGCCTTGTTAAGAGTAAGGGCGAAGCCCCTGACGATATTGAAAACGAGCTCAAGGAGCTCGTTTCTAAAAAGTTAGGGAAGCCTTTCAAGCCCTGGAGAGTTCTTCTCGTTGAGGACCTCCCAAAGACTAGAAGCGGAAAGATACTTAGAAGGGTGATAAGATCATTAATAGCTGGAAGAGAAGTGGGAGATCTCTCTGTCTTAGAAAACCCGGAGTCCATAGACCACTTGAAGAAGGTTCTGGAGAGCCTATAGTTAATCTTAACTGAAGCTTCAACACTTAAGACCTCCTAGAGTTTTTAGAAGCCTATGTGCGTTCTGATAGAGGATCGCCTTTTTATCCTTACAAGAAATGTCCAAATTTTTAATTATATCTACAGCATCGCGAGGTGTAAAGTTTACTACATAAGGATAATCGCTGCCAAAGAGCACCTTATCACTGCCCACCTCCTTTACCGCTGCCTTAATATAATATGATGATATGGCACTTGTATCCCCATAGACGTTATCATATTTGGACATTAAGTCTAATGCTTCATGAAAGAACATGCCCTCCTGAAGAACGCTATAGCTACCCATATGAGCGAGAATAATAATTAGATCTTTATGATTTCTTGCCACCCTTTCTACGTACTTTGGTCTAGCATTTTCGCATAGGGCGGGAAGTTCCCATATCCCTGGATCACATCCTGTATGAACTATAAGGATCAACCCTTCATCTTCTAGATAGTTATATAGTCTTTCCATGACATCACTATCTGGCCTAAGGAAATGAAATGTTGGATAAAGCTTTAGACCGAGAATTTGATCCTTAATTCTACGCAACCTCTCTAAGTTTCCTTCGATCCCGAGGTCTGGGTTAAAACTTGCAACAGGACATAGTCTCCCCTTTGAGTATCTCGAAGCATCGATAACTTCTTCAGTGGTCCTTTTATGTATCTTAATCATTTCTTCATGCTCCTTTATTGTCTTCTCGGGATTAAATATTGACTTTCTAACCCTTTCACATCGAGAAAAAGCTATTAGATCTAAGCTCTCACTAGCAGCTTTAAGTATGCTCTTAGTAGAAACGTTCCTCCTAAACACACTTTCACTCGGTTCAATAGCTATTACTACCCCTTTTTCAATATGAGCTTCATTCATGGCTGAGATCAGCTTCTGAGAAGCCTCCCGCGGGTCCTTTAATTTCCAGGGTAAATGCATGTGGAAGTCTATTATTTTTGATGTGCACACAATACCCACCAGCTTCCATTAATTCGAAAGGAACGTAGAGAGATAAAAAGCTAGGGTAATGTTACTTTAGTTAGATTTTTGGTGCCCCAGAATGTTGGAGAGAGATGCGATCCTTAAAATAGC
The DNA here is from genome assembly GCA_026995555.1 of Acidilobaceae archaeon. GTDB lineage: Archaea > Thermoproteota > Thermoprotei_A > Sulfolobales > Acidilobaceae > JALWTO01. The sequence goes on along the minus strand of JALWOJ010000022.1, from coordinate 5,733 downwards.
AGAGATCTTAAAAATTGACAGTAACTGTTTTTATAGTGATGCTTGTCTTCATGATAACTATCTGTTTAGCATTGATGGGTATAGTGCCTCTGAGTCTCTTCTACCCTGGATGAACTTAAAGGACTGGGGATGGAAAGCCTTTGTTGCGGCGTTTAGTGATATTGCTGCTTCTGGTGGAACACCCCTAATATCTCTTTATAGCGTTGGAGTTACTAAGGCCGAGGAGGGTATTGAAATAGCTGAAGGTGTTGCCGAGGCGAGCAAATGGTTAGGAGTAAAGGTCCTTGGTGGGGACTTCAATAGATGTAAAAACGATCGGTGGATAGATGTTGTTGCCATAGGAAAGAGTGGAAAGTTCTGGACCCGATGGAACACCGCGAGAGAGGGTTTAAATGTAATACAGGTTGGTTATCTAGGTTTTGGGGCCATTACAGATCTTATCCTGAGAAAGCTAATGAAGCCCTCAGAGGTACCTAAGGAGATAATTGAATACACGAGAAGACCTAAACCCCCTATTAAGGTCCTAGCCGAAGCGATTAACGTATGTGGCGCAAAAGCCGCAATAGATAATAGCGATGGCTGGGCCTGGAGCTTGAGTCTCGTAGCTAAGTATTCTGGAGTCAGCATTGAAATAGATGAGTTGATAGTTCCGGATGATATTATAACGACCTTGAGAGAACACTGGAGAGAGGGGGTTACATTGAAGCTCATTCTTAACAGCGCTGAGGACTATAATTATGCGGTGTTTGCTGATAAACATGAGACTGAATGCTTAATAAGCTATTTAGAGAAAAGGAGGGTGCCAGCAGGAGTGATTGGAAAAACTGTGAAGGGAGAAAAAGGCTTTGTCCTCTTCTCAGGAAGGAGAATAGAACCTGAGGCCTGGGATAGCTTCGCTTAAACCTTTCTAGGCTTCCAGTCCTCAAGACTTAAAGGTATATCTGGATTATAACCTAGGCTTGCCCTCACCTTCCTTAGGAACTCCTCTAGCTTTCTCTTGAAGTAATCAATTCCGCTGACCTCACTCCTGCCAAGCTGCTCCATCCTCAACCTTAGAGCACCTGCAAGGCTAGCAAGCATTTCCGCCTCATCTCTAAGGCCTTGATATAAAGGCGTGTAGACTATGAAGCCGGCAGACTTTACAGGTCCTACTGGATTTAGATATGAAGCCATTTCTCTTAAGGCAGATTCCATACTTCCGTCAGCCAAAGATTCTGGCATTCTTAAAGAGAGGTTCTCAACCTCCTTAACGAGCTCTGTAAGAAGTTCATGGGTCTTCTCTTCCAAGGTCTCCAATCCCAATACCTTTCATTCATATAACGAAAACCTAATATTATTTTCTCTATTTAGAGGAGGACTGCGAAGGTCATCATGATTTTAAATGCTTTTTATCTTTTAAGCTAGTAACATAGCGCTAGGAAGATAGGGATGAGTTGGATTAAAGTTGAAATGCATTCGCATAGTACAGAAAGTGATGGTTCGCTTAAGCCTAAGGATCTTATTAAATTAGCCTTTAAAAAAGGTTGTAAAGCTATTGCGATTACCGATCATGATACCTTTAGGGGATCAGCTAAGGCTATTAAAGAACTTAAGCTTCTCAACCTTAAAGATTTCGTTATAATACCCTCTAACGAAGTTAGAACTTCTTGGGGAGATATACTTGTTTACTGCGTTTCTCTTCCGGAAGGTGAGCCTCCAAAAGATCCTTTTGAACTTAGAGATTGGTGCAATGATAACCTCTGTATAATGGTTCCAGCACATCCCACACATCCATTTAGATTTAGTATTGGATATAGGAAGCTTGTTGAAGGGAAAGAGCTCTGGGACGCTGTAGAAGTTTGGAACTCGAGAGGTCTTGCTATATTTAACAGACAGGCGCTTGACTTCGCTAAGAAGTCGGGTCTGCCCATGACGAGTGGCAGTGATGCCCATGTGCCTTCCGAACTTTGTACATCATACACAAGCGTCTTAGTTAATAAGCTGGATGTGGAGGATATTATAAGTTCCATAAGGGAGGGGAAAACAAGACCGCACTTTGGAATTGAAAAACTTAGACCAAGACTTGAATCGATTGCCTGGGCTTTAGAAAGAAGACTACTAAAATCTTCTTAAGGAGGTTAAAAACCCGAACAACATTCCTCCGAACAAGCCTCCTAGTGCTGTATGAAGTCCTCCAAAAAAGCTTCCTATCATAGCGGCTATGCCTCCAGAAAAAATTATCCAGCAGAATTTTGAATCGTTTCTAAGGTGCCCAATTAAGCTTACTCTAGGACTCACTATGTCCCAATGTACTTCATATCTGTCATTATATTCTCTCACATGTATGCTTCCTCCATCTGGAAGGATCTTCTCCCAATCAGATTTTTGACCGTGGGGAAACCCTGCTCTTCTATGAAATCCACAGGAACTAGGATGTGGTAACAGATCCTTTGGGATCTTTATATCTACATGAGGAGGCTGGGCTAACACCTTTGCAATTACATCATTCCACTTCTCACAGGGTAGAGGTCTATCCTTAGTAATAACTTTAGCCCTTTCTATAGCAGGTCACCTCTACGCTTCCATTAGGCACTGAAACTCTGACCGAAATCTCACCAATGCCGCTTAACCTTAAAATCAATTCGTTACATACATAAAGGGCTAAATCCTCTAAGGAAGAGTCTTTAGAACCTAATATTTTGCTCAGCTTCTTCCTGCTTATTTTTCCTAATATCTCCTCAAGTTCTTTCTTAAGGACCTCTATGTCAAAGACTAAGATGCCTTTTCGTTCAGTTTTAAGACATGCCTCTACTAGAACGTCATGGCCATGAAGCCCATATCCTAAACTTGGTATCTCTAGGAGCACATTTACCCAGGATGTACTACATACCCTCCACTCCTTCACCTCCATGTCTCATCACCTTTAAAATCACTATTATAAGGGAGGTTAAGGCGAGAGCTATCGATAATATATGAGGCAACAGGGTTAGGTATGCCTCCAAGTCCAATGACCTCCCCCTTCACTTTTCATAATCAGATAACCTTGTCTGCCTCACACCTCTTAAAAGAAGACTTTTTCTAGACAAAACGCTGAGATCTATGTCTATATGTTTTCTTATAATGTCTTTGACCTGACTTAAGTCCATAACTTTAACAGGATCCTTTTTCATAATATCTTTAACTGTTTCTCTTATGTGCCAATTGCCCACGGGAGCATAGTAGGTTGGCAATATCTCTCTTATTATTAACACGTCTGCGGATCTTCTTCTTTTAAAGAGACTTTCAAGAACAGCCATTTTGGCTGCAGAGAAGCCTCCGTCGATGGCAGAGAGGTTTCCGAGATTGTCTTCAAAAACCCTCCAAATAACTGGTTTGCTAGAGCCCCTTGTCCAGAGTCCTCTAGGCTGCCATATCTCTACCCATTCCATATTGCCTGGCCCTGGCATCAAAACTATTACGTACCTGTTCCCTATATACTCTCCATATCTCACCTCAATATCATCTATCCACCTCTCTCTCCTAATGAAGCCTTTCATGAATTTTGATAAAATCTCATCCACGGCAGTTATTGCCCACCTCGTGGGAACGAGACGTCTTCTTCTTATCGTGCCTAACACTCCTAGACTCATAGCCCTTTGTATCTCATAAACATCCAGGCCTGAGAGATAGAGTGTTCTTATGGCCTCTTCTGCCTTAACATCATCCCACATGATCTTTTCGATCTTTCTATGAAGTTTAGGATTGTCGTAAATCTTTATTTTTTCTGCAGGACTTGATGGCCCTACAGGTTTTGTTATACCGTCAAACTTGAGGGTAGGAAGGGGAGCTTTCCTTAAGATAGCCTCTGAGTCCACAGGCTTTAAGGAGAGCGCAGCAAGCGATATTTCCTTCTCATAGAGGCTCCAGGGATCGTTAACCGGGGAGTTTAATATGGCTGATACCATAGAACTCCTCAGCTCTATGATCTTGGAAAGAGGCTCCCTTCTGGATATCCATCCCTGAGGATCATCGTGATATCTGGCATCACTTCCTCTCTCGCCTGGAGGTATCATGAAATAAATGTTTACCTTAGGATAGCCGTGCTCTCCGACCAAGGCTGAGGGAGGGGTGGCTCCTTGGACTTCTCTACCGTTAATTCTGCTAAGAACGTTAACCTGACTCTGGAAACGTTCAAGTATAGGACAGCGTGGCAGCCCACAGAGTCTCTTATAGCCCTTACATCTAACACACAGCTCTGAGGGTATCTTTATAGGCATTCCTCAACTCACTCCAAATTCCTCTTTAATTAAACTCATAGGGCCCAAAAGGGTTAAAGCTCAAAAGAACCTTCTCCCTAATCACCTTTACTGACCATAACTATTCTAAACCCTAAAGATTCTATCGCCTTCCTTAGCTTCTTCTCCATCTCTTTTTCTGAAGGCTTATAATACTTAACTATCAGCTCGTCTCCATTTCTCAGCTCAATATTTAATGGTATTGGCAAGATTAGAAGTCCTGACCTCCTTATGGCAACTGGTATAAAACCTAAGTCTTGGAGCGGTATTGATGCCAGATGTTTTCCTTCAACTTCATCTGTAGCCTCTATCTTCAGAAAGGCTTCCTCGCTCTTACCACTCACTAGGGCTATGAACTCGCTGTTTTCACCTTCAACTATAAGTCTGGCTATAATTGCTGCGGCGTCGCCCAAACTCTCCATACTTGTTGCAAATATTGAGAGTGAGACATACTCTTCGGCCATGGGAGGATTAGCTGCACCATAGGTCTTTTTCAGGACATCTATGTAAAGATCGTCTATCTCGTCCTCGAGCTTGAAGACCTCTTCAGCAAGACTTCTATCGTTTGATATCAGTGCATGAAAAGCTAGGTCAAGCGTTAACCTAGCAGCGCTTTTAAGGTGAAGTATGCTAGAGGAAAGCTCATCGCCTGCTATAGCAGCTGCAACTATTGGTGCGGATGTCTTTAACTGAAACCTTAAGTCATAACCTGTCTCCGAGGCTAGGTCTTCTACCTCCTCGAGCGGGCCTCTGACAACGATCGTGTCACCAACCTTTAGCTCTCTCCATTCAGGACCTAGAAGGTATCTGTTACCTCTCTTTGCTAGAAGAACATCTATTATTGCAGGCTGTGCGGCTACGGGTCTTCTGAGCTTGATTAAAGAGACGACCTCTTCACAACAGTTAACGGCTGCCCTTATCAGCCTATGAGCAGGTATACCTTTTAATACCATGCCCGCTAAGTCCCCTGCAGCATCGCTTGCAGTATCGAGAGCTGTTGCGAGCCTTATTGCTCCGAGAGCTGTGGGAGATTGAGATGGTGAGCGGATGGCCAACAATAACTTAGATATTAGTTTATGAATGTCCTCATCTATGTGGGATTCCAACTTTAAAACTTCCTGTGCCGCCTCTTTGTCGGAGAATGCAACAGAATAGAGAGCTAGGTCCACAGCTATACTAGTGTATTTCATTATTCTTGTTATTATGCTTAAGGCAGACTCCTCCTCAGGTTCCAACCTTCTTCCCTGCCAGCAGGGTGTAGAGAATTATTCCTGCCTCGGCTATAGGCCCTAGTCTAGAATTTGCCTCGGGTATGTAAATAGTTTTTCCTAGCTTAACTTCATCTGGCATAAAGTCAGGCTCTCCCCCATTAAAAATAATTAGAAGGACATCGTTATCTTTAACGTTTAAGAACTCGTTAAGATCCTTGTTTTCTGTATGCTCAAAGGATACTATGAACACTTTATTAGGTCTTAGGAGC
>JALWOJ010000021.1 GCA_026995555.1 Acidilobaceae archaeon | reverse complement strand
GAGCCTGATCTTTATCCAGCTATCCGAATATCTAATAGCATTATCTATTATCAGCCGTATTGCTATCTCTAACTCTTTTCCTATACATTTTATTTCACATTTTCTGTCTGTTATTTTTACTATTATTTGTCTCTTCTCTCTTGATCTATTTATATCTGTCAGTGAGTTATCTAATAGCATTCTAATATCTACCTTCTCTTCTTCCATGACTGCTCCGTACTTGAATCCTTCTATAATTCTCGCTAAATCTTCCATATCCTTACTCATGGTATCGTAAGTATCTAACAGTCTATCTAATGCTGATTGGCTATTTTGTTCTCTTAAAAGATTAAGATTGACTACTTGGGAAGATATGAGATTTCCCAGTTTGTGGGTGAAAGATAGCAGCAAAATCTCAAGAAACTCTCTGCTTTTTTCTCTATCTCTTATGTGTGTTATCAGTAGGCGGTAGAACAAGAGAGTTGCTGAGAGCAGCAGTACGGTCTCCCAGATAACCATGATTATGATAAATCTCCATATCCTTTCATCTGGTATTATAAATGCGTCGTATAATGAGGATACAAATGCATGTATTGCTACTATGTTGAATGATAGTAGCAGGACAAATAATACAAATATGAAGCTGAATAGAGATCTATATTCAAACTTTAATTTAATAGGTACCCCCGTCCTTTCATGGTCTTTATAACTCCTCCTGGAAGAATCTTTCTAAGTTCCTTTATGTAGAATCGTATGATGCTATCTCCAACAATAGAATCCCCCCATACATACGACATGATCTGCTCTTTTGTTACAAGTTTCCCCCTGTTCTTTACCAATAGATAGAGAAGATCCCATGACCGTTGGGACAGGTTTATCTCTCTACCCGTTACACTCCATACCATCTTTGAGTGCAGGTCTATCCTAACCTCTCCTATGCTTATAACCTCGTCCCTGATCTTCCTTTTTCCCAGAGCCCGTATTCTAAGCAGCAGCTCTTTGGGTTCGAAGGGTTTTGTCAGGTAGTCATCTGCACCACTCTCGAAACAGGTCTCTTTGTCTGATAGCTCACGCTTGGCTGTAAGTATGAGCACGGGGGTCTTTATTCCCAAGCCTCTGAGTTCTCGGAGTATATCCTCTCCCCGCCTGCGTCTAAGAATTAGATCAAGCACAATAACATCGAACAGATGGGTGGATAGAAGATCGTGCACCTCTGACTCGTCATCTATCCAGGTTATTTGGAGGCCGTGGTTTTCTAAGTACTCCTTCAGGCTCTCGCCCAGCATCCTGTCGTCTTCCACAAGAAGTATCTTCATTTGGCCTCCCTCTGCGGCTGGGGAAGGCTACAGGATACTCTTGAGAATCTCCACAGTGGCAGGGGAACGGTTGAGGGTGTAGAAGTGGATTAGCTCCACCCCTTTCTCTGCAAGATCCTGGCATTGAAGTGTAGCGTGCTCTATACCCACCCTTCTCACTCCAGCGGGTCCCTCCTTATCCTCTGCTTCCTGCAGTCGCTGCAGAAGGTTCTTGGGAATTGAGGCCCCACAGAGTGAGGTGAATCTCAGCACCTGTTTTAGGCTTGTGACTGGCAGTATGCCGGGAATGATGGGCACGGCTATTCCCAGCTCCCGGCATCTCTCTCTAAAACTGAAGAAGAGATTGTTGTCGAAGAACAGCTGTGTGACCACAAAGTCCGCTCCAGCATCCACCTTCTCTTTCAGGTGATTCAGGTCCTCTTCAAGAGAGGTGCTTTCAGGATGTCCCTCGGGATATCCGGCCACTCCCACAGACCAAAGTGGAAAGCGCTCCTTTATGAAGGCCACCAACTCCGAGGCATAGGTGAACCCTCCAGGTGGAGGGGTGACTGAGTCGCTTCCCTTGGGTGGATCTCCCCTTAGGGCCAAAAGGTTTCTTATGCCTCCCTCGTTGAGTTGATTTAGAATCTCTGCCATCTCCCCCCGGGAGGCGTATGCGCAGGTTAGGTGAGCCACAACAGGAATGTCTAACCTTTCGTTGAGTTCGAACACCATGGATAGGCTTGCGTCGTGG
>JALWOJ010000020.1 GCA_026995555.1 Acidilobaceae archaeon | reverse complement strand
AGATAAAGCCCTAGAACACTTCTCCGATAAAGTCAAGGGCAAAACGTTCGCAGTGAGAGCACGAAGGGTTGGGAATCATAACTTTACAAGTAAAGATGTTGAAAGATTGCTGGGACAAAAACTCCTTGAGTCAGGAGGGAGTAAGGTCGATCTTGAAAATCCTGAGTTTACAGCCTATGTCGAGATAAGAGATGACCTAGCATATTTTTACGATAATGTCATAAAAGGACCTGGAGGTCTTCCCCTAGGTAGTGAAGATCCTGTATTAGTTCTTTTCAGTGGAGGGTTTGACTCAACGGTTTCTGCTTGGCTTATTATGAGAAGAGGTTCGCCTGTCTATCTTCTAACGTTTCATAGCGGAATACCGGAATTTCTAAATATCTCTTTAAGAGTGGCAAACTTCCTGAACGAGGAGTGGTCCTTTGGAACTAATGTAAAGTTTTGTATTGTAGATTTTAGTGAAGTGGTGAAAGTTATAGAGTCTAAAGTCAGGGATGATTATAGAGTTCTCGTGTTGAGAAGACTTATGGCAGAATATGCTGAAAAAATAGCTGAAAAGGAAGGAGTAAAAGCGTTAGCTACAGGTGAATGCATAGGCCAAGTTGCATCTCAGACAGTAAACAACATTAAGCTTATTTGGGAAAATATAGGACTGCCCGTTCTAAGACCAGTTATAGGATTAGATAAAGATGATGTTATGAGAATAGCCAAGGAAATAGGAGTATATGATCTCGTTTCGAAACAGATCGAACCCTGTAGTAAACTAGGGGATCCTAACCCTAGAGCTTCTCCCGAGACCTTTTACCACGAATATCATAAAGTTAAAGGATATATTGAGCGATCTGAGTTTAAATATAAGTGCGGACTTCCTAAAGACTTCTTAGACGGAGCAAATGGCGATGAGCTTAGATGACGCATCTGAGAAGTGATGATGCCCTCGATCGGCGAGCTATAAAGCTTCAAGTATCTTAGTCATTAGTGCCCTTATCTCTTTAAACTGTTTTTCAACTATATACAAGTGTTCTCCACCATCAACCAAAACATCTTCACCCACAACAACACTCTCCACTTTAGCTCCAGATGAATAAACATTTAGAACTTCGGCATCAGGAGCTAAGTCGAGCATCATTGCAGGAGGTTTCCTAACATCATATACTATTATTTCTGCAGGACTCTTCCTCCTAATTGATATGCTATCTAAACCAAGAGCATCTCTAAGACTATTTGACCTCTCTAATATGGTTGAATTATCACAAAAAACTTCTTTTGTAGACTTATTAATTATTGAAAGTACTTCTGAACCTTTGGAATTAACCCACAGCTTTCTAGTTTCAACAATATCTGCATTACCCTCACAGGAAGAGTCCGCTATTCTTAGCGTGCCCACACTCCATTCGGGCGTGTTGGGTGGATTGCCTTCACATGAAGGAAAAGCTAATCCATAATTTCCTCCTGCTCTTTCTTTAATTTTAGCTACATATCCATAATCCAATCCCTCAATAACCATTGTAGTTATTCCAGATAAATGAAGTTCATAGACAGCTGCCAGAGAGAGCAAAACTCTCTCCGATTCCGATAGGGCCTTCAAGAGTTCTATTCTTCTTCTCATTGACGGTCTATAAAATCTAAGGATGTAAGATATCGGGGAGACTAGAGCTGTGAGTCCGGGAGCTACTATCCTCCCCTCTCCTCCAAGAACAAGAGAGGCGTAAGTATAGTCCTCAGGTGGTGGCTGCTCTCCAAAATCTTCAATTATACCGTTTCTCACAAATACATAACCATCTTTTATTATCTCGTTTTCGTTGACAATCAATCTAGACCCTAGTATGAGGATCTCGACCAAGCTTATCTACCACACCTAGAAGCTCGATGAGTGAATTTATACGCTCTCCATTCGAAGCATATTCCTAGAAGCATGAGGACAGGGGAGAAGATTAGTGAGTAGAGACAGCACGGGGGCTCCTTACCCCCCAGGGAGCATGTACGTACTTGATTTGGATGTGATTTTGAACGGCAGCGCTAGAAGGCTTATTGCTGAAGGAAGGATTAGTGGTA
>JALWOJ010000019.1 GCA_026995555.1 Acidilobaceae archaeon | reverse complement strand
CCCTATACCAACCGCTCCTCCGCTTGTTCCGCCCCCACTACTTTCACCAAAGGGATTCCACCCTTCCCTTACCGCTTGCCAGAACGCCTCTCTTTCTGCCGCTCTTCTGTTTTCCCAAGATGGGGGATATAAGTTCCAGCCAAAATAATAGTCTTCAGGGGGTAAGGCGAAAGCTCCCATTCTATACCCGGTCGGGGCGTAATCTCCCCCCGACTGAACAACGTTTATTCTTGCTTTCAACAGCTCCTCATTAGCCTTATCCCACGGCAGTTGCCTAAATACATCTGCATAACTAACGGGCTCTCCCCAATAGTTTGTAGTTGGCAGACCATACTTTTCTGCTAACTCTTGGGCGGAAGGTAGCCCTGCCGCCCCCTCTCTTTGTGCAGGGTAATTAGGGTTTGGACGAAAGCTTGTATTGGGATTAAACCCCGCAAATGTTTTACTGCTTCTTGCTTTGTTCACGAGCGGAGTATTATTGCTTATTTTTGAAAGTCCCCCGCTCAAACTTCTTGCAATTTCTTTTTTCCACATATCTCCTCTGTTTTTAGCTACTAAATCTCCGAGCATTTCACTCCTCCCTTACCCCACGTGTTTCCTTCTTCCGTAAAGCCAAAGCCTCGGAGAAGGTTTATCGGGGTCTATATCAAAATGAACAAAAGACTGAGCTATGCCTATTCTCTCAATCCCTAAATCAAAAAGAAGATTCACCAGCTCAGCCCTGTCTTTAGAGCCAAAGCATTTAACGTCTAAAGCATACCCCCTCGTATGAGCAGAGTTCTTTACCCCACCTATAGCGGCGTTATATTCGGGACACCTATAGGCAGAGGTTATTACAATTGGCTTATGCAAAATCTGCCTAACCTGTTCCGCAAGCTCAACCAAAGAGCCATCTATAACAACCTCTCCACAGTGTCTGCAAACAAATTCCTCAGCTCTAAAGTGCTTTATCTCTCTTTTAGCTATAAACTCCTCAAGCTCTTTCACTCTCCTTATCACCTTCCCCCTCCCTGTATTTGTTCCAAACTCTTTGCCCGAAAAGCCTAACCGCTGAATACATCAAACAGGCTTTCCACTTCGGCAAGCCATCTTCTATCGCTATTTTTACTAAAACCCTGTCTGCCCATTTTCTTGAAGCTCTTGTGCCTGTTCTGTAAAGATAATCATGTAAAAGACTTGCCCTCAAAAGCGGATAATCCGTAGGTGCTATTAACCACCACAAAAACCTCGGCACAGAGGCAAAGTCTGTTTCAAAGCCTTTAGGGATAAAGTATGTGTATCTTCTATTTCCATAATCCACGCTAATCTTAACATCGTCCGTCAGTATCCAGTAGCCATTTTTAGGAATGGGAGCAATAATTGGAATTTCTCTCATTCTCACCACCTGAAGGTTAATTTTACCCCAAACACCTGAAGGCTTTTGCCCGATTTTTGACTTTCTAACTGCCATTCGGGTCTGCTTAGCTCTTCCTCTATGCCTGTTTCAGAACCTATCTCCAGCTTCACCTCTCCTTTTTTATACTTCTTAAACAGCTTCTTAATCCTGTTTACCATCTGACTGGCTCTTTAGTAATTGCCCTTAAGATAATGTTTATCACCGCCAGAACTGCAAACTGTTCTTGCTCGGATATAGGAACTCCCACCTTTTCATTAAGGAAAAGAGACACAAGAGCGATAAGGTTTACCCACAAAGTCTTTGAGCGATACCACTTTTTGCCATATTTGCCTTCGGCTTCCTTGTAAGCAGAAGCAAGTCCCATAAACCTTTTTATCCACTTAAACATATCTAAGCCTCCTTACTTGATTAACCCTTCCTTTTTTGCTTTAGCAACAGCTATCTCAATAACAAGATTAACAACCCAACCGTTTATATCTTGGAAAGACTGTAGTAAATTCTTTTTCACTTCCATAAACTTCTCTTGCCCATTGCCGTCTCCATACTTGCTTTCAACCTTAACCACATAGTCAAAAGCTTTGTCAAGGAGAGCCTTAGCTCCTTTGTAAGAGATGTCAGAAACCTTTGCCACTACCCAAGACAATACCACGTTCCAAGGCA
>JALWOJ010000018.1 GCA_026995555.1 Acidilobaceae archaeon | reverse complement strand
GTTCAGTGATGCTACTGGTCTAGTTTCCGCTTACTATAGCGAGGAAAAGAGACTTGCACCGATAACTGTGACAACATATCAGACGGCTTTCAGGAAAATAGACCTTTTTTCAGGAAAATTTTCTTTTCTAATAGTTGATGAAGTCCACCACCTACCTGCAGAAAAGTTCAAGAAAATAGCCTCTTCCATGCCTGCTCCCTTCAGGATGGGCCTCTCCGCTACTGTCGAAAGGGAGGATGGAAAGCATGAGGAACTTTTCCCGTTAATGGGAGGCATAGTTTTTAAAATTGATCCGGGAGAGCTCTCAAAAAGAGGATATTTAGCTCCCTATATAATAAGAACAATAAAGGTTGATCTTCCGAAGGACAAGAAGAAAGAATATCTAGAACTTAGGTCAAAATATACAAAACTCGCTGGAGGCAGGACCTTCAATGAGCTCCTTGAGGCTGTCAGAAAGGGAGATCCTACGGCCATCGAAGCTATAAGGATACATTCAAAGATAAGGTCCCTAATTCAGGATAACCCTGAGAAGTTGAAGGTTGCTGAGAAGATAGTTAAGGATGAGCTTAAATCTGGTTCTAAAATTATAGTGTTTACTCAATACAAGGCTCAGGCCGAAAGGATAGCTAAGGCTGTTGGAGGTCTCCTTCTTTATGGTGACCTAAGCTCCTCAAGAAGAAAGGCTGTACTGGAAGCATTTAGAAGAATGGAGAGCGGAGTTCTTGTAGTCACTACTGTTGGCGATGAGGGCTTAGACATTCCTGATGCAAATGTTGGAATATTCCTCTCAGGAACGGGCTCCAGAAGGCAGTTTATCCAAAGACTTGGAAGACTTCTAAGACCTAGGCCAGGTAAGAAGGCCGTACTTTACGAGATAGTTACTGCCAAATCTAGTGAGGAATATCAAGCTAAGAGGAGAAAACGACAAGGATTGATATGAAAGCTTTATATCTTTCAGATCCTTATTTGAGAAAACGGGTAGCCGGGTCGTCTAGCGGCCAAGGATGCGGGGCTTTGGATCGCCGCCTCTCTCTCAGGTCTTAAGGGTATGCAGAAGTAGGGAGAGGCGGCGAGAGGAGCCCCCGTGACCGGGGTTCGAATCCCCGCCCGGCTACCAAAACAACGTTTCTCTTAAAAATAGCTTTAAGACCACTTTTAGCCGGTGAACATTTAGGCCCTAAGAGAAAGTTCTGGGGTGAAGTTCCATGGGAGTTTACAGGGAAGAGTTTGTTGTCTCCTCTTCGAGCAGATTCGAACTCATAGACATCACGGACAAGGTTAGAGAAATAGTCTCCAAGTCGGGCATCAAGAACGGTATTGTGCATGTCTTTGTTCCACACGCAACGGCTGCAATCATAGCTAATGAACATGAAAAGGGCTTGATTAACGACTATATAACATTAATAAAGAGGCTCATCCCTCCTGATGCACCTTGGGAGCATAACAGGATTGATAACAATGCACATGCCCATCTTGCAGCTGGTATAATAGGTCCTTCAAGGAGCTTTCCTGTGGTCAACGGCTCCATATTAAGGGGTACATGGCAAAACATATTTCTTGTAGAGCTTGATGGACCTAGAAGCCACAGGAGAGTTGTTGTGACAGTTATAGGTGACTGATCAGAGTTGCAGATTCCATAGCTAATGATTTTTTAGCCTATTAAAAGCGACCTCGAGTTCTGCTATTAAAACCACTAATAGTTTTAATATTTTACTATATTAATCTTAGCTAATGCTGAGAAAATAAGGGTGAATGCATTGGAAGGAAGCTCCGATGTAAAGAAAAAGCTGTTGGACTATGAATGGTTGCTGAACAGGTTATATGAAAAGGTACCTCCCCGGAGCGGAAGTACTGAGTACAAGATACCAGAGCCTCAAGTGATAAGGATAGGCTCCCAAACTATAATAAGGAACTTTAGGGAGATAGCTGAAAAGCTTAAAAGGGATCCTCAACTCGTTGCCAGATATCTACAGAAGGAACTTGCCACAGCAGGAAGTTATGATCCTAACAGCGGACAGCTTGTCCTGAACGTGAAGGTATCCAGGAGGGTGATCTCTCAGTTTCTAAATATCTTCTTCAAGAACTATGTCAGATGTCCGACCTGCGGAAGTATCGACACGAGGCTAGAGAAGAGAGGAAAGATGTGGGTGTTGGTATGTGAAGCCTGTGGCGCCGAACAGCCAGTAAAGCCCTTCTGAAACATCAATAGTTAGGTATTTTATGAAGAAGTCACTACTGAAGAGACTCGAGCTGGGGTGCATTTATTGGAAAACGACACCCTGCTAAGCACTTACGAAGACATAACAAGGGAGTGGAGAAAGGTCAAGGTTCTCATAGATCAAAAGCTGGAGGAGATAAGTGGAAAGAGCAGTGAAGCTGGACTTGTTGACGTTACAAAATATATAGTTAAGGGTGGAAAGAGGTTTCGAGGCTTTATAACTGTAGTCGTTGCAAGGTCCCTAGGAGCTTCTGAAGATGAAGCCCTCGAGGCCGCAACTGCCATAGAGCTTGTACATAGTGCGAGCCTTGCTATAGATGACATAATAGATAAGGACACCATAAGAAGAGGAGTTAAGGTTGCCTGGATAGTTTATGGTGTTGAAAAGGCGGTCCTGGCGAGCCTTCTCATGATTCCGGTCGCTCAGAGAATGATTGAAAGATACGGATTTACAGCTTTGGCCCACGTTATAAGGTCCTGGGAAGAAACCGTTAGGGGAGAAATACTTGATGCTTTCTCCGCTGACAAGATGCAAGCTAAGGACTATATGAAATTAATATCGTTAAAGACCGGAAGTCTTTTTAAATTAGCAGCAGTTTTGGGAGGAATAGTTGCTAAGGCTAAATGGGCTGTCAAAGATCTTAGCGCCTACGGACTTAAGCTTGGGATAACCTATCAGATAGCAGATGACATTGTAGATTATCTAAGTTATCACAGGGGACTTAAGGCTAAGCTCGATCCTTCAGAGACATTATTTGAAAGGTGGGCCAAAGAGGAGCTAGGAGCTAGAAACATTAATGAAGTAGTTGATTTCGCTTTAAAGAGGTTAAAGAGAGAGGCCAGGGATGCCTCAAAAAAAGTTGAAATACTCCCGCCAAGTAAGTGGAAAAGGATCTTACAGGTTATTCCGATCTTTACCGCTGAAAAAATGTTGGAGAAAGGAAACATAAAACTAGTATTCTAACCTGATTCTATCGAAAGGTAAGGAATTTCTGTCTTGGCTGTTCTGCATTTATAGTGGTGCCGGGGTGGCCGAGCGGACCAAGGCGACGGGCTCGAGACCCGTTGCCCCTTACGGGGCGCGCGGGTTCGAATCCCGCCCCCGGCGCCAGAGCTTTAGAAAAACTTCTCCAACATCTGCCCTATACAACTATCTAAGGAGAATAATATTTCTGCCAGATTTTTATAAAAAGGCTCTTTTGCATTTTCTTTGATACATTGAGAAAATAACGGTACCCATTTACTTATATGTTTTTCATAAAGCTCTGATACAAATCGTGTTGGAAGATCATTAGAGCTAGCCTTGCTGATAATATATGCTAAAGCTTCTAGTTCTGCAACGATGTGTTCCGGAAGCTCTACCTTTTCTACATCAACTTCTAACCCGACCTCTCTGTAGATTTTTTCAAGAGATCTAACAACAAATGGCTTCATTACTCTTCTTGTAGCAGACCTATATACAGACTCATAAGGAGGACATGGGACTTTGGGATAAGCTGCTCTAAAGAGCTTTGTGTACTCTATTTCTATCTCTTTCAGCCGATTCTCAGGAAAGCTTAGAATAAGTTCATATAGCTCCTTAAGTAATTTTTCACAAAAGCCAGTACAGTACAACCTAAAATAATCACTAAGTTCCAAGAAATTCTTGGCCAAGTTCTTGTATTTACCTACATAATCCTTAATATATCTTGGATTCATAAACATCAGTGAGACAGCTTTGAGTGAAAAAATGATAAATGCTACAAGTATGTCGTTCTCGTTTCCTTTCTCCAATACACTAACCACCTATGCTTAAATAGTTTGCTAACTTTATAAAATTATTTTTTAATTTATTAAAAATAAAAATTTAAAAATTATTGCCATCAATTACTAACGTGGAAGGCGCAACTGAGCGATCTTCAGGTGATCTATGTTATGCCAAAAATGAGTAGGAGAGATTTCCTAAAGCTCATGGCAATAACTTCTGCCACTATTGCTCTATCATCCCCTGAGCTAAAGCTGATAGCCCTTAAAGAGAGAAAAGACAAAAGGAGCGATGAAGTCAAGATTCCTAAGCTCGAAAAAAGATATCTTATGTGTGGCATCTGTGAAGGCCACTGTGTATTAGTCGGAAACTTCTTTAATGGAAAGTTAGTTAAGATAGAGGGAGACTCTAGAGATTGGGTCAGTCATGGGAGGCCTTGCGTAAAAGGAAAAACCTCACATCTTATATTATATGATCCTGATAGGCTTAAAGCCCCTTTGAAAAGGACAAATCCTGATAGAGGTTTTATCTTAGATAAGAATGGAGCCATAATAGATATGAAGGATCCTAAATGGGTCGAAATTTCGTGGGATGAGGCATTAGATATAGTAGCCAGTAAGATAGCTGAAGCGATTAAGACATGGGGTCCTCAATCAGTAGTTTTTGTGGGCCATGGTAGAGGAGCAGATCTTGCAAGTCTCATAGGAACTCCAAATGTCATAAAACATCATACAACATGCCATTCGACGTGGGATGTTAGCTTAAGGCCTGCCTTTGGTGGCAAATTGCCTGTTGCGGACTTAGCTAACGCTAAGCTAATAGTTAGTTTTGGATACGATCAAGGAGCTGGAAAGTCTAGAAATCCAGCAGTCTGGAGTTTCTCTGAAGCACTCAAGAAAGGAGCAGAAGTCATAGTGTTTGAACCTAGGCTCTCTGAGACAGCGAACAAGGCTACTGAATGGATCCCAATAAAACCAGGTACTGATTTAGCTGTAGCTCTAGCTATGGCTAATGTAATAATTAATGAGGGACTCTACGATAGGGATTTCCTAATAAAATATACTAATGCACCTCTAATAATAGATAAAAGCTCCCTGAAATACATTAAAGATGAAAAAGGAAATCTTCTTGTTTATGATGAGTTCTTCAAGGAGCTTAAGCCTTTAAGTGAGGCGGTGAGGCCAGCACTCTTCTGGAAAGGAGAGTTTAATGGAAAAGGCGTCTCTACAGTTCTTCAGGTCATAAGAGATCACATTGCTGATTACACTCCGGAGTGGGCTGAAAAGATCAGTGGAGTCTCTGCAGGCAAGATAAGGGAGGTCGCTAGAAAGCTAGCCACTATAAAACCTGCGTGTATACCACATTGGAAGAGAAGTGGAGGTACAGGACCTGGTAGGGCTCAGGGTGTAGAAACGTACAAAGTCATAACCTTGCTTATGGCACTCACTGGAAACATAGAGAGGCCTGGAGGATGGATAATAAACAGAAATGCTAAGTTCATTAAAAAAGCTATTAGTAAGAAGGCTCGTAAAAGCTTTGCAGACCTTTATCCAATTCCAAAGGAATACCAAGGTAAAACTGTCGATGAGAAGGAGAAATTCCCTCTATACTATAAGATGACAAAAGAAGGTGTCTATCAGAAGATTTGGTACAATATTCTTAACGATAAACCCTATCCTGTTAAAGTATTAATAATATGGGGTCAGGGACTTCAAGCAACTATAGACTACGAACTTGTTGAAAAGGCTATAAAGCATGTCTCCGATGACAACAAAGGTTTGGTTGTTAATATAAATATCTATCCTGACGAGATGGCTGTCCTTGCAGATGTTGTTTTGTCGGAGAAGATGTTTCTCGAGGGAGGACCTAGTGTAGGATATTCTGAGTCTTCGGACAAAACTTACAGAATAAACTGGATTGATGGAATACCTCCTCTTTATCCTGGAGTTAAAAGCATGGAGTGGATAGCTAAACAGCTAGCTTATAAGATAGGTGAGAAGCTTGGAATAAGTAAGGATGTCTTGGAGAAGGAGTACATGCCTGAATCCATGCTTCTCAGTTCTGAAGAGAAGATTAGAAAGGAGCTGGCACTTTACAACAAGAAAGTTGGCACTAACGTCACTCTAGAAAAGCTCGAGCAGATAAAGGTTTTTGGAGTCGAGTGGAAGCCTTTTGATCTAACAAAATTGCCAACTGAATCTGGACGAGTTGAAATACTCTCTATGGAGATATTAAAATATGGTTATAACCCTCTACCAACATGGAAAGACTTCTTTACCTACAAGGGCAGCCTTGCAAGCGATGAATTGGCCGTAGTTTCATCGGTATTTGCTATGAACAGACATAGCAAAACAGTTAACAACCCGTGGCTTCGATATTTCTTAAAGAAACATCATGCGGACAAAGTATGGGTACATCCTAGTGTAGCAGATAAGCTTGGCCTTAAGGAGGGCGATTTCGTTATAGTTGAGTATTCGAGACCCTTCGGTATGCAACCTTTAGCAAAGCCCTCCTTCAAGTTAATGGCTAAAGTTCATATAACTGAGGGGATCAGGCCCGACTGCATTTTAATACCTCATGGAACTGGACAGCTCTCCAAGTTCATGAGTAGCTACAAGTTTGGCACTTATGGAGGTGATGGCGTTGTCAAGCCTGTTTATGTTGATTATGAAGATCCCTCAGCATCAGCTCACGATCAGGACATAATAGTTAGGATAAGGAAGGTGAGGTGATATTTTGACAAGGTATGGTATGGTAATAAATCTTAAAACTTGTATTGGTTGTGGTGCATGTGTAGCTGCTTGTAGTGAAGAGAACAGTATTATATTAAGTATGATAAAGGAAGGAGCTCAGGTAAAAATCGGATCTAGAACTGATATAGAGGTGGTCGAAGAAGGTAGGTTCCCTAGTGCTAAGAGAATATACTATCATCATATATGCATGCAGTGTGAGGATCCTCCTTGCGTTAAAGTTTGTCCTACAGGAGCCAGCTATATTACAAAGGATGGAGTTGTTCTAATAAACTATGAGCACTGTATCGGTTGCAGGTATTGTGTCGTAGCATGTCCTTATGGAGCCAGATATGTCAATGAAGAGCTCAGAGCTCCGGACAAGTGTACGTTCTGCTATCATAGAATTAAAGAGGGACTTCTTCCAGCATGTGTAGAGGCATGCCCAACACATTCAAGAATATTTGGAGATCTTGATAACCCTAACAGTGAAGTCTTCCGTCTCAGCCTTAGGGCAGTTAGACCAAACTCTCCTAAAGGGACGAATCCAAAGGTTTATATAATTCCTCCCTAAGAGGTGACTCTTATGAATGATGGTATCTTATTTATTTGGCAACACTGGTGGGGTAACCTTATTGCGGGCTACCTGTTCCTTGGAGGCCTTTCAGGTCTAGCTTTGCCTATAGCTTATTATTATTGGATTAAGGAGAGAAACAAAGTTATGAACGCAGCAGGAAGTCTGATAGCCTTCATAGGAATAATAGTAGGTCTTATCCTGCTTGTCATGGACCTCAAGAGGCCTGAAAAGGCTTATCTAGCCCTCATAAGCCCTACCTTAAACTGGAAGTCATGGATGACAATAGGCACCTACATCATATCGCTTTACACAATATTCTCAGGGCTCTATGCGCTTCCCTTTGTCTTAAGAATACCCTCACCCAGGTTTACCAAGTATCCAACGACAATAGGAGCTGTTGCTACGTTCTTAGGTGTTGCCACGGCAATGTACACCGGTTTTCTGCTTGGAGCAGCTAAATCGATAACGTTTTGGAACACACCAATATTGCCAGTTCTTTTCGTGACTTCAGGGCTCTCAGCAGGCCTTTGCATATACTGTGGAATTTCACCCATACTTCTGAAGTTCAGTAAAGGGTTTGAGGAACATGCAGCCAGAGTCAGGCTTCAGCTTCAAAAGATGGACGTTTATTCACTAATAGCAGAACTGTTCCTGCTCTTCGTATATCTCGACACCGCTATGTGGGGAGACATGGGTATGAGGGAGGCCGCTGAATCAATACTTTACGGCAGCCTCTCGTACTACTTTTGGATATTGGTAGTTATAGTTGGTATGATAATTCCTCTCATACTACTTCTAGGGTACACATTAAGAATAAAGGAGGAGACGAGATCGGTAGTTGCCGTGTCGGTAATAGCTGCTATATTGATACTCATTGGGAGCTTCACGTTGAGATATGTAATATTAAAAGCTGGCGTGATCCAGGTTTCTTTAATATAATTTTTATTCTTCTCCTTAACCTTAAAAGCTAAAAACCTTTGAAAGTATCTTAAATGAGTCTTGGAGGCTGCACTATTTAGACAGATGGGGCCGTCGTCTAGCCTGGCTAGGATGCGGGGCTTGGGCCCCCGTGGTCCGGG
>JALWOJ010000017.1 GCA_026995555.1 Acidilobaceae archaeon | reverse complement strand
CTCCGGTATGGTGAATTGTTGCCTCATATTTTTGAATATACCACTTTCTTGCTATATTTTCATCATGTTTACTTAGCTTTAAAGTATGTGAGAGGGTGATATAGGCATTTAGGTAAAGTAGTTATGGAAAGGTGGGGAGGGTATGGGAAGGAATTGTTGGAGTGCCCGGGCGGGGTAGGATTTTCCAAATCTCAACCCTCGCCGAAAGTAAAGGCGGTAATCATTTAGAGAAATCTGACTGCTAAGGGCTGGGGTTTAAAACAGGCTGGATAAACAGCTTATTAGAGTATTTAGTTCCTTATACTGCCAGGTAACACACTAACAGCTACTCTATCTTATAAGCCCGAGCACTCTGAGGATAAACTCAAGGGCATTCTGGTTGAGGAATATAATGAGGAAAATGACTACGAGAATGAGGGTGGTAAACTTCCTGTCAAGGCGGTGAATTTCCTCTCGCAGAGACACTTCCACTCTATGTATCTCTTCTCTAACCTGTTTGAATTCTTCATACGTTTCCTTACGAAAATTGTTAACTTCCTGTCTTATTTCCCTCACTTCCTGCCAGAGTTCTTTATCCTCCTTAATGTCAGCCATACTCAATTTCTAATATATCACTTTCATACATTAACGCTATGATAGTGTCAAATTACAGCAGATGATTTTGGCAAACCTGTTTGCGTATATCAGTGCGTTCCTGCACCTATCCGGAAATTTTATTATCCTCCTTATACTTAAGTCTTCTGGCATATACAAGCAAGCCCATTCCAAACAGGACGTAAGCGTAACTATTACAAGGAATAAGATGTCTTTACCTGTTATGCCCAGATCCATGCCTACCTCCTTACTCATAATGAGAGACCCTCCTTAACATATTAAAGAAGGTCAGGCAGGTATGAACCTGGTAGGTATTTCTGCAAGTGTTTGCCCCTCTAAGGTGATTGCGTTTACGGACAACCTTAATTGTAAGGTATGAGGTGCTTTCTCCAATTCACGCCTGCAAGAAGTTTAGTATTGTGCTCCATCTTATCACCTGAAGATTTCTTTAAACTTCCGTTCACGTATCAAATCGGCATGATAAACCATGTCCTTGGGAATTCGGTTTATGTCTGGTAATGAGGGTAAAACTACTTGTAATCCGTTTATACGAGCAACTTTCATAGCAGGAATCATGTCAGTATCAAAAGAAAATATGAGAACTCTATCTACAAGACGTGTATAGCTGACGTGAGCTATATCCAACCCTATAAGCATATCTACCTGTTTTTGAATAAGAATTGGCTCTCCGTCTTTATTATATCCTCTGAATTTTATCTTTCCCTTCCTAACAGCTATATGAGGCTGAGAAGCTATAGTCTCTATAAACTGCTTTGTCCGTTCATATGCTCTGTTTTCTACAATATTATTGCCAAAATGTAGCCTCTGAACAGGTTTGGATAAATACACAAATATGCGATATATCTCTTCATCCGACTCCACAAAGGCATTTAAAAACTGAAGGAAGTTTTCGGGTTTATTGTAATCAACGAAAAGGTCTAAAAACCGAGATGCGTACTCAAAGACGCCCTTCCTTATATTATCCCAATCCACAAATATGGCTATTTTCTTCATCGCTTTATGTAGATAGGGGGCAAGCGTTTAAAGCCCCCCAGAAGGGTTTTGGGTCGAACCTAAGGGTTTTCACTGATTACTATATACTCTCTCGGCTGATTTGTCAATAAGTTTTAGTATGGAATAGGAGTAGGCGGGCAAAGCCCGCCTTAAGATTGAGCTTCTTTTTCTTTCTTCTCAGTCCACATCTGGTATCCGAGCATGGCAAGCATGGATACCGCAACAAGTAGAGCAAGTATTGCAGGAGCATACTCATTCATAATAAATACCTCCTCTTTACATAGTAAAAGCCTATAGCCGTGATTGCAATACCCGCCATAGTTACCGTTAGGCTAATTGTTATTGTCGCCTTTCCAAAGAAAGCACCTACAATTCCTGAAACTATTAGTCCTATGCCTGTTGTCCTTAAGCTGTCAGCAATATACCTCTGATCCTCTCTCATCTTCAACCTC
>JALWOJ010000016.1 GCA_026995555.1 Acidilobaceae archaeon | reverse complement strand
CGGTTATGCCAGGAAAAACGTTTAGGCTCAACCTGCTCGTCTGTCCTCCTTATAACGCTGATTTCGACGGAGATGAGATGAACCTCCACGTTCCCAGGTCTGAGGATGCCATGGCCGAGGCTAGGGAGCTTCTTCTCGTAGAGAAGCACATACTGACACCAAGATATGGGGGACCTATAATAGGGGGTAGGCAAGACTACATAAGTGGAGCTTACCTTCTGACAATAAAGACTACCCTCCTGACTAAGGAAGAGGCAGTTAGAATACTAGCTGCAACTAATTATATTGGTGAGATGCCAGAGCCTGCTATAATAAAGCCTAGACCTTTATGGACAGGAAAACAAATAGTAAGTCTTCATCTGCCAGAAGACATGAATTTCAAGGGTAAAGCTAAGATAAATGCAGGCAACCTCATGTGTGATGACGTTGATTGTATGAATGACTCAGTAGTTGTTGTTAAGAATGGAAAACTTCTCATGGGAGTCCTAGACAAGAAGGGCATTGGTGCTGAGGAACCTGAAAACATACTGCACATCATGGCCTTGGAGTACGGCCATGAGAGAGTAAGGGAGTTCTTAGATAACGTTTTCAGAATGTTCATAAGAGTTCTTGAAATGAAGGGATTAACGATATCGTACGGAGACCTTGAGATACCTGAAGAGGCTAGAGAGAAGATAAGGGAGAAGATTAAGGAGGCCAGAAAGGAGGTAATAAAACTCATAGAGGAGTATAGAAAGGGTACTTTAGAGACCCTTCCTGGCAGAACTCCTGAGGAAAGTCTAGAGCTAAAGATAATAGATGTACTAAACAAGCTGAGAGATGAGGCCGGCTCCATAGCCATAAGCTATCTTGACGTGTTCAACGATGTTTTCGTTATGGCAAGGACAGGAGCCAGAGGTAGCGATATAAATATAACTCAAATGTCAGCGATGTTGGGACAGCAAAGCGTAAGAGGTCAAAGAATTTCAAGAGGCTTCAGGACAAGAACCCTACCTCACTTCGGGCAGAACGATCTTAGCCCTGAGGGCAGAGGCTTTGTCTATCATAGCTTTGTAGAGGGTCTAAGGCCTACAGAAGTCTTCATGCACGCAGCTGCAGGTCGTGAGGGCCTGATCGATACAGCAGTCAAGACCAGTCAGAGTGGTTATATGCAGAGAAGGCTCATAAACGCTCTACAGGACCTTGTTGTCTCATATGATGGAACTGTTAGAGACAGCTACGGGAATATAATACAGTTTAAATATGGTGAGGATGGTGTAGATCCTATGTTGACATATCACGGTAAACCCGTGGATGTTGATAGGATCATAGAGAAAATAAGGCTGAAGAAAGTTGCTCTAGAGGCAAGGAAGGGGTGAAGACTATGGCTAAAAAGAGGAGTGGGAAGAGAAGCCTGGAAGAGGTACTTAGAGCTGCAGAGAGTATACTTCCTAAAAGCGTTTATGAGGAATTGGTTAATAAGCTTAATGAAGCTTCCGACCTAAGTGAGGAGGAGAAAATAGAAGTTGTAGAAGAGTCTGTCAGAGATTTCATAGCACACATGGTCCAGCCGGGCGAGCCTGTAGGCACGGTAGCCGCCCAATCCATAGGAGAGCCTGGCACTCAGATGACTTTGAGAACGTTCCACTACGCTGGTCTAATAGAGTTCGATGTGACCCTAGGTCTTCCAAGGCTAATAGAGATTGTTGATGCCAAGAGGGAACCTTCAACGCCAATGATGATCATATATTTGGATGAAAAGTATAAATATGATGAGGAAAAGGCTAAAGAAATAGCTAGACGGTTAGAGTACACAACTATGGAAAACGTCCTAGACTCGATCAACTATATAATAGGTGATAGAACCTTAACTATAACGTTAGATAAGGATATGATGGAGGATAAGGGAGTTTCTATTCAAATGATTTTAGACGCGCTTAAGAGATTAAAGCTGGGCGAGATTGAGATCAATGAAGAGAACCCCTATGTAATTAATGTTACGTTAAGCGAGAAAGTACTTCCTGACGAGTATCTTTATGACATAAAGACATACAGCAACATTGTTGATAAAATAAAGAGAGCCTACTTAAAGGGAATAAAGGGCATAAAGAGAGCAATAATAAGGAAGGACTCAAATACAGGTGAATACATAATCTATACAGATGGTTCAAACCTCGAGGAGGTCATCAGAATCAGAGGTATCGATTATAGAAGGGTTAGAACCAATGACATACATGAGATAGCTAGAACCCTAGGCATAGAGGCTGCACGCAACGCAATAATCGAACAAATAATCGATGTCTTGAGCAACAGTGGTCTTGATGTTGATATAAGACACATAATGCTTGTCGCCGATATAATGACCTGGACAGGGCAGATAAGACAGATAGGTCGTCTTGGAGTTGTTGGAGATAAGCCTAGCGTACTCGCTAGAGCAGCGTATGAAGTGACCACAAAGAACCTCTTCGAAGCGGCTGCTTCCGGTGAGGTCGAGGAGTTCATGGGTGTCACGGAAAGTATTATAGCTGGCTTAGAGCCACCGACAGGTACAGGAACTATAGTCACGGGTGTGATGAGAAGCTTTATTGAGAAGTTAAATGTTGCTAGAGAGGTGAATGATGGTGAGCTTAAGCATTGAAAGGGAGCTTAAGAACTTGATGAAAACAGGTAAATATACCTTGGGAGCTAATTCAACGATAAGAGCTGTCGCCTCGGGAAAGGCTAAGATGGTTATAATAGCGGAAAATGCGCCTCCAGAGCTTAGAGAAAGGGTCCTTTACTATGCGAAGCTTGGCAACATCCCGGTATACGTGTTTAAGGGTACGAGCCAAGACTTAGGAGTCACATGTGGAAAACCTTTTAAAATATCTATGCTTGCAGTCATTGATGAAGGAGATTCGAGGATCTTAGATTTCGCCAGCGAGACCGCCTAGAGGTGATTGAGTAGGATTGAGCGCTACTAAGGACGATAGAATAACAGTTGAGGAGTTAAGATACCTTTCTATTTTTGGAGATCTTACAGGTGCTATGGCCTATAGGTGTATAATAGACAATGACAACAACAGGTTAATATTTCTAGTGAAGCCTTCAGACATGGGAAAAGCTATAGGCAGAAGAGGACGAAACATAAGACTTTTAGAAAAACTCTTTGGCAAAAACGTCGAAATACTTCCCTATGCCAATGACTTAGAGTCGATGATCAGAAACCTCTTTCCTGGGGTTAGACTTATAAACATTAACGTCGTAAAGAGAGGGGACTCAAAGGTTGTCTATGTAAAGGTTCACGAGGACGACCTTGGTAAAGCAATAGGTAAGGGAGGACGAAACAGTCAGAGAGCAAGGCTCGTTCTAAAGAAACTTTTTAATATAGATAGTGTGATTTTGCGCTGATTAAAATAAATTTTAAGCTTTTACCCCAGTAGCTAGTGAAGGGGTTGGAAAGGTGGCAGGTAAAAAGGCTCCTATGGGTATGTTCGCAGCAAGAAAGTTAAGAAAAAAGAGACTGAAGTTTAGATGGAGCCAGAGAGAGTTTAGAATTAAAATGTTAGGCCTTAAGAAGAAATATGACCCCTTAGAAGGTGCCCCAATGGCTAGGGGCATAGTTCTTGAAAAGGTCGGAGTCGAGGCAAGGCAACCCAACAGTGCCCTCAGAAAGTGTGTTAGGGTCCAGCTTGTTAAGAACAAGAAGGTCGTCACAGCATTCGTTCCAAGGGACGGAGGAATACTTTATATAGATGAACACGACGAAGTCATCATTGAGGGCATAGGAGGTCCCAGAGGAAGATCTATGGGCGATATACCAGGCGTCAGATACAAGGTAGTTATGGTTAATGGAGTTTCCTTGAAAGCTCTGTGGGAGGGCAAGAAACAGAAACCTAGAAGATAACCGTTACCAACACCTTTTATTTGTCGCCCTCCTCTCCCTCATCATCTAAGGATTCTTCCAAATCCACCAGCTCTTTGGAGACATATATAGGAGCTCCTGTGAGAAGAGCTAGGAATATTGCATGGCTTGGTATCATCTTAACTTCCGAAACCATACCCTCATCTTCGAATTCGACCGTTGCGGTGTAGAGTCCTGTTGACATGTCAAGCTCATCAATCACAACTCTCCTTAAAGTTCTTGAGAGTTCGTCCTTAAATGCCTCATAGTTAGCCAGGAGGTCAAAAATGCTCTTTCTCCTTGGGAACTCCATATCCCCTTTTAGTGCCTTTATTGCGTTTGCTACATCGACTGGTATATTAACAAGGGTCAGGGTCCTGCCGTCCTCTAAGATAAGTTCGATGCCCGTTATAATATAACTTGTTGCGCCCTCTCGGGCAAGCCCTATGAAGACTGAAACGTCATTTGACTTTAACAGAGCTTTTTCGCCCAATATTTATGCCCCGTGAGCTTAACCAGGGAATCTAGTGCTTAAGTTAGTTACTTCCTTGTGTCGTATTGTTAAGCTTAAGAACCTTTATAGTTTTAGTATGTCATATTGACTGGCTTGGAGGTCATTGTTACATCTTTTTGTAAACCTTAAAAGTTTTCAGACAGGGACAATTAGCTTAGAAAGTTGGGGTGCTTAGTAAATTGGCCCAGGAGTTTCAGCTGCCGGAGGACATAGAAGTTAGGGCTGATGCTATAAGACTTTTTGGTAAGTGGAGCTGGATAGGTATAGAGATTAGGGATCCTAGCCTCAAAAGGTATATATCTCTAAAACCCGTATGGCTTCCTCATACAGGAGGTAGACATGAACATAGAAGATTTGGAAAGGCTGAAGTGCCTATAGTTGAGAGGTTAATAAATAAGTTAATGAGACCCGGAAGAAACGGAGGTAAAAAGCATTTAGCTTACAATATAGTGAAGACAGCATTTGACATAATATATTTCGAAACTGGTGAGAACCCCATCCAAATACTAGTTAGGGCAATTGAGAACGCTGCGCCTAGAGAGGAAACGACCAGGATAATGTATGGTGGAATAACATATAGGGTTTCGGTTGACGTAGCTCCTCAGAGAAGGGTCGACTTGGCACTTAGATTTTTAACCGAAGGAGCTAGACTCTGTGCCTTTAACAATCCGAAACCCATTGAACAGTGCCTGGCTGAGGAGCTAATCCTAGCTGCCAGAGGCAGCCCGCAGAGCTATGCGATAAGACAGAAGGAGGAGATAGAGAGGATAGCTTTAAGCTCCAGGTGATATCTTAACCTTTTCTCCTCCCGTTCACCCGAGAGCGGTCTTTTATGGTCTCCACCCTCAGGTTCATCACGGTCTCCTCGGAGCCCCTCACCGCCCTTCGGGAGCGGCCCTCGGAACCCAGAGGTCACCGTGCTATCTCAATGCAGGTAAGGTTTATAAAAACAATGAGGAAACATAGACTGGACAGGCACGTGGCGTCAGCCCATCTCATTGCCTAAAGGGACTTAAACAACCCTAACTTACCATAACTAATGTTTCTGCCCCACATTAGTTACACTTAAAGGGATAGCTACATTTATAACCTGCTACTAAGGACCTTCTTTTCGGAGTGCTTAAGGAGGTGCAGGACACATGCCGGAGAAACCTCACTTGAACTTAGTGGTTATAGGTCACGTAGACCACGGTAAGAGTACCTTAGTTGGCCACATGCTCTATAGGCTCGGACTCATAGATCCTAAGAAAATGAAGGAGCTTGAGGAAGCTGCTAAGGCCAAGGGCAAGGAGAGCTTCAAATACGCTTGGATCCTTGATAGAATGAAGGAGGAGAGAGATAGGGGTATCACGATAGATCTGACCTTCATGAAGTTCGAGACAAAGAAGTACATATTCACAATAATAGACGCTCCCGGCCACAGAGACTTCGTAAAGAACATGATAACTGGTGCTAGCCAGGCAGATGCTGCAATTCTTGTAGTCTCAGCGAGGAAGGGAGAGTTCGAGGCTGGAATGAGCCCTGAGGGTCAGACTAGAGAGCACCTATTGCTAGCTAAAACTATGGGTATCGACCAGATAATAGTTGCTGTAAACAAGATGGATGCCACAGAGCCTCCGTGGAGCGAGAAGAGATATAAGGAAATAGTCTCTGTCCTTGGTAAGTTCATGAAGGGTCTGGGATATGACCCGAACAAGATCCCCTTCATACCCGTCAGCGCTTGGCTGGGCGATAACCTCATAGAGAGAAGCCCCAACATGCCCTGGTACAACGGACCTACTTTAGTTGAGGCATTGGACACGCTGAAGGTTCCAAGCAAACCAGTTGACAAGCCTCTCAGGATTCCGATCCAGCATGTCTACAGCATTCCTGGAGCTGGTACGGTGCCTGTCGGAAGGGTCGAGACTGGAGTACTCAAGGTTGGAGATAAGGTAGTATTCATGCCTCCAGGACTTGTAGGAGAAGTCAGAAGCATACAGATGCACTACCAAGACATACCAAAGGCTGAGCCCGGAGACAACATTGGATTTAGTGTCAGAGGTATAAGCGCTAAGGACCTTAAGAGGGGAGATGTGGCTGGCCACCTCGACAACCCACCAACTGTTGTGGAGGAGTTCACAGCGAGGATCTTCGTCATATGGCATCCCAGCGCTATAGCCCCTGGATACACTCCAGTGATCCACGCCCACACGGCCAGCGTCAGCGCTAGGATGACAGAGATAGTAGCAAAGCTTGATCCGAGAACAGGTAAAGTGGTTGAAGAGAAGCCTTCATTCCTCAAGCCTGGAGACGTCGCTATAGTTAAGTTTAAGCCGATAAAGCCTATGGTAATAGAGAAGTTCAGCGACTTCCCACAGCTTGGAAGGTTTGCCATGAGAGATATGAATAGAACAATAGGAATAGGTATTGTAACCGATGTGGTTCCAGCAAAGGTTGAAATAAGGAGCAAGTAACATCAAAAAGTTTTTTAAAGTTCTACATCCAAAAACTATATTTAAAATTTTAAGAGATATAGGTAATGTCGGAGGATTAACCATGCCGTTCAGGGTCAGAATTTGGTTGTGGAGCACAGACGTTAGAAACCTCGAGGAAGTAGTCCAACAGATTAAAGAGATAGCCGAGAAAACGGGCGTTAGAATGAGGGGTCCCGTACCTCTACCAACGAAAAGACTAGAGGTTCCGATCTTCAGGCTTCCTCACGGCGAAGGTTCTAAATATTGGGAACATTGGGAGATGAGAATTCATAAAAGGCTTATAGATATAGATGCCGATGAAAGGGTTTTAAGAAGACTCATGAGAATTAGGGTTCCTGAAAACGTCTACATAGAGATAAAGCAGGTGACATAAAATCTTATTTCAAATGAGACTTCCTAATAAACTAACTGGCGCAGAGCTCTTAATCCTCCTTTTCTCTAGTTATAGTGGTGCCGGGGTGCCCGAGCGGACCAAGGGGACGGGCTGGAGACCCGTTGCCCCTTATGGGGCGCGCGGGTTCGAATCCCGCCCCCGGCGCCAGGGCTTTAGAAAACTTATCACCTTAAGGGAGAGATCTGGCTCCAGTAGCCGTTCTTTCAAATATTACAACAGATGTCTTTTCCGGAAGAGAGTCTTTTGTAAGCTTTAGTGATCCTCCATCAATTCTTAACCTCCTGGCCTTGGATATTGAAAGAAACCTATCCAAAGGATCGTAAGGAACGGTCATTCCTGGCATCCAGAAATGTGCAGGGATAACAACTCTGGGCTTCAAAATTTCTATTAACTTACATGCCTCCAAGGCATCAATAGTTGTCACGCCACCCACTGGAACTATGAGGATATCACTGTTTTTTAAAGGTTCGAGGGAGGCTTCTGGAGGTATATGGCCTATGTCCGACATATGGACAAGCTTTATGTCATCGATTAAAACTTTATATGACACAACGGTACCTCTTAATGATCCTCCAGCCTTGTCATGGTAAAACTTATAGCCTGTAACCTTGATGTTACCCAAACCGACCTCTCCGGTCTTCCAGAGCAGAACTTCCTTAGTTCTTTTACCTTTAGCTTCGTTTACCGCATTATGGTCAAAATGATTATGAGTAACAAGCACATAATCAGCGTCTCTTCTGCACTTAGGTAATCCTAGGCTTCCACCATCGTGAGGATCTATAGCTAAAACAACTCCCTTCTCTGAATGAAAGATGAAATATGAGTTTCCGCACCACTCTATAAGCATTCAATTCACCCTTGCAGAAGTTTTTAGACTAGAGATTAAATTCTGCAACCTTTACTCAACAAAGTGGGGGTTTTGGGTGCCTCTAACGTTTATGAATCTCAGGGTTCCCACACTCGATGAGCTTCCTAAAGGATGTAAGAAGGTGCTGCTTAGGATAGACATTAACTCGCCAATAGATGACACAGGGAAAATACTTGACAGGACAAGATTCAACGCACACAAAGAGACCATACTTGAGCTCTTGAACTCAAACAAGGCCTTAATTATTATGGCCCACCAAGGGAGGCCTGGACAGAAGGACTTCACAAGCCTAGAGGAGCATGCTAAGGCCCTCTCAGAGAGCATAAACAGAAAGCTAACCTGTATGG
>JALWOJ010000015.1 GCA_026995555.1 Acidilobaceae archaeon | reverse complement strand
AGGTTTGTCCTGAGGGCATTAACTATGTTGAAGAGCTTTCAAACTTTCTAAATACTCTCTACGCCGCTGAGAGGTTTGGAGAGATCGCAGAACCTGTGGAGCCTGAAAGAGTGAAGATCTGGTTCAGGTCTTCTAACTACAAGCCAGAATATCTCTCCCTTGTTTTGAATGAGAGGGGTAAGATCCTTGGATATGGATGGGCTTGGAAAATAATCGGGAATAATGGACTTAGCTTAGCCGAAATTAGACTGCATCCTTACCTCTCAAGGTCAGAAATGGTATATTTGATGAGGACATTACTTTCTTGGATCAAATACAGCTTAATAGAATTACAGAACTTTCATGGAGTTGTTGAATTGAACTTGGGCTCTGTCAGAAGAGTTGATACAATTAACATAATTAGAGAGATCGTTGGAAACTGGGTCAAGGAAGTAAATAGCGGTTACCTAATGTTGTCTTCAGGACTTAGAAGAATAGAGCCTCCTAAGGGATATAGAATTAGGAAAATAGATCTTAGTAAGCTTAAAGATGAAATAAGGAGTATTGTAGATATTTTTAACAATTCTTTCAGCATTTATGATGACTTCTCTCCTTGGAATCAAGAAGATGCGAAAGTTTATTATAAGAATTTATTTAGAAAGAGAAAAGCGGTAGTGTTCATTGCTGAAGATAGCTCGGGAGAGCCTGTAGGGTTTATAGAAGCTTATGTTCATCCAACATTTTCAGGAGAGACAGCGGGATATCATAGTCTTTTAGCAGTAAAGAGAGATCATCAAGGAAAAGGATTAGGATCAGCATTATTATCTATTGCAGAGAGATGGTTAAGAGAACAAGGTGCTCGAACTGTTTATCTTCACGCCGTTAATAAAGCCTCTATGCTATATTTAAAACTAGGATTTAAAATTTATGACTCGTATTTGAAGGTAAGAATACCTGTTCTAGAACTGCCTGAGGATCCCATTGTAGGACTAGATCCTGATAGAACCTGCAGTCATTTAAAATGAAGAGTTTAAATAAAAAGAAATTTTCCACTGTCGAAATACTTTTGATTACTTTAGGTTATTGCAAGACATTGGAACTATAGACTTTGCTTTTATATATACCGGATATACTTTAGAGCCATTAAGAGTGGTTACTGAAACCTGTCCCGCTATAACTCCTTTTACCTCTACACACGTTCCTACGTTTGGACTATAACCTATACTTGGATCATAACTTATGTACACCCTCTTTGATACATCCATGGGTGATGCCTTAAGCTGCTTAACATTACCCATATAAGCCTCTATTTCCATAGCACTCTGATTGATCCTTCCATTTTTGGGCATTATGTTAAATACTAAGGCTTTAAGATCAACCTTTTCTCCTCCATGACCCTGTGGAGAACTTGCTATTTTTGAGAAGTTGCTATTTGTCCATAAGACTTCCTTGCTCTGAAAGTGGAAGTTCTTTAATATCGAAGGATGTATTGCTATATATCCTCCAACAGCTATTAAAACAAGAAATGCAAATATTCCAATCTTTAAAGCTCCCATTACACTTCCTTCCAGACATTATCTCTGTCTATATACATTAGTTAATCAGGAGCGTTAATATGTCTACATGGAAAAAGAAGAAAATCTAATTTTTTATTTTAAAAATCAACTCTCATATAGAAGTTTATAGTAAAGTAACCTTTTCTCCTCCGAGACAGGTTTTGTAAATGCGCTGACAATTAGTGTTACTACTGCATTAACTCCAAGTCCTATAAGTCCAGCAAGTGCTGGATGATACGAGGGAAGTCCTAGATGTGAAGCTATGTGGAATTTGTTAGTTAATATTATGTTTGTCAGAAGGCCAGCAACTATACCCCAGAAGGCTCCCCACTTAGTTACCCAGTTAATTCT
Organism: Acidilobaceae archaeon; assembly: GCA_026995555.1. GTDB lineage: Archaea > Thermoproteota > Thermoprotei_A > Sulfolobales > Acidilobaceae > JALWTO01. The sequence goes on along the minus strand of JALWOJ010000015.1, from coordinate 6,631 downwards.
AGACGGATATATAGCCTGTAGAGTTGCTATTAGAAGCTGTAAAGTTCCACTAGCACTTAGGGCAACTATATTGAATATTAGACCTGGCTTTGTTGTTGCAAAGTACCAAGCTATAAGGCCCCAAATTAATATCCATAATCTTCCGACTAGGACTAGCTCCCTTTCACTAGCTTTCGGCCTGAAGTATCTCTGATAAAGATCTCTAGTCAAAACCATGCTTGTAGCTCCTAAGAGTCCGTCGAGCGTTGACATTGCAGCACTTGCCGCTCCAGCAAGCAAAAATCCTGCAAAGGCTGCTGGCGTCAAAGCATAGATCATATAAGCCATTACAGCATCTCTACTGCCATAGGTGTGAACAAGCGACGTTATGAAACCTTTTGGAAGCAATACATGGCCATTAATTACTAGACCCGTATGGTTGAAGACTGCTGCAGCCAATCCAACTATTGCTGCAGGTATGTAATAACTACTTAGATATAAGGCGGTGGCCCCTGCACTTAGCCTTAGGGTATCTTTATCCCTAGCAGAGTAATATCTCAACCACATATGAGGTTCTAGGATTATTCCAATACTATAAACAATAACGAAAGCAGTAACTAAGTCAGCAGGCCAGTTAAGGGTAAGAAGCTTAGGATTAACCATTCTTACAGAATCCATAAGCTGATGCATCCCGTGAGGGAAATATTTATAAAGTATGTAAAGGCCTGCTGCCCATACACCCACATACATCCAAACGCCTTGTATTGTATCTGTCCAGAAGGCCGCTCTGTTACCTCCTATGATCATATAAATTAGTGTTATTGCCATAAATATGAAACTTGCCCAGAAGAACGAAATATGGCCTGCGCTTCCCACACTCAATATTATTCCTAGACCCATAGCCTGAACAACCATGTAGGCTATGACAAAGGTTGCCTGAATGACCGCTACGAGAATCCTTAAGGCGTCACTGTTATCATAATAGTCTGATAGAAGATCTGCAGGAGTTATATGACCCCTTCCCTTGCCAAGTTTATGAAATCTCCAACCAAAAATATAACCCATAACAGCAGCCAATGGTGTCCATATGGCCGCTGCAACCCAAAACGATATGCCACTCGAACTGAAGACTGCTACACTTGTCAAGAAAGCAAACGCACTATGATAGGTTGATGCTATTGTTAGGAAGAGTACTATGAAACCAACTGTTCTTCCCAATAGGTAAAAATCTTCGATAGTACCTCTGAATACCCTGTATGCGAAGTAACCCAGACCAACTACTATACCTGAATATATCATAATTATTGTAGTTACCCACTCCCATGCTTGCATATAGCTTCACCTCCACGATCAAGCTTAGTCTTTCCAGGAAGTTACCATAGCGAAAAATACTGAGATCATTATCAGTATCCATATTATCAAGGAGTATGCGGCTGCCTTGCTAAGTCCCCAGAAGGACGGTGAAGATTTATTAAGGGATGGCCAATAGAGCAGATACATAAGTCCAGAGGCGACTATATAGAATATTAGAGCTGCATAATCGCTGGGCTTTCTTAGAATCTTCGGTTTAATCTCTTCTAGAACCCTTCTCGGGTTAGACTTTGACATTTTTACACCCTTTTCACACAATTCAATACTTTTAGTTCTATGACAATGTGTTAATCGTGTCCAACATTTAAAAATTGATAATCAGATCGTATTTACTCATATTTACATTGGATAATCATCTATTTTTATCCAAGTAAAAAGGGGAACTGTATCTAATGAAGAAAAGGGTGCTTGTCTTGTCTCGAACCCTTAGAGTTGGAATAGATGTTGGTGGAACTTTTACTGACCTAGTGATGTTTGACGAGTCTTCAGGAAAGATTACACACTTAAAGACTTCAACAACGCCTAGGGATCCTGTTAAAGGTGTGATGAACGCCATAAATGAAGCGACAAAAGATCTGTCTCAAATAGAGGCTCTCATACATGCAACCACCTTAGGAACAAACATGTTCTTCGGACAAACCGGAATAGAACCTCCTAAAGCTGTTCTCATAACGAACGCTGGATTCGAAGATGTTGTAGAGATAGGAAGACAAAACAGGGCTGAACTTTATAATCCTTTTTTTGGACGGCCCAAACCACTGATTCCCAGATCTAAGAGATACGGGGTTAAAGGCAGGATCGACAAAGATGGTAATGAAATTGAACCGTTAGACGAGGATGCAATTAGAAGAATAGCTGAAAATGAATGCAAGTCTGGAGTTAAGGTTTTTGTAATATCATTCTTGCATAGCTACAGGAACCCTTCCCATGAAATGAGGGCGTCTGAGATAGTAAGGGAGGTGTGTCCCGACTCTATAGTAGTTACAAGTCATGAAGTTGATCCTCAACCGATGGAATATGAGAGAACTAGCACTGCAATCGTAAATGCAATACTTAAACCTATCTTGTCAATCTACCTTGAAAAACTTCTAGAGATACTTAAGTCTGAAGGGTTCAAGGGGAGACTTTTGGTTATGCAAAGCAGTGGTGGAATCGCGGATGTATCTGAAGCTGTAAAGAGACCAGCCGCGTTCATTGAGAGCGGACCCAGTGCAGGAGCGGTCGCGGTTGCATACTTCTCTAAGCTGATGAAAATAGAAAAATCCTTAGGATTTGATATGGGTGGAACCACGGCAAAGGCTTCAAGCATAATAAACGGGGAACCTGAAGTTGTCGAGATGTATGAGGTGGGAGGAAAGATCCATAGAGGAAGGCTTGTAAGGGGGAGCGGATATCCTGTTAGATTTCCTTATATAGACCTTGCCGAGGTAAGTGCTGGAGGCGGGACGATAGCCTGGATAGACCCTGGAGGGGCTCTGAGACTAGGTCCTATGAGTGCAGGGGCGGATCCCGGGCCAGCGTGCTATGGAAAGGGAGGGGAAGATCCTACAATAACTGATGCAAACCTTATACTCGGAAGGCTTCCAGCAGTGCTGGCTGGAAAGCTTAAATTGAAAAAGGAACTTGCCGAAGAGGTTATTAGAGAGAAGATAGCGAAGCCCTTGGGTGTTGACGTCGTAGAAGCGTCTTGGGCAATAATTAGAATAGCTAACACAATAATGGGTAGAGCATTAAGGCTTGTTAGTGTGGAAAAAGGTCATGATCCAAGGGAGTTCACACTCTTTGCATTTGGAGGTGCTGGTCCTCTTCATGCTATTGACATAGCTGAAGAACTTGGAGCCAAAGAGGTGGTTATTCCTCCTCTCCCAGGAGTCTTTAGTGCTTTAGGACTTCTAGTCTCAGATTATAGACATGACTATCATGAGGCTATAGTCAAAAAGGCTAAAGATGTTAAAGAGGAAGAGCTTAATAATATTTTTGACAACTTGGAAAAGAGAGCCATCAAAACCTTAATTTCTGAAGGAATAAGTGAGGATAAAATAGTTCTTAGAAGATACATTGAAGCTAAGTATTGGGGACAAGCCTACACATTAAAGGTTCCTTATAAGGGAGATATTAAGGAACTGGTAGATGATTTTCATAGGCTTCATGAACTGAGATATGGGTTTAGCAGTCCTGAAGAGGAGGTAGAACTGGTCGTTGCGAGAGTTGAGGCTATAGGCCTTACGAGAAAGCCTCAGCTGAAGATAACTGAGAAAAAGGGAGAAGCGAAACCTTTAGGAAAAAGAGAAGTTTTCTTCAAGGATGGCTGGCACGTCGCTGAAATCTACAACAGGCAAGATTTGGGTGTTGGAACGAAGATCTGTGGACCCTCCGTTATAGAGGAAATTAGTAGCACCATACTCATACCTCCTGGTTTTTGTGGTGTGGTTGATGAATTCGGCTCAATAATAATTAGGAGGGGGTGAGATGTTTTGGCAGATAAATTTACGGTAGAAATTATAAGGAACGCTGCAATATTTGCTAGCGAAGAGATGGGAATCGTCCTCAGAAACACTGCGTACAGCCCTAACATAAAGGACAGGTTAGATCATACCTGCAGCATCCTAACGCCAAATGGTGAGCTTGCTGCCCAAGCTGAACATATACCCGTTCACTTAGGAAGCATGGCTATTGGTGTAAAGAATACGCTTGAGTATTTAGAGAAGGAAGGCACCAGCCTTGAACCAGGAGACATAATAATAGTCAATGATCCATATATAGCAGGAACGCATCTTAATGATATAACTTTGCTAAAACCAGTATATGCTAAAGGAAAGCTTGTTGCAATAGTTGCAGATAAAGCCCATCATGTGGATGTAGGAGGATCTGTTCCAGGAAGCCTAGGAGGTGATGTTAAAGAACTTCTCCAAGAGGGAATAGTTATCCCCCCGCTTAAAATTGCTGAGGGTGGAAAGCTTAGAGAGGATCTCATAAAGATAATCGCTGAGAATGTAAGGACTCCTGAATACTTTAAGGGAGATCTTAAGGCACAGATAGCGGCATTGAATGTAGGAGAGAGAAGAGTTCTCGAGCTAGTTGAAAAGTATGGAGTCGACACAATTCTTGAGGCCTGGAATGAGATATTAGAGTATACGGAAAAGTACACACAAAATAGAGTAAGATCCTTAGGAGTCTTTGGAAAGTTTGAGGCTGAGGACTATCTAGAACTTAACGATAAGATTTTAAGAATAAGGGTTAAGTTAGAGCTAAAGGAGAATGGAGAAATAGTAGTTAATTTTAATGGTACAGATAGGCAGGTTGAAGCGCCAATAAATGCTGTCTATGGGGTCACTGTAGCTGCAACAAGCTTTGCAATAAAATCAATAATAGATCCTGAAATGCCAGTAAATCATGGTTTTTATAGAGCAGTAAAAATTCTTGCACCTCCAGGAACCCTGGTAAATCCTATTAAGCCCGCTCCTGTCTCAGGAGGAAACACCGAAACTAGTCAAAGAATAGCCGATGTTGTCTTCAAAGCTCTAGCTGAAGCATTTCCTGAAAAGGTTCCTGCAGCAAGCTGTGGAACCATGACAAATGTTACAATGGGGGGACTAGTAGATGGCAAAAGATGGGCCTTTTATGAAACGATAGGTTGTGGTTCTGGTGGAAGACCTAATAGCGATGGAATAGATGGAATTCATACCAATATGACCAATACGCTTAATACTCCTATTGAAAGAATTGAGGCCGATTATCCGATAATTATGGTTGAATACAGGTTAAGGGCTGATAGTGAAGGTCCTGGAACCTTTAGAGGAGGTCTTGGAATAACGAGGGCCTTCAAATTAACTAAAGGTAAGGCTACTGTGACAGTTTTAGCTGAAAGGTGCAAGACGTCACCGTGGGGACTTAGAGGAGGAGGGCTTGGCGAAAGAGCTAGGCATTATGTCATTAAGAAGGATGGAAGCTTAATTGAGCTAGGTTGCAAGGAGACTATAACGATAGAGGAGGGTGACATTGTTTATATAAATACTCCAGGCGGAGGAGGATACGGAGATCCTTGTAAAAGAAGCAAAGAATTAATACTCAAAGACTTGGAGGATGGAAGGATATCACTAGAAAGGGCTAGGAAAAAGTATTGCTTCTCATCATAATTAGTTTTTGTCATCTTTTTTTATTATTGCTCTAGCCCATTTGCCGCTAAGTCCCCATACAAGCCCCAGAAGCCCGGCGAAGTAGTTACTTATTGCCATTCCTGTCCAAAGTCCTGTATCACCTAAACCTGCCCTATAAGCAAAGAGCCAGGAGAGAGGTATTCTTAGAAGCCAAAGTCTTGCTAACCCCACACTTGCCATGAATAAGGTGTGACCGCTACCTCTAGCAAGGGAGTTCGCAAGCATGTATATAGCAAAGAAAATTATGCTGGGGCCAAATATTACTATCATCCTTTGAGAAGCACTAAACGTTAAAGGATCTTTGGTAAAAACAGAAATAAACGGGTTCATAACTGCCAATATTAAACCAATGTAACCTCCAGTCCAGATCATTAACAATCCTAAGCCCTTGTGAACTGCTTCTATAGCTCTTTTTCTAAACCCTGCACCCAATGCCTGTGAGAGTATTATACTTGTAGCCCTTGCTATTGGCATGGTCAAAATTCTGTCAAAGCTTAAAATAACTTGGCCTATAGAGTATGCAGCGACCACTGGAGTCCCCAAACCAGAAACAATTCTTATCATTGTTACAAAGCCGAGACTTGTTCCTAATTGTTGTGCAACCATAGGCGTTGATACTCTAAAAACTAGAGGAAGTAATGATTTTTCAGGAACAAGATCCCTTAACCTAAGCTTTATTCCATGTCTTCCAGTAAAGAAGCTTATAACGGCATAGGTTGTGTTGGCAGCTATTGCGGCAGCTGTAGCAAGAGCTGCCCCCAAGACTCCAAGTCTTAGCAAGAATATGAATATAGGATCTAAGATGAAATTTATTATTGTAGACATTAACGATACCTTCATAGGAGTTTTGGTGTCTCCTGTAGCACCTATTGCAGTAAAGAACGTTATATTTATTCCGGAAAGTGGTGTAACCAAGAGAAGTATCAATATATAATCAAAGGCTAAAGGCTTTATTGGAGGAGGTATCCTGGTAAGACTTATATAATACCTTTCAAAAAATATGAAAAGAGTACTTCCAGGAACTAGTATAAGGAAAAGTATTCCTAAAACGGTTCCAACAGATCTAGCAGCCATTCTAAAGTTTTTTGCTCCTATATATTGTCCTACTAAACTTGAAGCACTTG
>JALWOJ010000014.1 GCA_026995555.1 Acidilobaceae archaeon | reverse complement strand
ACACCCTAAAGAACCAAAAGAGACCATTAATAAAGCAGCCTTGTACGCCAGGGTATCATCAGCTGACCAGAAGAAAGATCTATTGCGTCAAGCCAGTATCCTTGAGAGCTATGCTCTCAAACACCAGTTAAATTATGATGTTATCCAAGATCTTGGATCAGGTATCAACTTTAAAAAGAAAGGTATCCTAAAGCTCCTGGAGCTAATCATTAAGGGGCTAATTAATGAAGTTGTCATCACCTACCCAGACCGATTGATGAGGATAGGTTATCCCTTAATCGAGAGGATATGTCTCCTTAAAGGTGTAAAGATCACTGTCTTAAACGACGCTAAGACCTCAAATGAAGACTCCTTAGTCAAGGATGTCCTAACGATAATTACAGTTTATGCAAGTCGCATTTATGGCTCAAGGAGCCATAAAAATAAAAAGCCCAAAACTATTTGACATCATCCCAATATTACAGTATATACAACTATGGCAAGGCCCAGTAAAGCAATCTTCACTTATCAGACTAGACTCGAAGAGTCTAGTTTTATCGAAAGCTACGCTACCTACATGTCAACTTTGGAGAGATACATCTTTGCAGCCCTACAGGCTAAGAAAGGTGTCAACCAGTTAAAGGTTGAGTTTACCAAGAAGTTCGACATCTCAGGCCGTCAGTTCAACTCCATCCTAAAATCAGTACAAGGTAAGATCTCCTCGGTAAAGGCCCTAAGGCCAGACTATATCCTCGGCAAGCAAGCAAAGGTTAAGTCCCTTGAGAAGCTTCTAAAGAAGCTCTCAAAGCTAGAACAAACTAAAAAGATAAAGCTTACCATCCACCAAAAGAACATCCGCCTAAATAGGATAAAGAGGGAGTTGGCTACTCTTCTAAAAGATCAGCAAGATGATAGAACCAGGCTCTGCTTTGGTTCAAAGAAGCTTTTTAGGAAGCAGTTTAACTTAAAAGAGAACGGTTACAAGGACCACGCCGCTTGGTTGAAAGACTGGCGCTTCGCAAGGAACAGCGAACTCTTCTTCGTTGGCTCCAAAGATGAAACAGCAGGCTGTCAGATCTGTCAGGCATCACTTCAAGAAAACAATAAGCTTACCCTAAAGATCCGTGTTCCTAAGGCTTTACAGGATGAGTTTGGAGCCAACCAATATATCAGGGATGTTGATTTTAAGTACGGCAAGGATGTAATCCTTGCCAGCTTAGTTTCAAAAACCGTCATCAAAGGTCCTAGGAAGTTACCTTTAAAAGAGTGCACAGCTTTAACTTATCGTTTTAAGAGGGATAAGACTGGCTGGAGGCTGTTCGTTGCTACTGAGTTTAAAGCTCCAGAGGTAATCTCCTTAAAGCAGCACGGTAGGATTGGAGTTGATGTAAATGTTGATCATCTAGCAGTTGTAGAGACTGATGCTTCTGGTAATGTAATTAACTCCTGGACCATTGGGACTAACGTCTATGGTAAGAGTTCTAATCAGGCTAAGGCTATCCTTGGAGATGCTGCAGCTAAGGTTTTAGCGATTGCTAAAACCGCTATGAAGCCAGTCGTTGTGGAGAAGCTTGATTTTAAGGTGAAGAAGAGGAACTTAATGAAGGAGTCTCCTAGGATAGCTAGGATGCTAAGCTCTTTCCACTACAGTTCTATTTTACAGTTTATAAAAGCAACATGCTTCAGAGCAGGGATCGAGGTTTTTGAAGTAAACCCTGCTTACACATCCATTATTGGCCGCATTAAGTTTGCGGCTAGGTATGGATTAACAGTTCACCAAGGGGCCGCTCTTGTTATCGCAAGGCGTTCCCAGAGGTTTAGCGAAACTATACCGTTGTTATCCAGGGTACCGGATAATAAAGGGCATCTTTTCAGCTTTGACGTACCTGTAAGGAATCGTTCAAAGCATGTCTTTTGCCAATTACGGGCAGCGTCGGCTAAGTTAAAAACAGCCCTTGCAGGGCAACATAGGCTTGAGCTAAAGCTCAAATCCTGGAGTGCAATAACCCCACTCCAGTGATCAGTTCTTGGTTTGAAGATGCGGTTCCTTCATGTTAATCGTCCGCAGTACTGCTAGGTGGACGTCGTTTAAAACCTTAATGAGTAGGTTTTGATAGGTTGGTAGAAGCGGT
>JALWOJ010000013.1:840-8642 GCA_026995555.1 Acidilobaceae archaeon | reverse complement strand
AATCTATTCTTTTGTAATACAAAAATTTATATTTCGCTTTTCTAACTAATTTTATTTGGTGAGAAAAATGAAAAGGTTTGGAGAACTTATATACAGTCCTGAGGTGGCTCAGGGAGAAGCAATATCTAAGGCTGAATCACACACTCCTAAGATCGAAGCTCCAGACAAAGTAAAAGCTGGAGAGCCCGTTGTTGTTAGCATAAAGGTGGGGCCTCATCCAAATAAGGTAGAGCACTCAATAAGAAGACTTGAGATTTATTTCCGTGAAAACGGAAGAGCATATAATCCTATACACATAGCTACCGTTGACCTTGAACCTGAGTATGCCGAACCTGAAATAAAACTTACATTAAGATTAAAGAAGAGCGGAGTTCTTTATGCTATCGGATATTGTAACCTTCATGGACTTTGGGAGGCAAGAAAGGAGATCTCCGTTGAATAACAAGTTGCTTAAGCTAATTAATAATGCGCTAAATGAATACAATAAATATCGTTTTCCAGAGGCAAAAGCTAGGATCTTAAAGCTTGAGAACGATAAGCTAGTTGTCATGATAGAGGGCAGTTATGTTACTACCTGCGGCCTCTATGATTGGTTAGAGGACTTAATATATATATTAGAAAAATTTGATATAGATGCTAGTATATCAAAAATAGAGGAACCTAAAAACCCTCTGGAAGGGTGGAGGATTGTAACCTATAAAATTAGATATAAAAACTCTATTTAGACACCTTTCTAAACAATTTATAATCCCTCATCCTACATTTATCTACATGGATAAGAAAAGGTGTGTTAAAGTTGACAGGGAATCAGCTTGATGAAAAGGATCTTAAGATACTTGATATACTTAAGAAAAATGCTAGGGCCACATATACTGAAATAGCAAAAGAGATAGGTTTGAGCGATGTTGCAGTTTTGAAGAGAGTTAAAAATCTTGAACAAAAGGGAATAATTAAAAGGTATACGGTAAAACTGGATAATAAAAAGCTAGGCTTTACCGCAGTCTCCTTGACAGGTCTTGACGTTGAACCAGAAAAACTCTTCGATGTTATAAATTACCTAAGAGATAAGGAGTACGTCAAATATCTAGCCCTTACGTCAGGGGATCATACTATAATGACTATAATATGGGCTAGGGACAGTGATGAGCTTTCAGAAATTCACAGAAAGCTCTCATCACTTGAGGGAGTTAAGAGAATATGTCCTGCTATAGTTTTGGAACTATTTAAGGACGAGGTTTGATTTTACTCCCATTCTATCGTGGCGGGAGGCTTAGGAGTTATGTCGTAAAGAACTCTCGTCACAGAGTCTAACTCTCCGGTTATTCTGGTAACTATTCTTTCGAGAATCTCCCAAGGAATTTTAGCTACATTGGCTGTCATGGCGTCCTTACTCTCAACTATTCTAATAACTATCACATGACCATAAGCTCTCCTATCGCCTTTGACACCTGTCGCTCTAGAAGCCGTGAGTATTGCAAAATATTGCCAAAGCTTATCATGAAGTCCTGCAGACTCTATTTCCTCTCTAACAATTTTATCTGCCTTTCTTAATATTTCAAGTTTCTCCTTAGTAACCTCCCCCTCTATTCTAACAGCAAGACCTGGGCCGGGTACAGGCTGTTTCAGCTTCCAAAGCTCCTTAGGTAAACCTAGAGCTTTAGCTATCTCCCTAACCTCATCCTTATAAAACCATCTCAGAGGCTCTACGACCTTAAGCTTTAGATCCTTGGGAAGACCCCCAACGTTATGATGAGTTTTTATTACGTCGGCTCCAGGCCTCGCTCCAGACTCTATAACATCAGGATATATGGTACCTTGGACTAAGAACTCAGCTCCAAGTCTTAGAGCTTCCTCCTCCAAAACTTTTCCATAAACCTTTCCGATCACCTTTCTCTTTTCTTCAGGATCCTTAACTCCCCTTAGTGCACTCAGAAACCTTTCTGAAGCATCAATAATAATAGGCTTCACTCCACATTTTTCTAGGAGAACTACGGCCCTCTTCACTTCTCCCTCCGGATGAAGCCCGTGATCAATAAACACAGGTATTAGATTGCTTCCAAGAGCTTTTTTCGCTAATACTGCTGCTACGGTTGAGTCCACCCCTCCACTCACAGCAGCTACAGCCTTGGAGCTACCCACAACATTTTTAATATTATTGACTATCTCATCTATAAGATTACTTGGATGCCACTGACCTTTAATTCCAGTCAGCTCCAGCCAGTTTTCAAAAAGCTTCATTCCGTGTTCTGTATGATGAACTTCTGGATGCCACTGAACACCAAAGATCTTATCTCCATACTTAAATGCTGCTACAGGACTGCCAGAACTTTTAGCCAGTACCCTAGAACTAGGAGGCTCCTCCAAAACAGCATCATTGTGGCTCATCCATGCTTTGAACCTCTTTCCATGTCCTCTTAATATTATGTCTTCATCGATGACCTCAACCATAGTAGGTCCGAATTCTCCTTTGGGAGCTCTTGAGACCTTTCCTCCCAGAACCTTTGCTAGGAGCTGATGACCGTAACATATTCCGAGCACTGGAACTCCTTGATGTAAGACCCACTTTGCTATTTCATCATGAGAAACCTCCCAAACACTTCCAGGCCCCCCACTGAGGATTATCCCTCTTATGTTGATATTTTCTTTAAGCCTATTGATGGCGTTTATTCCATCGTCTGCACTTACAAGTAAACTAAACGTTCTGAGCTCTCTTATCCTCCTAGCTATTAAGTGAGCATACTGCCCTCCAAAGTCTATAACTAAAATCCCTTCTCTCAACTTTCCTAACCAAATATGATAACCTTTCACGAAAGGATATAAGGTAAAAACCTGTTGATGAATGAAGAACCGGCGCGTATCCCATCTTCATTGGCCGCTGGCTCAGCGGACTCGGATGGGCACGGTCATGTTTTACTCTATGGCGTAAGAACTTATTAATCATTCTATTACTTCAGTCTAGTTAGAGGAAATATTGAAAGAGAAGAAATAATAATGATGATATGAGCATAGACCATTTAACATTTACAAACTTTCTGAGAATTAAACCAATAAAGACCGATAAGAGATCTTCAGCTATCTTGCCGACATGAATTCCGACATATATTAAGAGTATGTAAAAAACTATCTCGAATATCCTATAACCTACTTTCGCTAGGTCAACTTCTGAAGTTTTAGTAGACGTTTTATAGGTAAGAAGAGCTCTTATACCTGGAGGATTTATATAATAAGATGCTGCTGAAGCCGTAATAATTAAAAGAAGCATTAAATAAGCTCCCTCACTAGGGCTAATCCTGTAAAATATAAATACCAAAGATAAGGGTGTAGAGACTAAAACCCACCAAAGAATCGCCTCCAGAGCCCCACTCTTAGGTATCCAGCCTAATAACGCTAGCCCAAGAGCAAAAAGGCCAAAAGCTAAAGCGGGACCGAGGCCTTGATGAGAAGCTACTATTCCATAAGTCAGCGTGGCAAACGATGTTATAATTGATGCCCCGCTTCCAAATCTCATTAGAAAAGCTGACATAAATGTCAAAGAAATAAGGACTGAGGCCCTAATTGGAGGGGTCCATGGAATAAGTGTTAACGGAGAAGCAACTATTATGAATAGCGGTATTTTTGATCTAGAACTCCATGGCACTTCTTATGACCTCCCATGCAGTGAAAGGGTCTCTTACCAAAATGACTTTGAACTTTAACCTTGATATTTCATCCTCTTTAGATTTAAGCACTTTTTCTTCAAGAATTCTTATAGCTTTAGACACTTCATCATTCCCCCAAGGAACTACGACGGCTATGATTGCCCTTCTTATCACTTTTGACATACTAACCATATCACTCCATGAAACGCCCTCCAAAGCCCCAGGGCCTAAAAGTATTAATAATTCTTTCCTTTCAGCCCTCATTATTGAGTCCTCAAGAGCTTTTTTGAACATAACTCTTCCCCTCGAATCCTCAGGCGACATTATGGAGAGGACCGCCGTCAGTCTCTCAAAAACTTCAGAGGATCTTGATGGTCCATAGCTTCTCCAGCCATCACCATAGAAAACGGTGAATCCCGAGGCTCCTCCGCTCCGTGATGAAAAATTAAGAATTGCCAAAGCAATTTTTGCCATCAGATCCGCAGGCGAACGACCAGGAGGACCTATCCAGGAATCAGAGCTTAAATCTAGAAATATATGAAGCGACATCCTAATTTCATCAAGATCTTCCCTCACCATAAGCCTTCCTGTTCTAGCAGTCGCAGTCCATACAACCTTCCTTATATCATCTCCTGGCTGATAATCCCTTATCTCAAAAAATTCAAGACTTAGACCTCTTCTTGTTCTTGAAACAATTCCTGAGGAACCAGTTAAATCCTCTCTTTTTATCCATTCTTCGACCTTGGACCAAGAAGGAGCCACAGAAATACCTGAGGTTAGTCTAATTGATCTTTCAATCCTGAAAAGCCCTAGGGGATCGCTGACAGCTACCTTTATATGATCCCATCTATGTCTACCAAACATAGGTTTTATCGTATATACGAATGTTTTCGTTTCGCCAGGCTCTATTGATGATATGAATATGGGTTTTGAGATCAACTTCACTCTCCAAGGAACTTCATCAAAAATTTCCACCCTGTAAAGAATTGTTCCGGATGGGTTCTTAACCTTAATAAATACATTTACCTCTGTTCCTTCAAAAACCCTCTCAGCCGAAAAGTCCCTAGAGACTATTATCTCGTAGAGAGCTTCAGCTTGCCAGGATGCATAACCGTACGCACCAGCCAGAATGGAGGCCAGGACTATGGTTAAGGCTTGAAAGTAAGGATATCCTATTCCGAGAAAACCTGCAAAGAGTGCTAGAGAGAACAGAAGGCCGAAGGCAAAACCTTTAAACGTGGGAACTGGCTTCGGCATTTTCTAACCTCTAAGGAGGAGGTACTCTTTCTAGAACATTCTCTATTATTCTTTCCGGGGTGAAGCCCTCCATTTTAGCCTCAGGTTTAAGTATTATTCTATGAGATAGTGCTGCCTTAGCGACCCTTTTGACATCATCAGGCTCTACATTTGTTCTACCCTCGATTAAAGCCAAAGCTCTTGAGAGCTGCATTAAGGCAATGGCTCCTCTAGGGGATGCACCAAGTCTTACTTCCGAGTACCTTCTTGTCGCATCAACTATATCTGCTATATAATATTTTATGTTTCTATCGACGTATATCTTCCAGATCTCCTCCTGGGCTCTCAAAATGTCTTCTTTGGAAGCAACAGGCTTTATTGGCCATTCCTCTATTTTCTTAAGTCTTTCTAGTATCTCAACTGTCTCATCTCTATTAGGATAGTCTATGTATACCTTTGACATAAATCTATCGATCTGAGCCTCGCTCAGAGGATAAACTCCTTCTAGCTCAACAGGGTTCATGGTTGCGATAACAAGAAATGGCTCTGGAAGTTTATAAGTCGTTCCCCAGACCGTGACCTGTCTTTCCTGCATAGCCTCAAGAAGTGCAGCTTGAGTTTTAGGGCTAGCTCTGTTTATTTCGTCAACCAGAATTATGTTAGCAAAGATCGGCCCCTTTCTAAATTTGAACTTTCCTTCCTCAAAAACGAAGGTTCCTGTTATGTCTGAGGGTAAGAGATCGGGAGTAAACTGTATCCTTTTGAATTCCAAATCTGCCGAAGAAGCTATTGCCTTAGCCATTGTGGTCTTAGCTACTCCGGGCACACCTTCAAGTAGAACATGACCCTTAGCTATCAGAGTTGCGAGTATTATCTTAAGTTCCTCTTTTTTACCAATAATAACCTTAGAGGCCTCATCAATCATTCTCTGATAAACTGTCTTTGCGACGCCCATTTCCTCCACCTAGTTCCTTAATTACTCTTCTACCTATCTTTTCGACGTCTTTATATGAGGCCACTTTACTCCTTGATATTTCAAGGGCTAATACGTTTAGCTTGGTAATGTTTTTCTTCGAAAGAAACTCGAGCTCTTTTACTAAAAGATCTTGAGCCTTAGTCGAAACGTCTGACTCCCCTCTTCTAGCCTCCTCTCTTACGACAATTGGTGGACCCAGTAGTATGATAGCTAGGCCTCCTGCGAGCGAAAGCAGAGCTATTGAAGCCGTATATGTTCTTGCTTTTCTTAATGTCGCTTGAAGAGAAGCTGCAGCAGAAGATATAATGTTCATAAAGAGTTTAGGAGCTGATGATAGCCTTATGTAAATCAGATTATAGTGTTTATTGTCCATAATGACACTCCTTCTCTTAGGCGATAGATAAGTGATGAGACTTTTGATTATGTTTCGCGTATTGCCTAACTGAGGGTAAAGGCCTCTCAACATGAAGTTTGCAAAGATGGTTGAATCTGATAGAACGAGTATCTCTCCATCTCCGTATCTTCCCAAAACACCATAAACATAATGTCCTGCAACTCTCGGATCGTCTACCCAGCATATGGGTTTCATCCATGAGGGATACCTTTTTATGTAGGAAACCCTCGTTGTTATGAATGAAATCTTCCTCCCTCCTATATCACAGATGATTCTAATAACTTCTTCCCATCCATGATCCCGACTGTCCCTCGCTTTAATGTAGATCCCAGAAATTTTCACTCCAATGTTTTTTAGGAGGCTATTTGCAACTCCTGTCTCATCAGCAACAAGAAGCCTAGCACCTCTTCTTACTGAGCTTAATATAGTCTCTGACTCTAGTGAGGTGAAAGGTTTCTCGGGAGCTATAACTAAGTATAATGTTTTAGGCGTGACATCATAGGGTCCGCCGAGTCTTACGGTGTAACCTAAGCTAGAGAGAAATGTTAATACGTCAGAAGAGCCGAACAGACCATAATTTTCTGGAGAAGGACTTTTAAATCCAACTAGGGATACTAAGCCTCCTCTGAACGAAATGAGACCTATTATGATTAAGAATAATACAAAGACATAAATGTTAGCCTTCAGAATCTTTCACCTCAAAGTTTCTCTTAATTTCATTTATTTCCCTTTCAATGTCTTTAGGAGGCTCCTCCGGTCTATAAATAAACCTGTAATAAAGATCTGAAATCCTTGATGCAAACTTTATACCATTTTTTAGAGCAACCATGACAACTTCTCTAGGAGTATATCCTTCTGGCACTGAAAGACCTATCATCCTTAGAAATGAAAGGAAGCTTAAGTAAAGTTTTCTTATCAACATTTTTCGTCCTTCATATATGTACCTATCGCCATATCTAAATCCTCCTGGAACGTTTGGAACGAAAGATCCTGAGAAGCTTTGTGAGGATTCTCTCGAGAAAAACATAATAATAAATACAAGCGCTATCAATGACAATGCTAAAATTATTCCTAGAACAGGTCCTCCTGAAGGTCCTGAAAAGGTGGGCCTAGTCTGTGTCAAATTGCCTATGGTCGTTAAAGTTCCGTTGATCGTGACCCCGTGGCCATTTGGATGGGGCCATGTGGTAGTGGTAGTTCTTGTGACAAAATCTGGTATTAGGTGCTGGGGGCTCTGCATCAACCTTGCTATGCCTCCAAAGAGGTTTAGTCCAGTCTCATAATACCAAAGATTAAGGTTTATATAGGTTGTATCTTTCGTTAACCTAAGAAGTAGTGAGCTTATCTGAAACGATCAAAGCATTAACTATCTTGCTAGTAATGACTGTTTCAGAAATCGAAAACTGTAAATAAGATAATGAAAATTGTGAGCTTTAAATTAAGCTATAGATAGATTTTTGAATAAGGTATGAAAAGATGGTTCTAATAATTGCAGGGGGAGGGTTAGGACCTAAAATTGATTCAATAAAATTAATTAATTTGATAAAGGAGGCCAATG
>JALWOJ010000013.1:0-830 GCA_026995555.1 Acidilobaceae archaeon | reverse complement strand
GGCCAATGTAGTTTACGTTGATACCTACACTAGCCCTAATTCAAAGTGGCTTCTCGAGGAGGCAAAAAGAATAGGAGGGGATGCAAAAGTAATTGAGGCACAAAGGTTTCTCCTCGAGGATGAGGCTCAGAAAATCGTAAGAGATGCTAAGAACAAAAAGGTTCTCATATTGGTTCCTGGAGACCCTTTGATTGCAACCACTCACATTTCAATACTTCTCGAAGCCTCGAAGAATAAGATCAAGTGGAAAGTTCTGCCAGGAGTCTCTGGCGTGACAGCTGCCATGGTAGCCTCAGGCCTTCAATTCTATAAATTTGGAAGAACAGTAACAATACCAGGTCCCTGGAGGTCTGTGAAGGCTTACAGCGTTGTAGAATATATCTACTGTAACCTTGAAAAGGGCCTACACACCTTATTACTTCTAGACTACATCGAAGGGAGAATGCTACAGCCTTGGGAGGCAGCAAAGGCCATACTTGAGCTGGAAAAGGAACTTTCGAGAGAAGAGGCATTCTATCCGATCCTCGAGAGGCTTATAATAATTATAGTTGAGAGGGCAGGACTTGAAGATCAAAGAGTTCTCTGGTCCAAACTAAAAAGACTTGCGTTAAGTAATCATAAATCCCCTCCTCCTACAAGCCTCATAATCCCAGGTCGCATACATCCTACGGAGGCAGAGGTGATCAATGAAATTCTCTCGATCCCTATAAGTGCCATAGATGAACATAACAGAATCGTCAGATCCGTAATGAATACTAGATGTTTTCCTAGGAAACTCGAAAGACCCTTCTGACCGTCAATCTTTATTAATGCTAAAATAATGGTCCTAA
>JALWOJ010000012.1 GCA_026995555.1 Acidilobaceae archaeon | reverse complement strand
TGTTGGGGGGGGGCAGAGGCCCCTTGAGGAGCTCCGCTTCGGTCACCTGGCAAGGATCCTCCTCACTCTCCTAGACTGCGAAAGGAAAGGTGGATGTTCGAGCTTTGAGGAGATAATAGAGAGGTCCGGGGTCAGCAGGTCCGAGTTCTTCATAAGGGTTAAGGGCAAGATGGTCAGGGCAGGCCTTGTTATTGAGGGGACGTCCGGCAGGAGGACTAAGACTTTGAGGTTGACGGAGAGGGGGAGGAGGCTTGCAAGGTGCTTGGACGAGTGCAGGGACATTATAGGTTTCTGAGTTAGAGAAGGTTCCTAAATCTGAGCCAAAACCTTCTCTAACTCTCAGCTCTAGAGTTCAGAGCGGATTTGGAACTCGATTTCTCATGAGAACTTCGTACTTTAAAGTCCAAAGAGCTTAACTGGATTCGCCTTGCTCTGTGCTCTAGACTCCAGAGCTGAGAGCGGAAAATGTGCTGTCCACTTTACAGTTTACAGCACGCAGTTCTTTCGGGTTAGAACTTAGAAGCTAAGAGTATAACATAGGACTGAAATTTTCTCTCCAGCGAGTAGGGAACTCTATGTCAGAAGTTAGTATTAGGTAATACTGTACTAAATATAACATGTGATGCATTATGGTTAGGCTTTACCTTGATATTGAGACTTTTAGAAAAGAAGTCTTTGCTAATGAGAGAGTAATTGCAATAGGCGTTTTAGAGGATAGGACACCATATCAGGAGGCCTCTCTTCGAGATAACTTCAGGATCAGAGATTAATTATAGAACCTTTACTGAATGGGCTTTAGGTAGTGAGAAAAAGGTTGTCAAGGAGTTCTATCAATATCTAGAAGCCTCCCTAGAAAAGTTCAAGTTCTTAGTTGTTGTTGGGTTCAATATCTTGCGTTTCGACGTACCATTGCTAATTCAGAAGGGTGCGGAGTACGGTATTAAGAGTATCGGAGAACTCAACAAGCTTTGGCATAATACCTATACAATAGACCTCTTTGAGGTAACGCTGCCACTAAGACATATGAGGTTTAGAGGTCACAACCTTGGAAACCTTGTCAAGAAAGCTAAAAGCTGTGGTCTTAATGTGCCTGAGCCATACGGTGCTGGTAAAGACGTTACAAGACTGTACAAAGAAAGGAAGTATGAGGAGATTGAAAAACATCTCAGAAGAGATTTGGAGATTACAAGAGCTATAGACCTACAAATGAAGAAGCTCGTGAAACTATACTGTAGTCTATAGTTAAAGCTAAGTCACTTACTGGTTACCGTCTTTAGCTCCGTTAACCTCAGAGATTTTTAATCAGCTAGAAACTTGAAGAGTTTGCGAAAGTATTTCGAATATTTCATAACAAATTATTTGCTGGTGTTTTCAAGTTATGATAATTATTTAAAAGATAGATGTAAGACAACAGAAATAAATATTAGGGTAAATGAAGTGTTTATTATATTGAATATTAGAGGTTTAAGTTATGCCAGAGCCCGAATTAATGAAGAATATAGAAGTAATTAATCTAGAGCTACTGGTTGATACAGTAAATTCATCACAATTTCTTAATACAACCAAAATTCACAAGTGTTTACCTAGTAATATTGGTATGATAAAGCATGTTGATGTTGAATATTATGAACATGAAGATGGTGCACTATATAAAGGAAAAAGATATTGGTTCTACTTGGTGATCAGATATGTTGATATAGATGGTAAAGAGCTGGAGGAGAAGATAAGCTTATGGAAGCTTTATGGAACTGATGCCTGGGAAGTTCTAGTAAAAAGTGGTGCAATTAGAACCAACATTTAAGGAAGCTTTTGTCAAAAGCTTATGACAAGCTATAACATAAATCATATAAATAATGTTAAGACAATCATTAAGAAAGTCTTTGTGAATGTTATGAGTTGCTAGAAAAGTGTAGTTCCTACTGCTTTGTTTAGCTTTTTAATAACCATATTTCTCAGATCGTCGATCACCAGTCCTGATTTCTTAGCTTCCTTAACCACCTTTATGTCTCCATGGGAATCTATAGCTATGATACCTATGTTCTTTGAATATACTCTTGTAGTAAGCTTTCTAACAAGTAATCCCGGATATACTTTTGCCTTAGTTTTTCTGTCTCTCCATACCTCTGCTTCGGATGGCACTACAACGTATACATAGTCCGCTACTAAAAGTCTTGTTATTGCCTGCTCAACAACGTCTCTAGCAAGCTTCGATGTTGTAGCTATCTTCGCTTCAAAGGCGAAGACATTGATCGTTCCTGTAGCTTTTACACCATTTTTAGTGATTGTTACTCGTGCAAGTGCTCCAATGTCTATCTCAATTGTCTTTAAGTATATACTCTTCTTGACAAGAAAGCCGTTGTTCTGTAGCCACCTAATTAATATGTTCCTCATTTCATCTTCATCTTCAAAGAAATCTGGCAAGATCTAACCCTCTTTAGAGAAATCAAGCAGAGACCTCTGCCTGGGCCTTTCTTTAAACAGAGGGATCAAAGGTTTTGCAACCCGTATTCCTTTAGGCGGATAAAATAGACCTATAATCATATAGGATCTGTGGTACTTCCATGTGTTACCCACTATAAAGTAAAGATCTCTCTTGGAAACTAACTCATTAAAGAGTTTCTTCCTCACTGGTCCATTAACAGTCTTATATTTGCGGAATAGCTCCTGGGCTTCCCAGTCAATAACCATCATCTCATGTCCTTTACAACGAGGGTTGCTACAGTAGAACTTGTAACCTATCCAAGGGATTTCCTCTACTTTAACATGAGGTTCTCTTACTTCAGGTAATAAGTGCTTATCATTTATGTTAAGGTATTCTAGAAGTGTTACCGTGCTATCAACTTCATCCATTTTCTCTAATACCTTTTTCTCGGCCTCATCTCTAAGTCTATGTCTAGGTTTGCTAAAGAAGTTTAACACTCTGGTGGGCTTTACGACGCCTAAGCTTCTTCCAGAGTTTACAATAGACTCTATATCTGGGTCGAGAAGCTCCTTAATTATGGCTAGTCTAGCTCCCCAATCTTTTACATGGCCTACTATCTTTATTTTCTCCCAGTTAGTAACACGTCTACTTTCAAATCTCTTGTCATGTGGTGGGGAATTTCTGCTGACTTCAACCTCAATAATGTCCCACTTTCTAAATTTGAGATCTTTATATTTATCATCTGTCCAGATTCTGAGCGGTATCGGATATAACCTACGCCATTCTCCATATTCGTTTACTCCAGCAACACATACTAGTGGTCCGTATTTTGAACTGAGCTCTGGATAGGTCTTTGCCAAAATTATTATTCTCTCCTTAACCATACTGATCACCTGAAGCTCATTAAATCAGTCTTATATAATGTCGACTCTCTTTTCGAAGAAACCTTGGCGTATCAGGTAGTCTGCAAGAATGTCTCTATGGCAGTAATGTCTTTGTGTCCCTCGCGGTTTTGGATATCTCTCAGCACATAATAAAGCAATATAACCTATTCTCTTAGCCTCTCTTACTTTAGGCTCCCAGATCTCTCTGTTTTTCCCAACCCACCAAAGATACCATTGCTTAAAACAATCAAATGAAAATTTACCTTCGATATAGGGTTCTCTTATTAACTTTGGTACGCCCAACTCCTTCAACTGAACATACTTTATGCCATATACCGGAAGCTGCCTTTTCAATAATTCGCCAGAAAACTCTTGTCTAACGAATTCTACCTCATGCCTAACATCGAGTACAACCTTGATCTCATATTTCTTCAGCAAATTAAGAAATTCTTCAAAACTTCTTCCTTCATAGCCTATTGTGAATATGGTATCATTAACAAACTCTATGAGCGCTTCCTCAGCCTGTTTAACATTCCATCCATTCCTAATTATTAATTTAGCGAACTTCACTTGTTTATTTGGATCCTTAATTTTAGAAATTATTACAGCATGGCCCAAGGACAGCTTACCTTCAGCAACAAGTTTCCTAACCTCTTCATGTACCTTAAGAACCAGTGCTAGCCTCTTGGAGACCCACTCAACGGATACACCTAGTTTCTCAGCAACCTGTTTTTCAGTGAGCTTATGCTTAACCATTATACGGTATATCAGTTCTCCCTCTTGAACAGGCTCAAGGTTTCTCCTAACGAGGTTAGCTTTGAGTGCGAGAAACTTAGCCTCAAGGTCGTCTACTGATATGACATTTGCCTCTATGTCCTTCCAACCAAGTCTCTTTGCTGCCTCTACTCTGTGGAGACCGTCAATAATCTCATATCTTCCATCAGGTAGAGGTCTGACAGTAATTGGGTGTAATTGTCCATCCTCCCTAAGACTCTTCATTAAGAGTTTAAGATATTCTTCATCAACTTTAGTTCTAGCAGCGACCTCTGGATTAAGCGTAAGCTTATTTAGAGGGATTCTCAATATAATCCCCAATAAACCTTATACCCGACATACTATATAAATGCCTGTTCATTCGATGTAATTTTCTATAAGAAACTATTTATATAAATAGTTTTGGCTAAAAAATATTTAAATATATAGTTTTTATTGAAAGACTATTTGGGTGTATATTCAGTGAACCCTATGTACGTGAGTATGCATAGGGTCAGGAGTTCAAGAACAAGTTTATACATCACATTTAAATATTTCATAGCACCTTATGGCGAGAGAGTTTTTGCCATTCTGGGTGAAGATAGAATCCTTTACGTACCAGTAGATTCCAATTTAGGAAAGGAGTATGCAGTACGTGTTGTAAAGGGAACCGGATGGAACATCAGAAAGATCAAGGTTGGAAGGGTTCAAAGAAGTGCTATTTATACAATACCCAAGAGCTTTGCAAAAACCTTAGGTATAGAAAAAGGAGATCAAGTGCTGATAGTAGGAAAAGACAACAGAGTAGAGGTAATGCCGATAAAGATAATGTTGGGGAAAATAGGACCGTTTAGAGAACCAATAATGATATGATAGCTAAGAGGTCTAATAGGCCTTATTCAAATCCTCATAATTTAACTAGATCCTAGAAATCTAGCTGTCTCCTGAAGCAGCCATCTCCTCTAACTCCACAGCCTTCGACTCCAGCACCTTAGAGACCACCTCCCATGCGAGTTTTCGGCACTCGGGGCTCAGCTCTGCCTTCCAAAGGGCTTCCCTAAGCTCTCTCTTGAGCCTCGCGTAGAACTGAAACACTGAGGCCCAGTCCACGTCCGTTCACCGGGGGGTTAGAATGACCGAGGAAATTATTAGTAGGATTAAGGAACCGAAGAACGCCGAAGAGGGTGTGTCTTCCGGAACTCGAAGCGGGGTTTCCGATCTAAAGAAGTCCTCCGGACCGTTCTCCTCTAGATCCCCGCTACTCCGCGCCCAGCCACTGCTCGTAGGTCTCTCTGCCTATGGCGCTCTCTATTATCTCGTCCACAAGGGCCTCGCTCTCAAACCTTATCATGTAGTCGGCCGGTATCTCCCTGTAGGTGAGTACGCTCAGCGGGTTTATGGAGCCCAGGTATATCACTTCGTTGTCTATTATGACGGCCTTGAAGTGGAGCGTCGGCTCCCCGACCTCGACCACCTTAATCTTCGAGTCCCTCAGCATTCCTATGCACTTTTCGTGCTCCTTAACGTTGGCCACCTTCCTGGGCTCGGGAGGCCTCGTGACCACGACGATGCTGACCCCCCTCTTCAGGGCATCCCCGACCTCCCTGGCGGAGATGAACTTCCGAACCCTGAGTTCGTTGAGGAACGGAGATATTATTAGGACGAAGTTGTTGACGTTCTTTATGTCGTCGAGCAGGCTCACGTGGAACCTATCGGCGTCGTAGACCCTAGTCGCGGCCTTGAAGAACTGCTCCCTGAGCTTCTTCAGAACCGGGCCCTTTTTCATGCGCTCCTCCAAGGCCCTCCTGAGGGGTCCCTTGCCTTCTCTGAACCTCTTCAGGACCAATTGTATCGCCGTGGTAATACGGTGGTAGCGCTCCGTATATGTCCTTTTCGTGCTTTCAATCGAATAGGTGTAAACCTCGGGACAATATTTATTTACTCCGATTGGGAGTATATACTCCTATTGGGAGTAAACTTTGCCCCCCAGGGGGTACAGGCACGTGAGCCTGAGGGAGGAGGTCTACAGGGAGCTCGAGGAGCTCAGGAAGGAGAAGGGGCTTTCGAGCATAAACGATGCCGTAAGGCTCCTCCTCGAGTACAGGAGGATATATTTGAAGCTCAGGGAGCTGTTGGGATCCCTGAGGACCTGTGCGTCCCCCGGTTCCGACTGAGGGAGGGGTCGGGATGGTCCTGGGATTCCTCAGGAGGAAGAGGTCTCAGGGATCCTCGGCGAAGCCCCAGATTAAGGGCCCCATGGGGGAGTTCACGGAGGACAGGAGGTACATACCCCATCCTCAGGAGCTCGCTGTGGCCGAACCTCTTCCTCAGCTCCTCTTGGAGATGGACGCCCTAGAGGCGATATCGGATGAGGACTACAAGTGGGTTATGGCGAACAGGGAGACGTGGAGGCCTAAGAGGCCGGAGGGACAGCACGGAGCCCTGCTCAAGGACCCCGTTAGGCTACCCAAAAGGGAGTTCTCCTACGACGCCATAATATGGAACGTCGACGGCAAGATATACCTGGCCGACGCTCTGACGTTCGCCCTCCTTAGGGATTCCGTTGGGGAGCTCACGGCTAAGGAGCTCGTCATGGAGCACCTGACAGGCTACATAATGGAGCTACCCGAAAACAACCCCTGGAGGAGGGCCCTCGAGGCGGGCTACGAGAACGCGGATGAGAAAACTAAGGAGGGGATATTCGGGGCCATATCGGCCTACTACATTCAGCTGGCGTACCTTAAGAAAAAAGGACTTTTAATTTAGTAGGCCGAGGCTCTCCTCGAGACCCAGGTGAGCTTGATCCTTGCGTGGTCGCCGAGCCAGCCCCTCACCTCCCTTATGCCGGCCTCGACGTACGGAGCTACGGCCTTTGCTTCCGCGTAGCCCAGCCTCCCGGCGTGGTACGCGATCTTCGCCGTCCTCTCCGCGGCCCTCACGGGCGTAATTCCTACCCTCCTGGCCAGCTCGGCCTCGAACGCGTTGAGCTCCCTCCTCACCCTCGAGCCAAGCGCCCCGGCGGCCCTGGCGGCCGCGTAGGCGACCTTTGCCTTTCCGCTCATGGGGTAGACCTCCGTCCTCCCCCTGGCGACCTCGACCCAGGTTCTCAGCCTGTCGGCCCTAGTCACGGGCCTCTCCTCTATCACCGCCCCTCCTCCCTCGGCCCACGGAGGCCTCCGGATCGCTGCTACGGGCCCGGAGAACCTGCCCAGCACGGTCCCGCTCACGGGCCTCGCGCCCGCCATGACCAGGGCCGCGCCGGCCGCGGGGCCGGCTGCAGATGCCACCGTCTGGAGGGCTGGAGGGGAGGGGGGTGCGGACGCCCTGAGGATCCCTACGAGCCCCGAGGGGGCCCAGCCGAGCGATCCTGCGACGGTGTGGGTCAGCATCGGCGTCGCCGCCGCGAACACGAGGGGGACCACTATGGCGAAGAGCAGGGAGTGGCCCTCGCTTACCTCCGTTAGGGTCAGGGCCATGCCGCTGACCAGGGCCGAGAGGACGGCGGCGACAAGGCTGAAGACGAAGAGACCGGCGAGGAGCTCGAGGGCGCCCCTCGCCACGCCCCTGAAGCCCGGGATCAGCCAGAGGACGATCAGGAGGGGCATGGAGGCGACTATCGCCGCGGCGAGGAGCCACTTCAGGGCCCCGACGAGGACCATGGCCACCAGCATGCCGACCAGCCATGCCGCCAGGGACCCGGCGCTCGGGGCGAACATCCCCACAACGCTCAGGACCGCCGCGGTTGACACGACCATGGAGTAGAGGGATCCCAGCTGGCCGAGGCGGGCCACGCTGAGGCTTACGGTGTTGAAGATCCAGGCCAGGACGTCGTAGGCCCTGAGGCCCACGTATATGCCTATTGCCGCGGCCAGCGAGTCCCTGAGCACGTCAAGGAGTGCATCGGAGCCCCTCTCCCACTCCCAGAAGCCCCTCCAGAGCAGCGCGGCCACGACGGCCGGGGGGAAGAGGTACAGGGCCCAGGTCTGGACCTCCCCGTACACCTCCTTCATGGCCGGGAAGCCGTCCGAGGTGGGCATGGCGACGTAGTAGTAGTAGGCGTAGCCGGCGTTTATGCCCAGGTCCGACATCCACCTGGCCATGAGGTCCACTATGTCGGCGAATGCGTCAGCCAGCTTCGATCCGGTCCACTTGAGGGCCCTGGCTACCGCCCTCTCAAGTATGTTCCCGTTCGAGGGCACCTCGGCGAGGTAGGACTTGACGGCGTCGGCGTACTGGTACCAGGGGGCGGTCACGTTGACGTAGAAGCTCCTGGTCACGACCTCCGATGAGGGGGAGGGGCTCCACCACCCGGGCACGGACCTTATTGTGACCGTCACCCTGTAGAGGCCCAGGTCGTGGTAGGAGTGCCTCAGGGAGGCGGGCCCCCTGCCCCCTCCGGGGGTGAGGGGCCAGATGCTGTCCACCCCGTCGCCCCAGTCGACGGTGACCGTGTAGCTCTTGACGGGGAGCACGGGGACGACGGTGATCTCTACGGGGAAGTACCTGGCCGCCTGCATGGGAACCCCTTCCTTTGCGTAGTAGTCTGCAGGGACGACTATGAAGCCGGACCTGGGGGACGCCGCCGGGTAGGACCCGCCGAAGAACCAGTACACGACCCCATAG
>JALWOJ010000011.1 GCA_026995555.1 Acidilobaceae archaeon | reverse complement strand
AACCCCTCTTAGAGGTGCCCTGGGAGGATGATAGTACTTAGTTCAAGTCCTGGGAAAGTGATACTTTTTGGAGAGCATTTCGTCGTTAAGGGAAGGCCTGCAATAGCGACTGCGATAAACCTTAGAACCCGGGTAACCTTGAGACCTAAAGACTCATGGCCGTCCATCATTAGAAGCAAACCCCTAAACGCCCTCCTGAAGATTGACAACAATCTTAACGCTACTGGGAGTAAGTCCTTAATTCACTTCGTTAAGGCTCTCGAGCTACTAAGTGAAAAGGGGTTTAAACTAAAGCCTTTTGAAGCTAATATATCTGGCGAGCTTCCTCCCTCTGCGGGCCTAGGTTCCAGCGCATCTTCCGCGGCTTCGTTCATCTCGGCCTTATCAGAGTACCTTGGATATCACATAGAGAAAAAGGACCTCTTCATCCTAACTAATGAACTCGAAAAGATCATTCACAAAAACCCCAGCGGGATAGATAGTACGATAGTTGTATATGGAGGAACCATACTCTATAGGAAGAATGAAGGATTTACAAGATTGAATTTAAACCAAAGCAAGAGGTTTTCACTTCTCATAGCATGTACAAAGTCCAAGAGAAGTACTGGAGAGCTTGTTGAACACGTTCTTAAGCTCGTTGAAAGGCATCAAAAGGTGTTAGATCATGTTTATGATGCGGCCGAGGTTCTTGTCAAGGAGGCCTTGAAGTCGCTAGAGGAGAACAACCTTATCAAGCTTGGCGAACTAATGAACATAAACCAAGGCCTTCTTTATGCAATAGGGGTCAGTAGCCTTGAGCTAGAGAGAATGATCTTTGAGGCAAGAGTTAGTGGATGTCTAGGATCAAAGCTAACTGGAGCGGGTGGTGGAGGATGCATGATAGCTGTTTGCGACAACCCTAAAGAGGTCATGTCTAAGCTTAGCCCTTTTGCAGAGAAGGTCTTCATAGCCGATATAAATGCTCCTGGAACTGAGGTTAAACTTATAAAGTAGTAAACCGAAAAGTTTTTAAGCTAAAACAAACATATATATAAATGCTACGCCCCTAGCTAAAGGGGTAAAATAATTAAAAGGGGGATCTAGCTGTGACCGAAAGAAAAAAGAAAAAAGTAGAATGTCCACCAGGTTCTATCGTTTATGACCATGCCAAAGGAATGAAGATCTGCAAAGAGACGGGAGAGGTTATTGAAGAGGACGTGATTGGCGAAGAGCCCGAGTGGAGAGCCTATAATGCGGAGGAGAAACAGACAAGATCTAGAGTTGGAAATCCACTCACATTCGCAAAGCCAGACTTCGGTTCAAGGGTCGATTTAACGCCCCCCAAGGCAACGGGAGCAAAGAGAATAAGGGGTCTTGGAAGTAGGTTAAGCATGCTTCAGGGGGTCAGAAGAGGCTTAATAGCTAGAAGTGAACCTGGCATCGAAAAGAACATAAATCAGGCCCTTAGGGTTCTTGATGAGTTCGTCTCTACACTAGAGCTTCCTAACTCTGTGAAGGAGGATGCAGCTAAAATCTACAGAGAGGCCGCTCACAAAGGTCTGACTAGGGGGAGGAGTATAGAAAGCATCGTCGCCGCTGCCCTCTATGCGGCTTGTAGAAGGCAAAAAATCCCCTGCACCCTTGATGAGATGGCCTCCATATTGAGGACCAAGGGTGCTGAGGCTAAGAGGGAGATTGCAAAGTGTTATAGACTCCTTGTAAGGGACCTAGACCTACAAATACCTGTTATAGAGCCAGAGCAGTTCATATCAAGGATAATAAGTGAGCTTGGGCTTCCAGATCATCTTGCTGCCGAAGCCATTCAGGTTGTTAGAAAGGCCAAGGAGAAGGGACTTACGGCTGGGAAAGATCCTAGCGGACTTGCAGCCGCAGCGGTTTACCTAGCTGCAATGAGGCATGGATTCAGAAAGACTCAGAAGGAGATAGCTCAGGTTGCTGGAGTTACAGAGGTGACCGTTAGAAACAGGTATAAAGAGATCGTAAAAATATTGCAGGAGGAGGAAAGGTTCTCAGCTAGCTGACTCCCTCTTCTATTATCTTATGGTGTCAGTCCAATTATGCTGTCAAGCTTCTCTACGACAAAGTTCAAACCTAATTTTTCTAGTGTGCTTCTCTTTGGAACGCCTCTCTCGTCCCAGCCTCTAATCTCGTAATAGTAGTCTAACAGCTTGTTGAACTTCTCTATATCTAATTTCTTGCCCGCAAGAGGCCCTTTGGACAGAGGTTCCTTAAACCACCTGGCTGGTGGAAGGTCCATTTGCCTGCTCCATCCCTTCAACTCCCTTATCCAGAAGGCCCTTATCAGCGAATAGATTCTATCAGCTATGGTCCAGAGCTCATCCCAGCTGTATTTGATGCCCGTTGCATGATAAAGTAGTTCGGGATAGTAATCTAAGTTAAGCCCTAGTTCAACCCAAGGCAGTCTACAGGTGGTGAAGCTCTCGAAAAGCCCTCCTCTTATTCTTTGCAGTTCAATAACTTTCATTGCCTTATCCCTGGAGTAGGCGAACCTGTCCGTCTGGACCTCCCAGCTTATTACCCAAGCGTCCTTATGATGGGCACCTATAGGGCTAGTGGCATAAGCTAGTGCCATTCCTGGAGCTGCGTGACAGTCATAGGCGCTTATCTCAAGACCTTTTACATTCATAGCCCAGTCCTTCGATCCCCCTCCAATCCTCTCTGAAGCCCTCTTGGTTCCCTCAGCTAGAAGTGATCCAAGGTCGTTTCTTCTCAGGGCAATGTCAGCCACAAGGTCTTTATATTTATGATAGTCCCCCCACTCTATTCTATCCTCTATTAAGCCCTTCTCACTTGCCTCAGTAGCAAACGCAAGGACACTACCTAAACTTATGGTATCCATACCATACATATCGGCAAGCCTGTTAAGAACGCCAACTTTCCTAAGATCATCAAGACCTATGTTGCTCCCTAACATGGCTACATTCTCGTAGTCCAGCTCACTCAGCTCTCCCTCCTCATCCTTAATCACGTTGCCACACGTCATGTTACAGTTAGGACAACCCCTCTGCGTAACCTTAAGCTCCTCCATTCTAAAACCGTCTATGCCTTTGAACCCATCAAAAACTCCTTCCCTGAAGTTGTACGTAGGTAGAACGCTGTTTTCCTGGGACCAATCCACTGTGGCCATCGTCCCCTGTCTCATCCAGAACTTATAGTTCTTGCTCTTAACAACATCCTTGTATGCTTTAACTCCAACATTTCTAAGCCCTTTCTCGTCATATAGGTTAAAGTCCTTGGTTCCCTTAATTATTACTGCCTTAAGCTTCTTTGAACCCATAACAGCCCCTATGCCTGGCCTGCCCCCACTCCTGCCCTCCTGGCTTATTATAGTTGCAAAGCGAACTAAGTTCTCACCAGCAGGTCCTATCTCTAGGATTCCAGCAGTCTTCCCAAACTCATCTCTGAGCTTTCTCTCCGTAGTCCATGTATCAAGCCCCCATAAGTGGTCTGCGTCCAAGAAGTCTACTTTATCGTCCTCAATATAGAGCATTGTGGGCTTTTCTGCCCTCCCTTTGATCATTATTGCGTCGTGTCCTGACTTTCTAAGCTCTATGGAAGCCGTTGTACCGACATTTCCATCACCATAGCCTCCTGTTAGAGGGCTCTTAGCCGCCACAAGAAGCTTCCCGCTACTGGGCAAAGGCAGGCCAGTTAGCGGCCCTACTGCAAATATTAGTAGGTTCTCTGGACCAAGAGGATCTGCACCCTCAGGCAGATACTCCCAAAGTATCCTGGCGGCGAGACCCCTTCCTCCAAGGAAGTCCCTCGCCCACTCTTTGGGATACTCTATACTCTTAGCTTCTTTTTTCGTCAGATCTATCCAAAGAATCTTACCGTGAAGTCCCTTCATAATTCGCAACCTCCAAGTCATATCACTCTAGAAACAATTGGACATATAAAGGTGTTGTCTTCCTTATCATTTATAATTTTTATATTTAATATTCATAATTAAAGTAACTACTAAAAATTCTAAATTTAATATAAAACTTATTTATTTTTCCTTCTTTTTACTATGCATAAAACAAATATTGTTTCTGCAATACAGAATATATATTGCTGAGCAAACATGAGGTGCTGAAAATTTGTCCGAAAAAAAGGAGATAGACTGGTATTCTCTTAGCTTAAGGCTACACAAATTCTATGAGGGTAAGATAGAAACCATTCCTAAAGTGCCCGTCAGAAGGCTTAATGATTTTGCAATATGGTACACGCCAGGGGTTGCCGAGCCAAGCAGACAAATAAGCAAGAACCCTGAGGAAAGCTTTGAATATACAAGCCGCTGGAACACCATAGCTGTTGTAAGCGATGGAACCAGGGTTCTTGGCCTGGGTAAGGTGGGTCCTGAAGCCGCCTATCCTGTAATGGAAGGAAAGGCTTTAATATTCAAGTTCTTAGGAGGAGTTGATGCAATACCCCTAGTTCACAGAGCACGAGACCCTGAAAAGTTCCTAGAACTTTTAGAGCTCATAGAACCTAGCTTCGGAGGAATAAACCTGGAGGACATAGAGAGTCCTAAGTGCTTCTACATACTTGAGGAGGCAAGGAAAAGACTCTCGATTCCAGTCTGGCACGACGACCAGCAAGGAACTGCCTCGGTAACACTTGCTGGCCTCATAAACGCTTCAATACTAACAAACAGGGACCTGAAAAAATCAAGGATCGTTCTCTTCGGAGCTGGAGCGGCGAACATTGCCCTCTACAGGATCTTGAAAGCTTATGGTGTTCCTGCGGAGAACATTGTTGTGCTTGACAGCAAGGGTGTTCTCCATCCTGACAGGGACGACATAGATAAGCTTATGATAAGCCATCCGTGGAAGTACAAGATAGCCATTGAGACAAAGGGAGGAGGATTGAAACCCGGCGCAGGGCCTGCGGAGGCCTTAGAAGGAGCGGATATACTTGTTGCTGCAAGTAAGCCAGGGCCTGGCACGATAAAGAAGGAGTGGATATCTAAAATGGCAAGGGATCCTATAGTCTTTGCCGAGGCAAACCCTGTCCCAGAGATCTGGCCTTGGGAGGCTAAGGAGGCTGGAGCCAAGATAGTTGCTACTGGAAGAAGCGACTTCCCCAACCAAGTCAATAACAGTCTCATATTTCCGGCTATGTTCAGAGGAGTTCTCGACGTGAGAGCTAAAACAATAACCGATGAGATGGCTATAGCAGCTGCCGAGGCCGTGGCCGAATATGCAAGACTCAAGGGCATTAATGAAGACTACATACTTCCGACAATGGAGGAGTGGGAAGTGTATCCTAGAGTTGCTGCAGCAGTTGCAACAAAAGCTGTAGAACAGGGACTTGCCAGAAGAACCACTACCTACAACGAGGAGCTGGAGAGAGCCAAGGAGATAATCGGGAGGACCAGAGAGAAATATCTAAAGCTCTGGGAGTCGGGCCTCATACCAAAGCCTCCAGTTGATTATGAGGAGAGGTGAAGGAAACATGTATGAACCTGGAGTTGTTATTAGAGAGGTAAGAGTTGATGATTTAGATTCTGTCGCGCCTCTCGTAATAAGATTCTATAGGTTTAATGAAGAGTTCGATCCTGCATGGAGCACTAAGGAACTTGATCCTGACTTCGTTAAAAACATATTGAAGGAGAGGTTGGAATCCGGAGACCTTCTTTACTTGGCCGAAGTTGAAGGAAGAGTTGTAGGTTTCCTTAGGGCTGAAATTAGAGCCAATCCCTTCCTAGAGGAGGATAAGATGGTTGTAATAAAGGAACTCTACGTTAAACCTGAATATAGAAGAAGAGGTATTGCAAGGAGATTAATTGAGGAGGCAAACAAAGCTTTAGAGAAGATCGGTGCGAAGATCTTGGCTGCAGAATTTCCAAGCCTAAACACCGTGGCCGACGACTTTTACAAGAAGTTAGGCTTTAGAAGGTATTTAAGTACATATATTAGGGAGGTGTAACTGAAGTGAAGGTTACAGTTAGATTTGCCAATGAGGGTGATGTAGATACCTTAGTGAGACTTATATCAAGGCTTAAGGACTTGAACTCCGAGCTAGATCCCCACTATACCACCGTAGAGAACTTAGAAGAGGTTGTAAGAGATTATATCAACAAGTCGCTCAACAGCCCAGAAACACTCATGCTTGTTGCTGAGGATGAGGATAACAAAAAGGTTGCAGGGGTGATAAGGGCCCAGTATATAGATAGGCTTTTCTATGTGCCCAGAAAGGCGCTTCTCATAACAGATATCTATATAGATCCTAGATATCGCAGAAAGGGTTTAGGAACGTTACTTCTTCAAAAGCTAGAGGAAGTTGCAAGAGGGAAGAGAGTGGAACTAATTATAGCTTCCTATCCGGCAGGTAACATTATAGCTGATCAATTCTTTACGAAAAAAGGTTTTAAGCCCCTTCAAGTAGAAAAGTATAAGCATTTAAGATAATTTAAGCCGTGATCTCACCCTCTCCTCGTAAGACCTCTATACCGACTAACCTCATTTTTTCTAACTCGTTCCACAGTCCATCTAGAACCTCAATCGGAGAGATCTCACCTTTTTCTATTTTATCGAGTTCCTCCTCGAGCTTTCTTGTAGTCTCGACAGAGACTATGTCCGCAAAGTTAGATACCAAATAGTTGTATACGTTTATACCCATAGTCGTTGGTACTAGGTATCCCCTCTTCTTGCTTACAATAACATATCCATGTCTGATATTCGATTCAATTATCTTTGAATAAGTGCTAGGTCTGCCTATTCCATTCTCCTTCATCAGCCTAACAACGTCTCCTGGAGTCAAAAGCCTTACACTACTTGCCCTTATTATCTTAATAGACTCAACCGAAAGTTTCTGCCCCTCTCTTAGATTGCAGAGCCAAGGCTCGATGCCAGGATTATATATTAAGGTAAAGCCTTCTTCCAAAACCTTTGCTGGCCTCTCGATTGTATTCTGAAGTCCCTTAAACTCAAACGTAACTGAGAGAGTTCTCACCCTGGCCTGAACCATTTGGCTTGCTATGAACCTTCTGAATATTAAATCATATAGCTTAAAATGAAGTTTTGAAAGTTTTATGGGAACCTTGAGGGATCCTTCAAGTATAGCTTTTCTAAGCTCTTCAACATCTAGAGGTCTTGTAGGTCTTATAGCCTCATGGGCGCCCTCAGAACTCCACGGCCTTCCTTCATAGAGTGATTCAAGTCCCTTCTTTTCAAGATAAGCCTTTGCCAGCGCGATCCCAGCTGGCGATACCCTAATTGAGTCTGTTCTATGATACGTTATTAACCCACTTTCAAAGAGTTGTTGGGCAAGCTTCATAGTTATCCATGAAGGTATGCCCAAAGTTCTTTGGGCCTCAAAAAGGAGGGAGTCTGTTGTAAATGGTGGTAAGGGCTTTAAGACCTCCTCTCTGCTGTCAATATTTAAAACCATAACCTCTGCTCTTTCGTTTTCCTTAACATCTATCCTATCCTTGGTGAAGAATTTCAACCTCTTTCCATTGTTTAAAATTACTAGAACTAGGTATCCTCTATTTCTCTTCCACTCGTCGTATCGGTCTATTATCCAACCAAGAACAGGTGTCTGAACCCTTCCGGCTCCAAGCCACACCTTCTTATAAAGATCTTTGAGGTGTCCACTTAAGCTGAACCCTATCCATCTATCTTCAATTCTCCTAACTATTTGGGCGTTGATCAATTTCCTGTCAAAAGGTCCTCTATTTCTTATAGCCTCCAAGACCGCTTGTGGTGTAACTTCATGAAACTTCGCCCTTGAAACCTTTGGGTTATAAGGCTTTATTGTAAGTGCGATATCCCAACCAATCTTTTCACCTTCCCTATCAGGATCTGTCGCAACAACAACCTCATCAACCTCTACAGCAAGCTTCCTTAAAACATCTATGATGCTCTTTGTGTCTAAGATCGCCTCACTGCCACACCTAGGGCAACGTGGGCTTTCGTCTGTAAACTGATGACCGCATTTAAGGCACCTTTTTATTGTCGTGTAAACAGGCTCATAGATTCCTTACTTATAATTAACTCCAAATCTACTCCCGTTCTCATCAACGGCCAGGTCATATATGTGTCCTCTGCTGGCCACAGTAGTTATAAGATAAACAACGTTTTCCCTCTCATCAAAAACACTAGTTTCATACGCTACTATCCTGCCAAACCTCCTCCTAGAGGGCCTTCCCCAGAACCAAGCTATGGTTTTTGCCTTAGTTGGACTTTCGACCACCAAAAGTATTGTCTTAACGTTGACCTTTTTACCAAGACCTCTTCTAGACTTCTCCAGTTTCTCCTTAATTTCATTCAGATCAAGCTCATAGAAGTCTCTGAACTTAGATCTGGTTAGCCAAGACAGCCTCTCTTCGAGAGCCTTTACATTCTCGAGATATTTGTCAATAACCACAGAAATTCCAAATGTCATAACGCCATTTAGTAGTCTAGAAGTTCTTCCACTTGCCTGAAGGTACGTTGGTGCATCTATTATGTACGCATAATAGTCATCATTTTCTTTAGCCAAAACTAGAGTTCCAATCTTTATAACTTTTTTAGCATCAAGGACCTTCTTTAACTCTAGGAATGCTAGCTCTGAATATCTTTTAGTTAGGTCTGCAAGATCCTTAAGAACCCCTTCAGCTTTAAGCCTTCCCTTAATGACAGAGACAACAAGGGCGCTCTCGGGTACCTTTTCAAGCTTTTTAGACAGTTCTCTAAACGCTTCAGAAGCCCATTCAAAGCCTTTCTCTTCTAAATAAATTAACACCCTTAGGAGCCTTCTAGGATGAAGCAAAGTCTCCATCAACGACATCTTTCGGGAGGGAACTCCCAGAAAGATCGCATATCTTATAACCTCAGGTAGGTCAAGACCCCTTACAACAACCCCGTACCTGCTTGCAACCCCTACCACAACGTCTAACTTTCCAGCTGCTAGAAGTTCGATGATCCTTCGTGATCCTGCAAGGGCAGCCTTTGCCTTAATCCCGCTCTCTTGAAGCTTTTTAACAAGAACTTTGACAAGGGGC
>JALWOJ010000010.1 GCA_026995555.1 Acidilobaceae archaeon | reverse complement strand
GGAGTGCCTCCAATAATTCCTCAAGGGGCAAACCAACATATTTTTCCAGTTTTTTCTCATCCAATCTCATACCTAAATTGCTAAAGGCCTGATGAAACGTATCGAATATCTCCTTCTTCGTATCAATCAAGGTTCCATCCAGATCAAATATGAGTAGCATCTTTCCGTGTATGAAGTTATAATAATTAAAATCTTCTTCATCTTATGTAGAGTCCCCCATTAACATCCAAGGTTGCTCCGGTGATATATGAGGAGTCCTCATCCAGAAGAAATGCCACTGCCCTTGCTACTTCTTCAGGCTTACCTATTCTTCCCAATGGTATCTCCTTCTCCCTTTCCTTTCTTCTTTCAAGAGTGTAGCTGGCTATCATATCGGTATCTATTGTTCCTGGAGCAACAGCATTGACCCTTATATCGGGCGCTAGCTGAATTGCGAGGGAACGCATCAATCCAAGCATACCCGCCTTGGATGCAGAATAGGCAACGCTGCTAGGAGAACCCTTGAAGGCCAGCTGGGACGATACAAACACTATGGAACCTCTTTCCATATAGGGAAGAGCAGCCTTGACCAAATAAAAGGCCCCGTTTAAATTTACTTCTATCGTTCTATTCCAATCATCAATAGACATGTCCCTTATATTTTTCCTTATGTATATTCCAGCATTGGCCACAAGACCATATATATTCCCGTATTTTCTATGGAATTCCATAACCATATTCTCAACTTCAGGATAGGAGGATACATCGGCCCTGTATATCTCTGCTTCACCTCCTATTTCCCTTATACTTTTCAGAACCTCCAGTGCCCTATCCTTGGATCTTGCATAATTTATAGCAATCCTGTATCCCCTCTTAGCAAGTTCCATGGCGATGGCTCGGCCTATTCCCCGGGATGCCCCAGTAACAATCACATTCTTCATTGGGCATTACCCATCTTGGCTAGAAGATCGCTCACATCCTCCTCTGTACCTATAACCAGTAGCAACCTCTTTGGATCTAGGGCTCTTATGATTATATTGTAGTCTCCATTTCTTATGATGACTTCCCTAGCTTCTTGACCTATTTCACGCTGGGCAGTATCTCCAGCCCCAAAGGTGGCAGCACACATTATGCAAAATCTGTCCTTATCAATAGACGCTGGTAAGTCTCCCTCAAGGAAACTTCCGTCCTTACTTATTATTGCATATCCCCTCATTTTAATCACCTCACCATATCAACCTTAAAGAGACAGTATTCATCTCCCATACTCTCACATTTAACTTCCTCCACGCTTACAAGGGTTTCGTAATGCATCTCGTATATCTTCCTTATTATTCCCCTCAAAATATGACATGTTGGAGCCTTAGATTCGGTGGTTTCAATGGAACCTCTAACTTTGACTTCCTCCTCAGAAAACTCTATTTCTTTAACCCATCCTCTTTCCTTCAGTATATTGGCAAAATCTTCAAAATAACTCTCCCTTCTTACATCCTTTGAAAGAACTTGGGCTATGATTTCGCCATTCTTCAGAAACAGGCCTATGGATGCATAGGCCATTATGCTACGATAAACTCCCTTTATTTTGATCAGCTCTTCCTTGCTCAATTTAACCTCATCCATTCCCATCAACTCCATCAAAAATTAGTCTAAACATTAAATCACTCCATAGCATCCAGACATTCTGGACATACCAGCATACCATTATGCATTGTCAACCTAAGGGAATACTGCCCACAAACCTCGCATTTACCTGCAATGTATTCCTGTATTCTTCCCTTTTCTTCCGAGGATGTGTGGAGATTTGCATATTCCTGGGCGAGGGCTATGAGGTCCGGGGATATTCGTGTAATGTCATTTTCTGAAAGTATTCCTACTATCTTGTCACCCTTTACAACGGGTAATTTTCTTATTCTTCTTCTGCTCATTATCTTGGCAGCATCGCTAAGATGCTCGTTATATGGTATCATTATGATTGGGCTGCTCATAATCTCTTTAAGTTTTGTATCGGGAGGAAGACCCTCCGCAATTACTTTTATAACGAAATCCCTATCCGTAACTATACCCACAGGTTTTCCATCTTCCTCTATTATGAGGGTGCTTATTCCAAGTTCCCTCAGTATTCTAGCCCCCTCTTCCACCGTTAGATCCCCCGAGACCAGCTTTGGATTCTTGGACATTACCTCTTCAACGCGGATGCTCTTCATAGCCCTCGCCATGAAAATATAGAGCCCGAGGTTTATATACTTTTTGAATAAATTTTCTTCCTTGAGATTTATGGGAAGGTTTTATATCCTAATCC
>JALWOJ010000009.1 GCA_026995555.1 Acidilobaceae archaeon | reverse complement strand
ACTTTAAGAAGCAGGGCAAATAGGATTATGTGGTCTGGGTATGTGGGTGGTCTTCCTCTCTTTGGGGGTCTACTCTTGATGGTCTTGCACAGCTGTCTGGATTTTACTAAAATGAGTCTTGTCAGCTCTTTGTTGTTCTTCGTCCTCATTCTTCCTTTTTACTCCTTCTCCCCCTTTGTGTCTATATTTTTTAAACGGGCTCACTGCTCGGGAAAGTTCCCGACATGAAATAACCCTAAGTGCAGGTTCCTCCTATCCCACTGCCCTTCAGCAGGCGAGAACTAAATCCCTTCCACTTTTAATTTTTGTTTGGAGAAAATACTCCAAACCCAGCTTATGCCTTAACGAATCCATGATCTTAACTTATATAAGTTAGTTTACTAAGCTTAGTAATATTAATTAGCGGTATAACCATCAGAGATAGTTCATAGTTCTGGCAAGCTCAAGAAGCTCCATTACTGCTCTTCTTTCTGTAGGGGAAAGACCGTCGATAAGCCGCTTTGCCCTTAAAAGCTCCTTTACCGGCAACATTATGCACCCCTCGTTGCTTCTTATTTCTATATGAGGAAAAGGCATGCTTTTAAGTCTCACCGTGCTCCTATCAAGCTTGACAGAAGTAAACAGGGGAAGCTGCCTGTATTTTCTTCTCCCCTTCATGTGCTTAATTATATAGCTAAGCTTAGTAAGCTTAGTTAGTTTACAAAACTTCTTAAACTTACTTCGTAAAGTAACGATATAATATCGGCGGAGGTGAAGGCATGGAGGTAGTGGTTGTTGCAAATCAGAAAGGCGGGGTAGGGAAAAGCACGGTAGCCTGTAATCTTGCAGTTGCCTTTGCCCTTGAGGGAAAGAAGGTCCTTCTTGTTGATGCAGATACACAGGAAAGCTCAATGGGCTTCAGGGCTGTGAGGGAGAAGGACGATATAAGTGCAATATCCATTACAAAGCCCACGATCCATAAAGACATTCCCAGCTTTTCGGACTTTGACGTGGTCATAGTTGATGCAGGAGGTAGAGATAGTTCGGTTTTCAGAAGTGCTATAATGGCTGCTTCCTACGGCATACTCATAATTCCTACTCTTCCCAGTGTATACGACGTGTGGGCAACGGAAGATACACTCAAGGTCCTGTCAGATGCAAGGGCATTTGCCGACATCCCTGCATACCTATTGATGAATCAGGTAATAAGGGCAAACATAGTAAGGGAAGCTGAGGAAAGCCTGGAGGAGCTTGCCGCACAGTATGAAGTTGAAATCCTGCAAACCAGGCTGTTCTCGAGGGTAGCCTTTCGTAACTCCGTGAAGGAAGGTAAGGGTGTTCTTGAAATGAACGACGAAAAGGCCAAGGCCGAAATGAAGTCTCTCTTTGAAGAAGTGAAAGGAAGGTTGCTAAGTTTAGTTAGTTAACTAAGCTTAGTTATGGAGGTAAGTAATATGCCTATACCAAGGAAGCCTCTCAAGGACGTTGACGAGTTCATAAAAACTGCAAAAGCAGAGGGATCAGGGAAAAGCAAGAGCGATACCGAAAAGGAGCGTCCTCAGACAAAAAAGTTTCTTCTTGAGCTTCCTTACGAGCTCTGGATGGAACTTAAGATGAGAGCGGTTCGAGAAGGTAGACCCCTCAAAGACGTTATGCTGGATATCCTCAGGGAAGGGGTTTGAGTTCTTCAGGAAAACTGTGGGGACCTGTTTTTTCTACTGCCAGTTTGTTTGGAGAAATTACTCCAAACCATAGTGGGTTTACTTGTTTACAGCCTTTTACTCTAAACATCTTTAATTCCCGTAGCTCCAAAGTTTGGAACTTTGAGCTTTTCCTGTGGGAGAACAACGTTAATTTATATTTCCACGCATTTATATTTTTAGTTATCTGTCCTTCATCCCCATAGCTTTCTTACAGTTCTTACAGAGCCTGTAGTTCTTGAGGTCCTTCTCACCTATTCTTATTTCCTCTCTGCCGTTCAGTATCCATGTGTAGGAAACGTAACCGCAGAGAGGAAGGTCATCGGAGCGGATGATGTGCCACACAGAAGAATGAGGAGTTTTCCCGAGCCAGAGCACAGAGTTTAAAGATAGGCAAGGAGAGAGTAAACGGGAACCTGTCTTATTATCGGCCGAGTAGGACAGCGTGGGGTTTGTCTTTGAAATCTTCCCTGTCAAAGGTATATACAGGCGTTGCTCCTTCTTCGATCGCCTGTATGTATATAACTGCGTCCGAGAACTTCATACCTTTTATGAACAGCTCAAGCGCTCTGAGTACAATACTTTCCTTTTCTATCTGAGCAGGTATTGTCTTGAGACTCCTTATTATGTCTGCTACCGTATCCTTTTCCATTCCGTAAGTTCTGTGAAG
>JALWOJ010000008.1 GCA_026995555.1 Acidilobaceae archaeon | reverse complement strand
GATTAACGTCGTAGCTCTGGACACCCGCTATATCTATTTCACCTACGTCTATGTAGAAGTAGTTGTTTGCGTTTGTGCTTACGGTTATATCCGAAGCACCTTCAAGCACCTGGCTGAGTTTAACTGTAGCACCCGATGAAAGGTTTGTTCCTGATACGGATACATCCACAGCTATGGTTTCTCCGCCACCGGTTTCCAGCACGAGTTTACCGTTAACAGCCTTAGCCTTTATATCCACGCCTGCAGCCGAAGCCTGAGTGTTTATCGTGTCCACGAGCTGGTTCAGGCTGGTGATGGTGCTGTCTATCGTGACCTTGAAGTCGGATGAGCCTGTTATGTCTTTATTTCCAATATAGAAGTCAAGGGTTACACTGGAGACTGTGGCATTTGAGACCCCAGACCAGAAATTTGCAAATCCAGTAAAGCTGTTGGTCGCGCTGTTTGTATTCTTAGCCTGAGCTTCTATTCCCAGTGCCTGCAAGTCTTTGTTGGTGTTTATGGCATCCGCCAAGCTCTTGGCGTCCACAAAGCGTCTTGTTCCATCGTAGCTAAGCACACGAATACCCGCAACGTCAACGTAATCCCCACTGTCAACCACCCAGTTGGTTGCAGCTGTGAATTTATTACTGAAAGTAGTAACAGAAACCGCACCGCTGGTATAGATAGCACCCTGACCTTTAACTATATAAGCACCAAGATCCTTGGGCAGGACGCTGTCAATGTTTACGGTTATTACCTGGTCCTTCCTCGCTCCGTAATGGATATATTTGTTAGTAAAGGTTCCATCA
This sequence comes from Acidilobaceae archaeon, assembly GCA_026995555.1. Lineage (GTDB taxonomy): Archaea > Thermoproteota > Thermoprotei_A > Sulfolobales > Acidilobaceae > JALWTO01. Next base: position 1,566 of record JALWOJ010000008.1, on the reverse strand, counting down.
AGGAGCTTTATACCGTTGTACTCTGTGTCCCTTCCTATCTTCTCTATGGCGTTTATAAGGTTATTTATCTCTCTCTGGAGAGAAGCTCTCGCGTTGGGGTCGTTGATGTCGTTTGCCGCGTTCTCAGCTTTGACGTAGATCTCCTTTAGCTTGTTGTAGATCTGTCCAGCTGAGTTTTCTGCTATCTGGAGCGCGGATATGCCTGTCTGGATGTTCCTGTTACCCTGCTCAAGACCGGCGGAGACAACGGCAAGCTGATCGGCTATGAAGAGACCTGCGGAGTCATCCGCAGCGTTCAAAATTCTGAGACCCGTTGAAAGTCTCAGGAGCGACTTGTTCATAAGTCGCTCGTTCTGCTTGAGGGCGGTGTGCGTTACCGCCGACTCGTAGTTGAAGTTGATCCTCAGAGCCATGGCTGACACCTCCTTTTGAAGTCTTGGTCTTTATTATCGGAAGATGAGGAAAGTTTTTTAGCTCTGTGCTATTTAGCTCAGTAAGGCAGTTCGTCTATGAGATCTTTGGCTTCTTTCAGGAAATCTTTAAGTACCTTTAGGGATTCACGAATGTACTTAGACCTGACAGACTCGTCTCGTATAGAGTATGCGTTTGACAGTATAAAGACGCTGAAGACCTTTATGGACGGAGACAAAAGGTTTAGCAAAATATACTCACCCTTGGTTTTGCCTTTAGATAATCCTATGTTTATGATGTACATAAACATGTCTGAAAATAGAGACAGTATATACTCTATATCAGCTTTATCAGCCTTATCTATATCCTTGAACTTTTCATAATACCTGCTAAAGTCCTCTTTAAGACCTTTTATCTCCGATTCTACGTTAATGTCTTTATAGACATCTGTAGAAAAGACAGTATTCTTTATGGTCTTTATAACTTCACTTTTGCCAACGCCTGCATCTTCCAGGCTAATGTTTTCATGTCGCACAGGTTCTGCCCCCTCTATCTTTATACCGTCAGAGGCGTTGAACACCCTGATCTTATTGAAAATTTTAATTACGCTTTCTATCGCCTTCTTGGTGTTAAAAAACACATCGTTTGTATATACTTCTCCACCAAAGTTTCCCTCATAAGTCATCCCAAATTTTATCTCTTTGTCTCTATCTTTCAGGAAGCTGTTTTCAGCGTTATAGTTACTGAGCTTGGAGTGGACTAAATCTAACCTCTTGGTACCAAGATCAACACCGAATAGATATATGTTTTTAAAACCCATGTTAGCAAAAAGAGACACGCCTGCAGCCGTCACTGTCGGGTTGGAAAAATATATCCTGGGTAAAAACTTGGGAAATAGAGGAGAACCAGCATCGTTAGGTTTAAGGAACATGTATTTTTCCTTAAATAATGAAAATACACCAGGATACAGTGTGTTCATGCCTACAAAAGTTATATCCTTGAGAAACTTCTGGTCTATCTCTTTGAGTGTTTTATAGGTGGATTTGGTTCTCTCTATCTCTATCTGGAAATCTGGCTTTATACCAGCCTTATGCAATGCGGACAGAGCTGTTCCACAAGACACTATCAAGGCCCTATCCTGAAACTTTCTTATTG
>JALWOJ010000007.1 GCA_026995555.1 Acidilobaceae archaeon | reverse complement strand
TAGACTATCACCTGTCTTACAGATAGCTGTTTCAGTTTAGACATAAAGTCACTAGTTAAGCTTTCAAAAAGCCCTCTTTCTCCCATCACATAGGCTTCGTTTCCAGAGCAGATCTCGTTATCAAGGGTTCCAATATTAAGTCCTGCACTCCTAAGAACCTTTGCTATAGCTATCGAGGCCTCTAGGGTCCTTTCATCACCTAATGACTCTGCACCAAAGAGTAGAAGATAATCATGTTTCTCTGGATCAAATACATCAACACCTGCCTCCCTTCTTATCCTTTCTAGGTTGTCTGTGAGGTCTAGTCCCCAAGGATTGCCTGCTCTAGCAACGTTCATGAGAAACTCAGCTACATTATCGGGAACTAGACCCTCCTCAACAGCCAATGACCTTAGCGCTATAGCTATTTCATGTACTCTTATTAGAGGCCTTCCGCTTTCATCCAAGGCTCCACATCTTGTTACACAGCTCATGCATGATGTACAGGTATATAATGCTTCCGAGGAAAGCATACTTAGCTTAACTCTGTCTTCATATACATCAATGCCCAGAGTAACTAGGCCCCTAGGGGTCATTAGCTCAAATCCTGGAGAGAATAGCCACATAGGACAGGCGTCAATTCCCCTATCACGACAGACTCCGCATCCAACACAACTTGAGAAATCCCTCACATATGCCTTAAGAACGGACTTCTTCACTGTTCCATCACCAGCCCCCAGAGCCCAGGATTCATTATATTGTTTGGATCAAGGGCCTGCTTGATTCTATTGACAAGCTGCTTATAGCTATCAGACCAGACAGCCGCTGCCTCAAAGGTACCTATGCCCTGAACAGCCTCAGTAAATCCTCCCCACTTCATAGATTCTCTCATATATCCTATCCACACCTTGATGAGGTTCTCAACGTCCTTAGGGGTCATAGACTTCTTCTTAAAGAATAGAAGAATTCCAAATATAGCAGTATTTCTAAGCTTGGGTGCTATAAACTCCACCCAATCCGTGACCTTACTTAGAAGTTCAAGGTCTCCAAGGTTTTTCTTAGCATATTCTCTACTAAGCTTGGTTGTTTCTGGAATGTATTTAGCTGGAAAAACTGCTTCAAAATATATGTACATCCCCCTTGGAGCAAATGTTCTCCCTATGTCCCTGGTTCCATATCTTAGGGCTATAGAATAGGCCTCTTTTTCATTGACTTCACTTAAGCCTTCAGATTTGCATGTGTTTGTCAAAGTCTTTAACTTGAAATCAGCTTCTTCTCTTTCATGAGCTCTAATGACATAGATTACATACCATTCGTTTATATCGTTGGTCTTCAGTAGTAGAAGCCTTGTATATGGATAAGGTGCTCTAGAAGTAAGCTTACGGGAGCAACTCCAGGCTTTAAGAAGGCTGTTGGTCCTAAATCCTCCTAAGATAAAATAGTCGGGCCACGGTTCCATAGCAAGTGTTGCCTCAGCCTTTATACCAAATATCCCAGCATCACCAACAAAAAGGCCAGTCAGATCTGGTGTATTCGGGGTCCTATCAATTACCTTCCTTGCATGTATGTTAGTTCCTGGACCTGATCCTGTCTGAACAATTTCCCCTGTAGGTAAGACTACTTTAAGCCCTAGGAGGTAATGGTAAAGCTCACCACTAGTTGCAACGTCAGCAGGCTCTCCACCTCCATTAAACCCACTTATTACTCCACCTAATGTATCAATGTAGAATGGAACGTCCACGGAATATACATGATAGCCTTTACTTTTCAGTATCTTATGCAGGTCACCGAGTAACACACCAGCCTCCGCTGTGACAACGAAGTGGTCTTCATCTATATCTATAATTTTGTTTAGCCTAGTAACGTCTACGAGTATACTCTCAGGAACTCTATGAGATAATGGAAAGCCTGCTACACTTGCCCCTCCTCCTCTAGGAATTACAGGTATCCTGTGGCTATTTGCCACCTTAACTATCTCGGATATCTCATCAACAGAGCCAGGTCTTACTACAATTAGTGGTGGTTCGCCACGAATCCAATTAGGAGTTCTGGTGTATGAATATCTCACTGCCTCGTCGCTGCTTACATATCTGTTTCCAACTATATTACTAAGAATATCATAAAGTTTTTCAGATGACATGTTATCAGGCTTGCTACCCATCAGATTGGTCCCCCTAATCCTCAACCTCTTCTATCACAAACTCGCAATGATCATCTCCCCAAGGATAAGCTTTTGTCATTGTAACCTTGAGTTTAGGATTTAGTGCATGAACTACGGCTTCATATTCCGCCTTACAACCCTTAGAACAGTCCATCTCCTTCATAAGGTCAAGTTTTCCTGACCTTTTAGCTAACTCCCAGCCTCTACATACAAGGTTTGCATATATCCCCCGCTTGGGGTTCTCAAGTACGGCCTTTACATATTGGCGTGCTCCGAATCCCCATACCTCGGCACTGTAGAGCACTAGGAGCTTAAGTGCATCTTCAACAGTAGGCTTCAGACCGTATTTATTTATAAGTCTCTTGGCCACTGATTCACCTAGTTTTCTATGAACTGTTTCACGAAGCCTTGCAGAAGTCTTCTCATCGCAAACCTTATGTACTAATTCCTCAAATCCAAAGAAAACAGTGTAAGCAGCATCTAGTATATATTTGTACCTATCCTTCCAGTCTAGAACAGGAGCCTTGCCTGCAACGTCCTTTTCATTCCCACTCATGCTTTCACCCAAAATCAATTCAATAATGAAAATATTGAAATTAAAGTGTTATTGACAAAGGATACAATGATTCCTCTAGGTAAATATTTTTTAAGTTGATCATAAAAAGAAGAAATAGTTAGAATAACCTGGGACTATGGTGGGTGAACCGTATGTCTTCTCTTAAAGTGTCAAATAAGGCACCAAGAACACTTCTTGAGGTATATGAGACTTGGGCCAAGAGAAAACCTGACCTCGTGGCTCTGGTTAATGGCAATCGAAAAGAGACTTGGGGAGAGTTGGATGCCAAGGCTAATAGCTTTGCCAGAGTGCTCTTAGATCTAGGCATAAAAAGACAGGACAGGATTATTGTATCAACCTATCCTCAGAGCTCGTTAGAGTTCGTAGAGACATGGTATGGGGCCATGAAGTTAGGGGTTGTACCGACGTATCTGAACACTAGATACGTAGGGGATGAGGTAGCTCATGTAGTTAACATCTCTGCCGACGCCTCTGTAGTCATTGTAGATAAACCTAAGCTATCAGATATTCTGAAGGTCAGAGACAAGCTCAAGGCTAAAGACATAATTGTTATTGGAGGAGGTGAGGGGGTTCCTAGCGACGTATTGGTCTATGAGGATCTCATAAAGAAGAAACCTGGTAGTAAACCTGAGTTGCCGTGGGAAGAGCCTAAACCTGAAGACATGCACTGCTTTGTTATGACAACGGGAACCACAGGTAAGCCTAAGGGTGTGATAAAATATAACGCTGAACATGTGACAGAGGTTCTACATTCAGTCATATCATTTCAAAACATGACAGAGAAGGTCTACGATGAGTTATCTAACGAATCGGCAATAAGACGCAGATATGAGAAAAAGAAGTCCCGTCCCGGTTACATTGCTAAGTTATTAGCCTTTGCAGGCATGAGACCAGATGTGTTGGATTTAGCCTATGGGGATGAAAAGCTTCTCTGTGTCTCTCCCTTAACCACAGGCGCAGGATCCTGTCATACTATAGCATACTTAGGGCTTGGAGCTTCAATCATAATACCAGCTAGTATGTCTTTCAATCCACAGGAAATACTAAAGCTTGCAGAGATGGAGAAGGCTACAACAATGCTTATAGCAGGCGATGTCATGGCCTTGCCCTTAGTTAATGAGCTTAAGAAGACAAACTATGACCTAAGCGAGCTAGGCCTGATACTAAGTACAGGCATGAAGTTCTCTAAGGAGCTTAAGATGGCCATGTTGCAACACATACCTTCAGCTATAATATTCGACAGTCACAGCCTTTCTGAGGTATACCATATAGCTATAAACATAAGTGTGCCTGGAAAGGAGCCTCATGACTACTTTGAAGCACTTTCGCTGTTCAATGCAGTTCTCCTTGATGAGAACGGAGAGATGGTTAAGCCAGGAGAGCCAGGCCAGGTAGTAGCTAGGAGAGAGTTTAAGAGAGCAGGCTACTTTAATGATCCAGAGAAGACAGCTAGAACCTTTAAGGTATTTAAGATGCCATTCCAAGAGACTGAATCTCTGTGGGTCTTTACAGGAGATTATGGGGTGTATGATGAGGCTGGTCATTACAAGCTCATAGGCAGATCTCATGATATAATAAATACTGGAGGGCTTAAGGTGTTCGCACCTGAGGTTGCAGGATGTATAGCAATGCATCCAGACGTTATGGAGGTCTCTGTAGTAGGTACACCACATGAGAGGTGGGGTGAGGCAGTTACTGCCGTTGTTAGACTTAAGGAGGGTTCAAGCATTACAGAGGAGGACATAATTAACTACTGTAGAGGGAAACTTGCAAACTACAAACTACCTAAGAGAGTTGTAATAATCAAGGAGCCTTTACCAAGAGACTTCTTAGGCAAGATAAGGATACCTGAGGTTAGGAGAATAGCATTTGAGAAACTAGGTCTTAAGTAATTACCAGGTTGATTTTTTATTTTTGATTGTCTATGGTTAAATTTAAATTAAGATTGCTCTATAAAGTGGTGATCTTCTTGACTTCTGAGGAGGTCTTGAGAGGAAGAGTAGCACTCGTGACAGGAGGAGATCGTGGAATAGGTAGAGCCATATCTCTAAAGCTAGCCAGCCTTGGAGCAAAGGTGGCAGTTGGCTTTAGGAAAAACATAGATGAGGCTAAGAAGACCGTTGCCTTAATAAAAGATGCAGGACATGAAGCAGAATACTTTCAGGCCGATGTATCTAAGTACGATGAGGTAAAGAGAATGGTTGATGAGGCGAGGAGGAGCCTAGGGCCAATAACAGTACTTGTAAATAATGCTGGCCTAGGTATATCTTCACCAAAGATTACAGATCTTCCTCTTAAATATTGGCAACTCCAGATAGATGTAAACCTCACAGCACCCTTTGTACTGAGCCAGCTGGTAGTTAATGATATGATCAATGAGGGCTATGGCAGAATAATAAATCTGTCAAGCCTTTCTGCCTTTCTGGGGCTGGAGTTCACCTCGGGTTATGTAACCACTAAGGCAGGTATTATAGGACTTACAAGGGCCCTAGCTTTGGATCTAGCCTCCCATGGCATTACAGTCAATGCTGTAGCACCAGGCTTTGTGGAGACTGAGATGATAGATGGTTACTTTAACATGATAGATAAGTGGTTGGGAGTGAAAAACTCCAAGGAAAAGTACCTGAAACTCATTCCAACACATCGCTATGTGACGCCAGAGGAGGTAGCTGAGGTCGTTGCTTTCTTAGCAAGGCCAGAGGCAAAAGCAATAACAGGCCAAGTGATAATAGTTGACGCAGGTGCATCTCTAATACCTATGCGCGTACTGAAGTCCATGAGCTGACAGTCTTTAGATCAAAAATAATTAGGATGTACTTTTTCTTCTCTTTAGCTCTTTAATGAGCAGTGGAACTACCTTGTATAGATCGCCTACTATTCCATAGTCTGCATTAGAAAATATCGGTGCACCCTTATCTATGTTTATAGCAGCCACTAACTTAGAGTCCTTCATACCTGCTATGTGTTGGCTCTGGCCAGATATACCTATAGCCATATAGAGGTCTGGCTTGACCTTATGTCCACTCAGACCAACCCAGTGATCTTCACTAAGCCATTTTAAGTCAGCGGCTATAGGCCTTGAGCAGCCTATCTCAGCTCCAAGGAGCTTAGCAAGATCAAAGGCGAGTTTTAGGTCCTCCTTTTTCTTAAAGCCCCTTCCAACACTAACTATGATTTTAGCACTTTCTATATCAATACTTTCCTTCCTAGCACTTTCTGCCTTGAGTATCTTCAGCTTATTGTACTTGTTGATGTCTATGTATATTTCACCTGACACTATGGCTTCATCTTTGAACTCTGCACTTGAATATGACCTAGGCATTATAGTAGCTACATAGGGTTTCCTTGTCAAGACCTCCTCGACTATTACCTTGCCTGATAGAATGTTCCTTTCCCCACCTAGATATCCTTCATCCGTCCAGTAGAGCTTCTGTGCCTCTGAGAGATGATCTACTTCTGCAAATTGCGCTATATAGGCTGCTATCTCCTTTCCTAATCTATCAGCAGCAAACAACATTATTTCAACATTATTATCCTGGCTAAAGTTCCACAGGGATTCAGCCACGGCTTTGCTATAAACAATGATTTCTGGTATCGTAGATCTTAAGGGAATAATTTTGACCCTACCTAACTTCCTGTTCTTCTCGTTTTTAATGATATCATCTGGTGCCACAACATATATGTCCTTTTCTCTTATGTTTAGAGATCTGAGAGCAGTGATCAGCTCGCCTAAGTCCTGAATGTTCAGTGAAAAAGCCAAGGACTTCATGATAACACACCCTCCTCTTCAAGTACTTTAATAAGCTTTTTGACAGAGATCTCAGGCGGATCCTCAAAGACTATCCTCTTTCGTGAGACCTTGTATGGAATTGCCTTTGTTCTCTTTAATGATCCTGCATGATCTATTAAAATGGTATCTAAGTTAATCTCCTTTATCAGTTTAGATGCCTGTCTAGACGCTCTTAAGATCCTAGAGAACGGCACGTAACGAGGCCTGTTTATCTCCCTAGTTACAGATAGGATTAGGGGTGTCGGGGCCTCCATCTCTATAGTGTATTCTCCAATATTCTTTGTTAACTTAAAGATATATGTGCCGTTCTTCTCCTCACACTTAAGGTTGGCCACATAACTAACATAGGGAAGGTCTAGTTCTACGCTGAGCCTAGGACCTGTCTGTGATGAGAAGTTATCAATACTAGCCTCGCCAAGAAGAACTAAATCAACAGAGGGTGAAATCTTTCTTATTGCATTGGATAAAGCCTTTGCTTTTTCTAGGCCATTTAATGACCTCTTACCGCTATTTACAAATACAGCCTCATCAACGCCCATAGCTAGGGCTTCAACTAATGAGTCTTTTGCTGATGAGCCACCGATAGTTAAAGCCCTAATTTTACCTCCACATATATCACGCAGTTGGAGAGCTGCCTCTAAGGCATTTTTATCAATACTACTAGTTATCCTTGGGCTTTTATCTAATAAAACGGCGTCATCCTTGACTTTTATCCGTGAAGGATCTAAGGCATTTTTTACTAAGACTACAATCTCCAAGGTTCTTGACCTCTACTTCTTATTAAAATAATAAAGTTTATAAAAATCATCACTTATTAGGACTATGTAATGTGAGACAATAATGACTTAATAATGTGAATCTATAATTATAAAATGGGTTTTATCCTTGACCCAGGAAGATATGGAAATCTTACTTAAAAAACTTAAGGACATTATTCCAGAAGACAGATTTTCGGCTGACCCGGCTATAACGATAGCTCATACTAGAGATTCAAGCTTTACATTAACAGGTATATCCTCTACTAACTTCGTAGTAGTTCAGCCAGAGAGTGTAGAGGAGGTTCAGAGTGTAGTAAGGCTAGCAAATGACATGAACGTAAAAGTTGTAGTAGAAGGTATAGGATCGAACCTTGTAGGTTTAACAATACCTAGATTCGATGAATACATATTGCTAGACTTGAAGAGAATGACTGAACTTAAAATAGATAAAGACCTTCAGGTGGCCATGATTGGGCCTGGAGTAAGCCACGGACTTTTGGCAAGGGAGGCAGCTAAGCATGGACTTAAGTACATAGGTCCCTTGGCACCCTACTCCGCATCAGTCATAGGTAACATAGCATTCACCTCAATGAAACCTGGAGCTACCAGATATGGCCAGGATCAAGTTTTGGGCCTTGAAGTAGTACTTCCAACAGGAGACCTGTTACATACAGGAACCTGGTCGTTGTCATATCTAAGAGAACATGCTCCTTTCTACAGGCATATACCATTACTCGACCTAACCCCCTTGTTCCTCTTCACCAGAGGAACCTTAGGAATTATAACTAAGGCTGCCATTAGACTGTATCCCCAACAGGAACGTAATGAAATACTGACAGTTGGGTTTGATGATATGAAGAGGTTAAACGAGTTTGCACGCAGAATACAGTACTTTTACATACCATCAACGCTACTAGCAATCTCAGGCTCATACATACCCAAGCTACTTAGGGTTCCGGATGTGAAAGACGAGAGTGTGGACGTTGAGGTTCCTGAACACCTCCTTATAGCAGAGATTGAGGGACCTAGAGATCAGGTTGAGGCAAACCTAAGGATAGTAAATTCCTTGATAGAAGCCTATGGAGGATCCGTTGTAACAAGCATTAGTAAAAAGGAGATAGAGAAGATGCTGTCCCCCTCACTTTACAGTCCAAGGATGCTTCAGCCCTTTGGGGCCATGTTACCCTCCATATGTTATGCTGCCATAGACAAAACTCCATATTATGTCCAGGAGGTTAGGATGATCCTTAAAGAAAACTTCGATATTAAAACAGAGTATGTAATTTATTATCAGTACCTAGGCTTAAACACTTATATTGAAATAGACATTCATTATGATCCCACAAAAACGGACAAAAGGAAGTTAATAGCTGTCCTGAAGCTACTAAGCGATCTGAAGAGAAGATATGGATGTGTATCTACATCGAATGAGGAGTTTGCTAGAACTGGCATCTACTATGAAATAGGGCTCGGACTAAAGAAGATGCTTGATCCTAAGGGTATCCTGAACCCACATAGACTCTTCAGAGACATTTAGCGGGGTGATGCTATGAGTGATGAATATTCAATAATTAAACTCAAGGGCTCCTGCAGCGATATCCTTCATAGATGTATAAAGTGTGGAGCCTGTATGCAAAGCTGGGAGACAGGGCTTCCCATATGTCCAAGTGGAGAGGTCTACAGATTCGAAAGTTACTACTTGAGAGGGAAGGTGGAGATAGTTAGAGGGCTTATTGATGGCATCCTTAGACCTGAAACCTCTACAAAGCTTACACACATCCTTTACTCATGTACTGACTGCCGTGCATGTGTCGAGCAGTGTTATATGCTTTCAGGTGTAGATTTTCTAGAGTGTGTTAGGCTTGCTAGAGCTTCTCTAACGGAGAAGGGTGTAGTGCCCTCAAAGGCCTCAGAGTTCTTGGAGAATGTATATAGGACTGGAAATCCATTTGGTTATGATCAGGAGGAGAGGGCTAAGTTCTTAGAAGGTTTGGGTCTAGAGGAGTTTGATGGAAGCCAGGAATACCTATATTATATAGATGGTGTTGAAGCCTATGACCAGCTAGCCAGGAATACAATAATGGCTTTTACCTCTATATTGAAAAAAGCCAAGGTCTCTTTTGGCGTGATATATAAAGGTGTTGAATGTGCTGGCAACGAGATCTTAAGTCTAGGCGAGAGATCCCTGTTTGACTACTTAGCCCAGAAAAATTTAGAGACTTTCAGTACGTTAAATGCCAAAAAGATCTTAACAAC
>JALWOJ010000006.1 GCA_026995555.1 Acidilobaceae archaeon | reverse complement strand
CTTCCCACTTATTTTACTCAAATCATCATTAGCGACACTGTTAAGGTCGTTTGCTATAATCTGCTTAAGCTTTAAGGCTTCATACGAAGGGGGTGTGTACCCTAGCGCTTTGATCTTAGATAGGGTCTTTATCTCTTTTTGGACATCGATTATGTTAAAGGCTTTAGGGTAGGCGATGGTGGTGCTTAGATTTGGTATCTTCAAGTAGCGCGCCATCACCTCAAAGGCTCTTAGCTCAAAGTCCTCTAGGCGCATCGAAAAGTTAGAGAGTGAGCCATTTAGCCCTTGGAACTTGATATCAAGCGTGATGCCACTCCAATAAAAAACGCTCAACTAGACAGGTGGCAGAGCCTGGTTGAATACACCGGTTTTAAAGAGCTTCGAGGGTCACACCTCCGTGAGTTCAAGTCTCACCCTGTTGGCCACTTCTATATATAATCCATCCTCTATTACTGGAGACTCTCTATCAACTCTTAAACTTAGGTCAGTGAGTACATCACATTTTTATCACCTCTTAGGATAAAAAAATCAAATAGTTGACAATCTCTTGATTTTCTCTTTTTTACTATGCTACTATTAAAATTATTTATTCCAATTTATTACATTTCTTAATGTGTCACTAAGGTTATCGTAATAAAATGGTGTAACAAAATATAATCAAAGGAAACACAATGGCATTATCAAGAAGAGACGCACTTAAATTTTCAGGCGTGGCAGTGGCTGCGTTGGCAGTGAGCGGTTGTGCAAAGGATGAGGCGAAGCCTTCAGCGCAAAAGGGTGCTACAAAAGCGGCTACATCGGCAAATATGGCTAACTTACCTGCACCAAAAGGGCCTAGAGTGGTCGTAGTTGGCGGCGGATGGTCAGGGCTCTCTGTAGCTAAATATACCAAGAAGTTCGCACCCAATGCAGATGTTATCTTAGTAGAGCAACGAAGTGAATTTGTCTCATGTCCAATCAGTAATCTCTATCTTGTTGGTGCGGTCGATCTGGAGTTTTTAACCCATGACTACCTTCAAGCGGCAAGAGAGAATAACTACACCTTCTTCCACGCGGCAGCTACTGGTGTAGATAAAGAGGCAAGAATCCTTAAAACGACAGAAGGTGATATCGCATATGACCACCTTGTGTTAGCACCAGGTATAGATTATGACTATGCACCTTGGGGGTTAGATGCCACGACAGAAAGACGCGTTCGTCAAGAGTATCCAGCCGGTTTTATGTTGAGCTCTGAGCATATGACCATTAAAAATAAGTTGGAGGATTTTGAAGAGGGGAACTTTATCTTAACGGTCCCAGGTGGTAACTACCGCTGTCTTCCAGCACCTTATGAGAGGACCTGTCTTATTGCTGACTACTTTAAACGCAATGAGATTAACGGTAAAGTCATATTGCTTGATGAGAATCCAGATATCACCATTAAACGAGAGGGATTCCACTCCGCTTTTGATGAGATGTATAAAGATTATGTACAGTATGTGCCAAATGCTAAAATTGTGAGTATCGATCTGGAGAATAAAAAAGTGGTAGCAGGTGAGTTCGATGAGGAGTATGAGTTTGCCGATGCCGCCTTTTATCCACATGTAAGAGGGGGTAAACTACTTGAAATTTGTGGCGTAGCCAAAGATACCGCATTTAATAAGCTAGAGGGAAATATCGATCCATTCACCTATGAGGTAGTAGGTGAGAAGAATATCTATGTAGCGGGTGATGCGCGACCTATGGGGTATTCTAAATCGGGTAACACAGCCAACTCTGAGGGGCACTACTTAGGTAAGCTTATCGCCGGTCGTATCAATAGCGGTAAAGATATCAAGTGGCAATCACCACTTACTGTCTGTTACTCGGCAGTTTCGGCACAACCAGAACACGCTATCTCTGTTCGTGCAGAGTATGAGTTTGAGGGTAAAAAGCTCAAAGGCTTCACAAATGTAGAGCTCTCACAAGAGTGGAGAGGCAAAGTGGGTGAGAACAATGGTAAGGCGCTTAAAGAGTGGGCTAAAGGTATGTATAGGGATATGTTCAACTAATATCTACTTGTAGGCATAAGGAGAGATAATGCAGCGAAGAGATTTTTTAAAGGTAGTTGGTGTAAGTGGTGCGGTGGTTTTACTCAAACCATCCACGATCGATCAGCTACTCTATGCCGAAGATGGTAAACTCTATAAGAGTTATGAGAAGGTGCAGCTTGTAGATGCCTCAGGTACGCCTATAAAATTGAGCTCACTTGAGAAGGAGAAGGCCTATATATTCAACTACCCCTATGTATCTACGCCAAATTTCTTGTTGAATCTGCCTGAGAAGGCTAGTTCTGAGGTGCATCTTACAAGTGAAGATGGTGTTGAGTATATCTGGAGTGGAGCTATTGGCAAAGAGCAG
>JALWOJ010000005.1 GCA_026995555.1 Acidilobaceae archaeon | reverse complement strand
TTTTAAGGATATTTGTCCTTTATCAAAAAAGTAAAGTATTAATTTCTTGTAATGGTGGAGGGAGCGTTTTGAATTTAACGGAATGGGGAAAACATAGAGAAGAGGCGATAAAAAAGCTCATCCGCGACTTAAAAAATGGTAAGGTGGATAGTGAAATAGCCAGTTGGCTTCAGAAGTTCAATTTCAAGCATGAAGGGATCTACACTTCAAGCTCTTGTAGTGGCAGAGTAGTTGTTATGTATGGTAAAGATCTTTTGGATAAGAAAAATTCTAGGATGGTTTGTTCTTGTCATAGGCCTGAAAAATGCCGTAGATATTTGTGTCCTCATGCTCTTGAAGCTTCAGGTCTGATTAAAGATGAGTTTATCGTTTGGGCTGCACTTCATCCTCCAATAGTTCATTTCATAACCATTAATGAGGACATGGCAGAGATCATCATCTCGTGCGCTCTGTCCTCGGGCTTTACACACAGCGGTATGAGAAGGTCCAGAAAGTTAGGCTATGTCATTGAAGTTAGGGCCTTCGATAAGCTTCACTTAATTCTTCCTGCAGATTGTGAAGTTTTACTTAAGCTTTGTGATATGTTAGAGGTCTACAAGACGAGGTTAAATATGTTTATGAAATGCGTCGATGAAAAACTAAAATAGTAATGGTCAGAATTAAAGTTTTAAGCCTGGATACCCTATCCAGTTCTCTGGTGCGTTGCAGTGGAGGGTTCCTCGGCTACAAAAGTTGTAGCCTTAGCTTTAATAGCTATGGTAATAGCGCTTATAGCAGCCGGCCTTGTTTCCTATAATTCATACAAGTTAGGCAAAATGAGCAGAACTCAGAGCGAGATAAATAGTAAACTAAATAACGTGAGTAAATCAATTTCACAGCTTCAGCTTTCAATTAATAAGTTGGTTACAGTAAGCTCTCAGATTAATGCTCTGGACAAGTCTCTTTCAGAGCTAAAGATACTTGTTGAAACTCTGAAAGCTAACCAAACCTCCCAGGCCTCAAATATGAGTAAAATGCTGAAGAACATTGCAGATCTTGAAAATCAAATAGAGACTTTAAGGGCCGAGCTATCCTCTTCAAGTTCAAATATTACAGCCATCCAGTCACAGATAGTTGAGCTTGAAAAGAGAATCGATAAGCTCTACGATATGGTTCTCTTTCCAGTAACCGTAACAGACGCCACTGGCAAACCAGTAACAATACCTAAAAAACCCACTAGAATAGTAAGCCTTCTCCCTAGCGTGACCGAAATCCTCTGGGCTGTTAACGCTTCAAGTCAAGTCATAGCTGTTGATGAATACTCTAACTATCCTCCTCAGGTTGTGGAGGAGGTAAAGAATGGAACGTTGATAAATATAGGTAGTGGCTGGTACCCCAACGTAGAGCTAATACTTTCCCTGAGACCTGATCTTGTTATAGGAGTGAACAGCGTTGTAAGTCATCACACACTTAAGAAGATATTGGCTGAATACGGGATTCCTGTCATTTTGCTTCCAGATAAGACCTTCCAAGACGTACTTGACAGCATAATACTTGTTGGAAGGGTTACGGGTCACCCTGCAGAGGCCGCTATGGTTGCTGAGAAGCTGAGGGAGGAGGCCATAGCTCTCAGGACCTACATAAATAACTACATAAACAGCACGGGCATACATAGGGAGAAAATGGCAATAATTGCCTGGCTTAAGCCTCTCTGGGTCGTTGGAAACTCTACCTTCCAGGACGATATGATAAAGCTTGCAGGAGGAGAGAACGCATATTCATTTATTTCGGGTTGGCAGGCAGTGAGTCCTGAAAGCCTTCTAAAGGCTAACCCTGATGTTATTGTCGTGACCCTAGGCTATTCTGGCATTAACATGACCAGACAGAAGTTCATAAAGTATTTAGAGGGTCTTTTGGGTAACGCTGTCTTTAACATAACGGCTGTCAGGACAGGCAGGATCTACTTTATCGTAGGCGAATATAACGACATTCTAGATAGGCCCGGCCCGAGAGTAGTTCTCGGTGCAAGGCTCTTAGCTGCAATACTCTACCCTGGAGCCTTCAACTTAACTCTAAGCGAGATACCACAGATCATATCGCCTAAGACGTTCAAGATACCGAGGTTGCCGACCACTTGAGGAATATTGAGGTGAAGAAACTCTTTGAGGAAGAATTTTCTAATAAAGATATCACTTATCTTGATTATTTTTCTATTCTCTTCAATGGCCTCTTTGGCCGTAGGCGCTTATAGGAAGGTAGGCTTTTTAGATGTAATTGACTACATCTTAGGAAACAGTTTGTCTCCCGCAACTAAATTTGTCCTCGAGGAGAGGCTCTGGAGAACGTTAGCAGCGATTGTTGCAGGTATAGGACTTTCATCAGCAGGTGCTACGCTACAATATGTTCTCAGAAACCCCTTAGCTGACCCCTACATCCTGGGTGTGGCGGGAGGCTCTGGTTTAGGAGTTTTAATAGCTATTGCTATGGGTTGGGTAAATCCTTTAGCTACATATCTAATAGCTCTCATTGGAGGGCTTTCAGCCTTTGCCTTAATGATCTTCTTTTCGTCCTTTGCGGGCTCTTCACCATTTTCAATAATACTCTCTGGTGTTGCAGTCGGCTACTTGACTTGGGCAGCAAGCATGATTATCATGGTTAAGAATAGTGAGAAGATCGCTGGGGGAATTCTCTGGCTCTTCGGTACGGTTGCCTTCTCAACCAGAAACGAGGTTCTCTATAGCCTGGCTTTAGATGTAGCGGCCCTCCTGCTACTTTATTCAATGGGGAAAAACATAGAAAAACTCATGCTAGGGGACGAAGTTGCTGAAAGCATAGGAGTTAGGGTTAAAAGGACGAGGATCGTTGCCGTCTCAGGTGCAGCGTTGGCAACTACAGCTGCTGTAGCGTTAGCTGGACCAATAGGCTTTATCGGACTTGTTGCTCCATGGGCCGCTAGGGAGTTAATGGGCTCCCTATACATAGGGTTCTTCACGGCCTCCATCCTGCTTGGAGCCACCCTTCTTGTCCTTTCAGACATTGCGGTGAGGGCAATTTTTGCACCCTTAGAACTTCCGTTGACGTCGATAGTCGCTATAATAGGAGTTCCCGTAATGATTTATATAATTAGGGAGATGAGAAGGGAGTCGATATGAGGAAATGTCCTGGAGGTTTAGTTGCTGAGGACGTTCTCGGAGGGTATCCTAAGGGCTTTAAGGTAGGTCCTTTAAGTTTTTCCCTTAAAGAAGGCGAAGTTTTGGCTGTAGTGGGCCCTAATGCCTCTGGCAAGACCACGCTCCTTAGGATTTTGGCTGGCATCGTTCCTTTGGAGAACGGGGAGCTGAAAATATGTGGTAGGAGCCGAGAAAAGCTGAGAAACTTAAAGCCTTCTTTTATCTCATTTATTCCATCCTATCCTGAAGCGGACGTCATGGCAACCCCGAGGGAGATGATCATAGCTTCATCGGGCAATGTAAAGGTTGCCTTAAGTTATATACCTTTTATTAGCGAATTTCTTGATACAAAGTTGATGTACCTAAGTAGTGGTCAGAGAAGGCTGGCATGTATAGCTAGAGGGTTCTCGACCGATCCTAAAGTTTTGCTTGTAGACGAGCCAGCAGCCCATTTAGACATTCGTATGCAGAGGGCCGTGATGAAGGCTTTAAGGTCAATAGCCTCAAAGGGCTCAATTGTTATAGTGACCATGCATGAGCTTCATCTAATTCCCTTAATAGCTGATAAGGTTCTGCTGATCAAGGATGGAACGGTTGTAGGGTATGGAAAGCCTGGGGAAATCATGAAAAAGAAGTTGCTTGAAGAGATTTACGAGACCAACTTAATTGAGGTCAAATTTGAGAGGGGAAGTATTTATCTACCCCAACCTTTTTAGTAGCTCACAGGCCCTTAATCTTTAAAGCTTAAAATTAAGTAATCTTAAATAACGCCATCGACGCTTCAGTCTTTGAAGACCAAGGTGGCTGGATCTTGACAGGAAAAAGGCCTAGGCCTCCCAGAGGCTTCAGAGACTTTACGCCAGACCTCATGATACTTAGGAAGGAGCTTTTTTCAAGGCTTGAAAAGCTTTTTCAAAGATATGGCTACGATCCTATTGATACTCCAATAGTCGAATACTGGGAGACGCTGGCTGGAAAGTACGGAGAGGAGGCTGAAAACAAGCTTATCTGGAGGTTTAAGGATCCTTGGAGTGGTAGGGAATACGCGCTTAGATACGATTTAACCGTGCCTCTAGCAAGGTTCATTGCCTCCCATCAGGACGTTGTATTACCATTTAAGAGGTATCACATAGCTCCCGTCTGGAGGCACGAAGAACCTCAGAAGGGCAGATATAGGGAGTTCTATCAGTGCGATGCGGATATTGTAGGATCTTCCTATCCTGAAGCTGATGCAGAAATCGTTAATCTAGTGGTTGACGCTCTAAGAGTTTTAGGCTTTAATGATGGTTTTAAAGTTAGAGTCAACGATAGAAGACTTCTTACTGGAATATTCGAGGAGGAGCTAGGCATCGAAAACCCCTTGCCAGTATATAGAGCTATAGATAAACTTGATAAGATAGGCGTTGAAGGTGTTAAAAGAGAATTAATGGAAAGAATAGGGCTTAATGGCACTACGACAGAGAAGATTCTAGAGATAATATCCCTCAGAGGAGATCCTGACGAGACGTTAGATAAAATTGAAGAGAAGTATGGCAATAACAAAAACGTTAAGGAGGCTACCAGACATCTAAGAGAAATGTTTGATCTGATCTTCGAAAGGAAGCTCACATTATTAGATTTAAGCCTAGTAAGGGGTCTGGATTACTATACGGGTCCTATACTTGAAGTTGTTCTTGATAAACCAAAAATAGGCAGTGTTGCTGGAGGAGGTAGATATGATAACCTCATAGGTATCTTCCTTGGAAAGGAGATACCAGCAACTGGAGTCAGCATAGGAATAGAGAGAATAATAGATGCTGGCATTGAACTTGGCATCTATACTTTAAGAAGGAAGACTGTGACCCAGATCCAGGTTATAGTTGTTGACAGGGAAAGTTACAAGTATGCGTGGGAGGTCGCATCAAGGTTAAGATCTATGGGATTTAACACGAGAATAGATGTTTCCAGACTTAAGGAACAGACTCAAAGAAAGAAGGCTAGAAGGCTCTCAATACCAGTCCTGGCGTTTATTGGCTTAAAGGAAATGGAGAGCAAAACTGTGACTCTTTACTTTACTGAAAGCGGTGAGAGAATTGAAAATATAAAGGTAGATGAAGCTAAAGATATTATTCAGAAAAGACTTTAAAAGGGAAACCATTTTAATGTTTTCAATTCTCTCAAGTAAAAAGTTATATTAGAGTTACCCCACTATAGACCTGGTGTTTAAAAGATGAACGGATCAAGTTCTGAAGAAAAGTTTATTCTGTGGCTTGAAGATTGTAAGAAAGATCTCTTCGAGCTCGTTGGAGGTAAAGCTGCTGGACTCGGAGAAATGATAAGGGCAGGAATACCGGTTCCTCCAGGCTTTGTCTTGACAAGTGAGGCTTACAAGTACTTTATTGAGGAAACGGGAATAAGAGAATTTATAGGTCATACACTTAAGCAATTGATAGTCTCTGGAACTCCCCAAGAATATGAGAGGGCCAGTGAAATCATAAGATCAAAGTTTGTAAGGACTCCTATGCCTCACAGACTTAAGGAGATAATAGCAAAGGCTTATCAGGATCTTGGCAAAAGAATAGGTATAGAAAATCCTAGAGTAGCAGTAAGAAGTAGCGCTACATTTGAGGACCTTCCGGAAGCAAGTTTTGCCGGACAGCAGGACACGTACCTTAATGTTCAAGGTATAGAAGATCTTATTGAATACATAAAAAGGGTGTGGGCGAGTCTTTGGACTGCTAGGGCATTAAGCTATAGGGACAGTTTAAATATAGAACATGAGAGTGCGCTGATGGCCGTTATTGTCCAGAAGATGGTAAATTCTAGGAGCTCCGGGGTTCTCTTTACAATACATCCGGTTACTGGAGAGAAGGATAAGATAGTTATCGAAAGTATTTGGGGACTGGGAGAGTACATAGTTGAGGGTAAGGTTACCCCAGATCAATACATTTTGGATAAAGAAACCCTAAAGGTTGTTGAGAGGAGGATAGCAAAGAAGCTCAAGGGCTTGTTCTACGATCCGATCAAAAAGGAGAATGTGGAGATTAGAATTCCGGAAAGTGAAGAAGATCTAGAAAAACTGAAAAAAGAGTATCCACACATAGCAGATATAATTCTCTCATATGGAATAAGGTCTGAAGCTCCTAGCCTTAGCGATGAGGAGTTAAGGATATTAGGGGAGCTTGGGAAGATAGCAGAGAAACATTTTGGTACCTATGTTGATATAGAGTGGGCTATAGACTCCGATCTTAAGGGCAGGGATGCAATATTCGTTACGCAGGCTCGCCCTGTCACGGTCATAGGGTCTAAGGAGGGCGAAGAGGAGAAGAAAAAGGAGGAAAAGGAGACTGTAGGTAGGATCCTTGTTAAGGGGGTTCCTGCAAGCCCAGGTATTGCCTCGGGAAGGGTAAAGGTTGTTTTGAATATTGAGGACGCAGCGAAGAAAATAGAAAGGGGAGACGTTCTGGTCACTAAAATGACTGACCCAGACTGGGTTCCTTACATGAAGATCTCCTCAGCCATAGTCACAGATGAGGGAGGACTCACAGCGCATGCCGCGATAGTGGCGAGGGAGTTAGGAATCCCTGCAGTCGTTGGCACAAACAATGCGACAAGGGTCTTAAAGGATGGAATGATAGTAACTGTAGATGGAAGCAGAGGTGTAGTTCTCTCAGGCAAGGTTGAAAAGCCTAAGGAAAAGGAGGAAGGTCCTCTTAACGCTACTTTATTAGAGGCCTTTAGCGATCTTTACCCAATAACAGCAACTAAGATTTACATGAACCTGGGACATCCAGATGAAATAGAAAAGTATAAGCATTTACCCTTTGATGGGATAGGGTTAATGAGAGTAGAGTTCATAATATCAAGCCAGATAGGTCATCATCCGATGTATCTGATAGAGCAAGGTAGAGGAATGTTTTTTGTCGAGAAGTTAGCTGAAGGGATAGCCAAAGTCGCCTCTGTCGTACATCCTAGGCCCGTTGTCGTTAGGTTTAGTGACTTTAAGTCTAACGAGTATCGCAAACTTAAGGGAGGAGAGAAGTTTGAACTCTTAAACGAAAGAAATCCTATGATTGGGTGGAGAGGTGTTTCCAGGTACATACATCCGAATTATGAGCCTGCCTTCAGGCTAGAGATAAGGGCTATAAAGAAGGTAAGGGATGAGTGGGGTCTCAAGAACGTTTGGGTAATGCTCCCATTTGTCAGGACTGTTTGGGAGCTCAAGAGGGCATTAAAAATTATGGAAGATGAGGGTCTGGAGAGGAACAAGGACTTTAAGGTTTGGATAATGGTCGAGGTTCCCAGTGTCGTTCTTCTTGCGGACGAGTTTGCAAAACTCGTTGATGGCTTTAGTATAGGCAGTAACGACCTGACACAGCTAATCTTGGGGGTCGACAGGGATTCAAGCTTTCTCTATAAAATGGGTTACTTCGATGAGAGGGATCCTGCAGTCCTAAATGCAATGGGGCTAATAATAGATGCAGCGCATAGAAATGGAATAACTGTGAGCATATGTGGCCAGGCGCCCAGTGTCTATCCAGAGGTTGTTGAGTTCCTAGTGAGAAAGGGCATAGACAGCATAAGCGTCAATCCGGACGCCGTGATATCAACCAGAAGGCTCGTTGCGAGCATTGAGAAGAAGATATTGTTGGAGAGCACGAGAGGCACTGAACGCTCCTAGTCAACAATCAACTTATTTTAATACTCTCCTCCTCCTCCGGCTCATATCTACCCTCCCTTCTAAGCTTTTCGATTACCTCTGCAACTTCCTCCGGTTCACCGTTTATAAACAAGACTCCTATGTCTCTGGTTTCGATGACCGTTCCGAGATAAAGGTAGGCGGCTGGACCGAGTCTACCTTTTCTACTATAGAATATAAGAACGATATATTCGTCTATATCAGTTTTGATGACGTATTCATCTAATATATAGTTCACTACCTTCATCGCGTCAGATGTATAGATAAAGTATCTATCAGGGTAAACTACAACAAATATGGCAGCCTTTCCTTTAGCCCTCACAAGATAGGTTGGAGGAACATCTTGAGGTACCTCAACTATTCTTGGAGAGAAACTTCTTATCTTTTCGAGAACCTTTATTGCCTCCCTTCCAGCCCTCTGTACATCAAGCCTGTTTAACAGCTTCTCCCTGAGCTCCTTTCTATGTTTCTTGAAATATGTAGGTTCCACTAGCTCGAACTCGGAGTACGACAATGTGATGACACCCACCTTCCTCTTTCAATGAAAAAAGAATTTTCGGAAAGGTGAAAAAGTTTAGTTTTAAAAGCTATCTGCCAGCAAGTCTGAAGTTATTTAGAACTAAGGATGGAGTGCAGAAAGCGTCGAAGCACTCGATCTTTCCAGCTCCTCCTCCAAACTTCTCTCCTAGAGCCTCATAAAGGTTTCCTGATACTATAACTCCCTTGATCGGTCTAGATATGCTACCATTCTCTATTAGGTATCCGAAGGTAACGGTCGCATTTATCATCCCGCTGACTGGATTTGAAAGCCACTCTCCAATAGTTAATCCTACTATAGCTCCTCTTTTTATATCACTCATTATTGAGTCAAGCTCCCGAGTTTTAACATCTACAACTATATTCGTGGGACTTGGTGTGGGATCTGACCAAGGGTTTCTCTTAAATCCATTACCTGTCGATTTCTTGCCCTCTTTTTTGGCTGTATATGTATCGTAGAGGTAGGTGTTCAATACGCCTTTCGAGAATATGTCCTTCTCAATAGTCGGAACTCCCTCGTCATCAAAGGCTGTAGAGCCAGAAAGCCAAGGTATGTAGGGGCTGTCCTTTATTGTGACCTCCTCGCTGAGAACTCTTTCTCCGATCTTCCCCTTAAGAGGACTTCTGCCCTGCTGAACGTTTTCAGCCGATATTGCAGGCACTAGCACGGATGACAGAATTCCAGAGACCACCTTAGGCTCAAGTATTAAAGTATATGTTCCAGTTTCAAGAGGTTTAGCTTCAGCGGCCTCCTTAGCCCTCCTTCCTACAGTTCTTGAAACTTCGATTATTTTATCTACGTCGAGTTTTCTTCCTGAGTAATAGTCGTAATAGCTACCCTCAGTTCCGGAAGATGCTCCAGTGTAAACAGTTAGTAAAGTTCTCTCCCCCTCAACACTCCCTCCCCTGCTGTTGGCAATGAAAGTCTTTTCTATGATACTGACTGTCATGCTTTCAGTATGTCTGACCCCTTCAAATTCGCTGAGGGAATCTATTGTATTCTTTGTTATTTCAACTAGATCCTTAGGTTCGACCTCAGCTATCTTCTTGTCAAACACTTCAACGCTGCCGCCAGATCCTAGGTTATCTGGAAATCCTGGCCACTCAGGATCTTCCTTAGAAACTCTGGCTATCTTTAAGGCGTCCTCAAGGATTTTATCTAGGTCCTTAGGACTTGATATAATTC
>JALWOJ010000004.1 GCA_026995555.1 Acidilobaceae archaeon | reverse complement strand
GAAGACATGTCCTTTTAGAAAATTTGGCCTCCAGTTTCTATCGAGGTAATTTAACCTCCGCAACTTCACTTTAAAACTTTAAAAGTTTAGATACCTTTGTTGCTCTGGAGGATGAGGAAGGCCGTACTCCCTGAGATATATGCTGAAGCCTTTAAGTTCTGACTCCTAACTTCTCAGAATCGCATGGAGAACGTCGTGCTTAAAGCTTATAGTATCTAGTGTTGAGATGGCTGACTAACCCGTAAGAAATATAGCAAAAGGGTGATTGTAAGATGGCCTTAAGGCTCAGTCTGAGACGGAAAGTTCCTAGGGGCGAGAGGTTAGATGTCGCTATAGTAGGGGGAGGACCTGCTGGACTTTCTGCTGCCCTCTATTCGGCGAGATTTTTGCTCAAAACAGCAGTTCTGACAGAGAACGTTGGTGGTCAACTCCTTAATACTGATTACGTTGACGACTATCCAGGTCTTGGAAAGATAAGGGCCACAGACCTTATAGCGAAGTTTAGAACCCATGCTGAGAGGCTTTTCAATGTCCCGGTGTATGAGGGTGTTAAGGTTGAAGATATAGAAAAGGTTGATGACACATGGTTTAGATTAAAGGGTAGAGGTGTGGATATCTATGCAAAGGCCATAATTCTGGCAGTGGGCTCCCTACGAAGAAAACTAGGAGTTCCTGGCGAAAAAGAGTACAACGGTCACGGTGTTAGTTATTGTAGTATATGCGATGCTCCATTCTTTAGAGGAAAGGATTCTGTTGTGGTAGTTGGGGGTGGAGATTCTGCACTTGAAGGTGCTCTGGTCCTTTCGGGATACGTTAAAAAGGTTTACCTTGTTCACAGAAGAAGGCAGTTTAGAGCAAAGCCGTTTTATGTCGAGCTGGCTAAATCAAAGAACAACATTGAGTTCATCTTGGACAGTGTTGTAAAGGAGATAAAGGGGGACGGGAAAAAGGTCACATCGGTCATCATAGAGAATAAAATTACTAAAGAGAAAACGGAATTGAAAATAGATGGCATTTTTATTGAAATAGGTTTTGAGCCCCCAAAGGACTGGTTTAAGAAACTAGGCCTTGAGACGGACGAGAGGGGGTATATAAAGGTGGACGAGTGGATGAGAACTAACATTCCAGGAATCTTTGCGGCAGGGGACTGCACGAACTTATGGATAGGCTTCAGACAGATCATAACCGCTTCAGCAATGGGGGCAGTGGCGGCCTATGCGGCATATAACTATTTAATTGAGAAAGGTTTATACAAGCCGAGCTTAACGGTTATAACTAATAAGGGAGAAGGTGGGTGAAAATTAATGGCCAAAGCTGTAACTCTACCCCAAGGGGTTCCAGAAAAATATAGAATTCTCTATGAGAGGCTTATTAAGCAAAAATACCACTTCGTTGGAAGACACAGTGTCGTGAAGAAATGCTATTGGAATCATGCAGCTTTGACTCAGAACAGGTTCTGTTACAAATGCAAGTTTTATGGTATAGAAAGCCATAGATGTATCCAGATGAGTCCTACAGCCTTTTGGTGCTGGAACGCCTGTCTTCACTGCTGGAGGCTTAGACCCACCGATGTGGGTATAGAATGGGATGAGACTAAGATGCCTTTTGCTGATGAACCAGAGATCATAGTTGATGGAATGATTAGGGAATATAGGAGAATAATAAGTGGGTATAAGGGACATCCAAGAGTTAATAGAAAACTTCTCGAGGAGGCTATGGAACCTAAACATGTGGCCATAAGTCTTACCGGGGAGCCTACCCTCTACCCTTACCTGGGGGAGCTTATAGAGGAAATTCACAGGAGGGGTATGACAACCTTTTTAGTGACCAGAGGAGTGAGACCTGACGTTCTTGGCAGCTTAAGTGAGGAGCCGAGCCAACTTTATATAAGCTTGGAGGCTTGGGATAAGAAATCCTATAATTATTTTAATAGACCCCTCGTACCTAGGGCTTGGGAACTGACACTTGAGACCATAGAAATGCTGCCAAGTTTCTCATCACCGACAGTTTATAGGATAACGTTAGTTAAAGGATTTAACGATAATGAGGAAGCACTTAAAGGTTTTGCCAAGTTAATCAAGATAGGCGAACCTACATACATCGAGGTTAAAGCTTACATGTATGTTGGTGCTAGTAGGGAGAGGCTTTCAAGAGAAAACATGCCCAGCCATGAAGAGGTTAAGGAATTCGCTCGGAAACTTTCAGAGATCACAGGTTATCCTGTAAGAAGTGAAAGTAGGCCAAGTAGAATAGTCCTTCTGAGTCACTTAGAGAAGCCCATAAGGCATGGAAAAGGATGTCCCCAGGGGTGGAAGGCTCCCGACGAGAAGGCCCCTGGAGAATATGAAGATAAGAACCCAGAAACCAGTCTATAGCTGGGATGAAGAACAACCTCGTCACTGAAGAAAGGATGTTGAGTGCACCGGTTGCTGACCTTGATTACTATCACGATCTAGTACTCCTCTTCCTCAGCTGTTTCCTCTTCTGTAGCCAATAATGATCTTATCTCCCTCACAACTCTCTCGGCCTCCCTTCTCTCAACGTTCTCAGCTCCCTTCATTATCTGAACGATATTCTGGGACAAGAAATCATCGAGTTCACCTTCATATTCTAAAACGTTTTTCTTTAAGACAAGTGGTGTAGGTTCGACGACAGCTCCCCTTATGATAACCTTCCCATTGATGGGGGTTGCTAAAAGAGCTCCTACCTCTCTATCCTCGTATATTATGCTATAAACTAGGTCGTCCGTGTCAGTCTTACCCTCCTTTCTTATTGAGAACTGTATTGCCGAAGAGACTATCTCCTCTGCTTTTTCGACAACGCTTTTTATTGCAGGTTCTATCTCCTCCTCGGGCATCCTTCTCCAAACCTCGACCTTAAGTGTGTCAAGCTTCCACTTTATTGTGCTGTTCTCAACATCATAATCAACTGTGATTCTGACCACGTCACCCTTGTCAATCTGGAGCTTAGTAACAAGCATCTCAAAAAGTAACCTGTTAAGCTCTCCAGCAGCCCTAGCGACTTCCTTAGAATCTAACTCCCCAGACTTTATCTTATCCTTTAACTGAGCGAAGAGGACCCTTCTAACCTTATCCGCATAGCCACCAGCTATAACAAGTCCGCTTCTCAGGGTAGCCATATTCCCACCACAAATTCAATCTCCAATACATACTATGTTAATCAATGATATATAAAGGTTCGTGATTATTCAGAGCAGAGCTGCTTCAAGAACATACTTTAGCTCTGCAAGCTTTATAGTCCCATAATCTCTGTCAACGACCCAAACCATGGAGTCCTCGATCACTCCATGCTCTCTTATTATGGGAGAAAGATAAGATTCTTTGCTCAAGCTGACCACGTTCCCTGTCTGATAAACTCCGGTTGGGGGTAGAACATATGCTAGTGATCCGTTATCCAAGGGCACCCTGAGAAGGACGGGGAGCTTTGTTCTAACACCTCCCACATCAACCATTAGGCTAGCATGCTCGTGGCCCATCACAAATATATCACAACCACACTGAGGCTTTTTATGACCATGTATTACTCCGATACCATCCCCTAGATCTAGGCTATCTTCTACGACCTCAACACCAAGCTTCCTTAGAAGGGGAGCTATGAAGGTGTCATGATTTCCCCTGACTAGTATTATCTCTTTTACCAGTTGATTTCTTGACAAGCTCTCTACCAGTTTTATAGTCTCTATCTTCTCCTGTCGTGTAAGCTTCTCGAAAACGTGCTTAAGGTCTCCAGCTATAACTATCTTAACCTTAAAACTTATTGAATCTAAAGCATCCTTTAAGATATCTAGTGCAGCTTTAAGTTGCATCCTCGGTAGAAAGATGCCAAGAGCGGCCATATGGTCCTCATATCCTAAGTGTATGTCGGCAACTATCAGCGTGCTTGACCTTTTGTGCAGTATTACCGGAAGTCCGTCGATGCTAGCTAACTTATTGTCTAAGTCTATGATATCTCTTTTCATTGCTAGTCCTCTCGAAAAACTCTCCTACCAATACCTTTCATTCCTCCAGGAGGTGTTATTTGTTTAGGAGCCCTCAAGGCCTATGTGGCGGGCCCGCCGGGATTTGAACCCGGGACTTCCGCTCCCACAGGCCAGGGCCTTCGGGACCTACGGGTTAAGAGCCCGCCGCTCTACCAGGCTGAGCTACGGGCCCAACCGCGTATAGTCTCTTTCTCTTAAAGGGTTTAAATGCTTAGCCTTGAAACAGAAAATGCCAAGTTTACGTTGCTTAAATAAACCTTGCTTGCAACGTGCTTCTTTGGGTGGTTGCGGGGCTATGCCTAAACCTGGTAAAGTTAGTAAGAAAATCCTTCAGCACGAGCTTGTGCCCGAACACAGAGTACTCACGCTTGAGGAGGCCGCTGAGGTTCTCAGAAAGTTAGGGGTTAAGCCTTGGAATCTTCCCATGATAAGTATTAACGATCCTATAGTCAGAATACTTAAAGCTAAGCCCGGAGATATTATTGAAATCAGGAGAAAGTCCCCTACGGCAGGAGAGAGTATAGCATATAGGATAGTAGTACCTTATTAGCCTTCTTTGGGGGTGTGTTTTGTTTTGAATTCTAATAGCAAAAACTCGAATAGCACTATAACCCCTGATGATCTTTGGATAGTATTTAAATCGTACATTAACTCCCTAGGGCTTGCAAGACAGCATTTGGATTCTTACAACGCCTTAGTCACGAGGAAGCTTAAAGAAATAATCTTTTCTGTAAGAGAAATAAGGCCTATGGCTAGGATACCAAGGAGATCTAGGGTCCTATCACCCCTTGAAGAATATGACATAAAGGTTGTTATAAATGATGTAAAGATAGACGAACCCATGGTCACGGAGACGGACAAGAGGTACCCTAGGAAAATACTTCCCATGGAGGCGAGGATAAGAAACATAACTTATTCTGCTCCAGTGTACTTGGACATGAGCCTTATAGAAAATGGTGTTGAGGTTCAAAGGGAGCAAGTAAAGATATGTGACTTTCCAGTTATGGTTAAGTCTGTTCTAGATCCTACATCTAGAATGAGCAAAGAGGAGCTTCTCGAGATAGGAGAGGATCCTAATGATCCTGGTGGTTACTTTATCATAAATGGTAGTGAGAAGGTTATAGTTGCCCAAGAGGATCTAGCTGTTAACAGGATAATAGTTACTCCTGCCAAAGCTGGAACAACCAAGATAACACATACGGCCAAAGTGGTTTCCACGGTCCTGGGTATTAGAAGACAGGTAATTGTTGATAGAATGAGTGATGGAAGTTTAGAGATAAGCATGAGTAGGGTCAGGTCTAGGATACCATTTGTTATATTGATGAGAGCATTAGGCTTAGAGAAAGATGCCGAGATAATGCTTGCTGTTTCAACAGATCCAGACATTCAAAGAGAGCTTCTCCCTTCATTTGAGAAAGTCTCTCAGATAGCAACCACGAGGGAGGAGGCCTTAGAATACATAGGAAACAGGCTTGCACCAGGCCAGGCTAGAGAGGTAAGAATTAGGAGGGCAGAGGAGTTTCTTGACAACGAGTTTTTACCTCACCTTGGCAACACGCCAGAGGCAAGGATAAGAAAGGCCTTATACCTAGCTGAGATGGCAAACAGGGTCCTCCAGCTATACTTAGGTAAAAGAAAACCGGATGACAAAGATCATTACTCAAACAAAAGACTGAGACTTGCCGGAGATCTTATAGCTGAGCTCTTTAGAGAGTCATATCAAGCTCTCATAAGGCACATAAGCAGTCAACTTGAAGAGTCGTTGAGCAGAAGGAGGAAGATCACGTTAAAGCATCTGGTCAAGCCAAACATAATCACTGACAGGCTGAGGAGTGCGATAGCCACAGGTAATTGGGGTAGAGATAGAACCGGAATAAGTCAGCAACTTGACAGAACGAATTGGATAAGTCTTTTGAGTCACTTAAGAAGGGTAATATCGCCTCTAAGTAGAGGACAAGCACACTTTGAGGCTAGAGACCTTCATGGAACTCATTGGGGAAGGTTATGTCCTTTTGAGACCCCAGAAGGCGTGAACTGTGGTCTTGTTAAGAATCTAGCACTTTATGCATACATATCAGTTGGTGTTCCTGAAAGAGAGATTGAGGAGAAGCTCTACAAGGAGCTAGGTGTGATTCCTTTAATGGACCTTATAAAGGAGGTTACAAAAACTGGAAATGTACCAGATGTTATGATCAAAGGTTCCAAAGTCTTTCTAAATGGAAGCCCGATAGGTTATCATCCAGACGGGGCTGAGCTAGCTAGGAAAATTAGAGAGCTAAGAAGGAAAGGTGAGCTTCCTCATGAGGTTAGTGTTGCGCACATTGTTGATGAATACATAAATGAAGTTTATATAAATGTTGATGAAGGAAGACTTATGAGACCCCTAATCGTAGTTGAGAACGGCGAAATAAAGCTCAAGAAAGAACATGTCGAGAAGTTAGCTAAGGGAGAGATAAGCTTCTGGGACTTAGTTAAAATGGGAGTCATAGAGTTTCTTGATACTGATGAGGAGGAAAATGCGTACATAGCAGAGTTCCCATGGGAGGTAACTAAAGAACATACCCATGTCGAGCTCTGGGTTCCAGCGATCTTTGGTGTTGCGGCAAGTACCATTCCCTATCTTGAACATAACCAGAGTCCCAGAAACACCTATCAGAGCGCTATGGCTAAACAGGCTTTAGGGCTTTATGCGCTGAACTACATGTACAGGCCTGACAGCCACTCCTACCTCTTACATTACCCTCAGAAGCCCATAGTCCAGACAAGAGCTCTGGAGCTAATGGGTTACAATGAGAGGCCTGCCGGACAGAACATGGTTGTAGCCCTCATGTCTTATTCTGGTTATAACATTGAGGATGCACTCATCTTCAACAAGTTTTCAATAGACATGGGGCTTGGCAGGGCCTCATTCTTTAGAGTTTACGTCGCACAAGAAAACGTCTACCCGGGAGGGGTCAGCGACAAGATAACGGTTCCGAGTCCAGACCTTAGAGATCATAAAGGAGATGAATATTATAGAAAGTTGGAGATAGATGGGATAGTCGCTCCTGAGGTTGAAGTAAAGGGAGGGGATGTTCTAATAGGTAGAGAAAGTCCTCCAAGATTCATGGGCGAGGAGAGGATTCTGAAGACCGCATTTATGCAAAAGAGAGATACAAGTGTTCAGCTTAGATATGGAGAAAAGGGAGTTGTTGACACGGTCTTCATAACACAAACAACTAGCAGAGACAAGCTGGTAAAGGTTAGAGTTAGGGATCTCAGAATTCCAGAGATAGGAGATAAATTTGCCAGTAGGCATGGGCAGAAGGGAGTTATCGGAATGATATTCCCCCACTATGACATGCCTTACACAGAGGAAGGAATCATTCCAGACATAATACTGAACCCACATGCTATTCCTTCAAGAATGACTGTAGGCCAGCTTCTTGAAATGATGGCTGGAAAGCTTGGAGCCCTTGAGGCCAGATACATTGATGGAACTCCATTCTACAAGGAGAGTATTGAGAGCATAAAGATAAGACTCCTTAAGCATGGATATGATCCCTATGGAAAGGAGATAATGTACGATGGAAGAACGGGAGAGATGATAGAGAAACCGATAACCATAGGAATAGTCTTCTATCAGAGGCTTTATCATATGGTGGCCGATAAGATGCATGCAAGAGCCACTGGCAAAAGACACCTGCTAACGAGACAGCCCACAGAAGGCAAGGCGAGACAGGGAGGTCTTAGGTTTGGAGAGATGGAGAGGGACTGTCTAATAGGACATGGAGCCAGCAGCCTGGCAAGAGACAGGCTGTTAGACAACAGTGATGCATATATCATGTATGTGTGTAGGAAGTGTGGCCACATAGCCTGGTACAACAGAAAGAAAGGCGCATTTGAATGTCCAATACATGGAACGAACGCTGATGTTGTTCCAGTAAAGGTCCCATATGCCTTTAAGCTCCTGTTACAAGAGATAATGAGTATGGGAATAAAGCCTGAGATAAAGGTCACTGACAAAATTAATATACTCAGGAAGAGGACTGGAGTTGATATATCAAGTCTTATAAAGAGCAATGGTAGTCAAGATGGCGGATCCGTAAGCTCTGGAGATAACTCTTCTTAAGGGGGTGATGCCCTATGCCTTCTCCTAACTTTAAGTTTAAGGAAAGGTATGTTATAGATAAAATACAGTTTGGTATTCTTTCACCTAGCGAAATCAGAAAAATGGCCAAGGTCACGGTCGTTGTTCCACAGCTGTATGAAGCTGACGGAAGCCCAGTTGCAGGAGGTCTCAGGGACCCCAACTTTGGAGCTATAGAGCCTGGAGAGAGATGTCCTGTTTGTGGAAATACACGAGAAGAGTGTCCAGGACATTTCGGAAAGATAGACCTGGCAAGACCAGTTATTCATCCGGGCTTTGGAGATATAATTCACGACTTACTTCAAGCGACATGTAGACAGTGTGGAAGGCTAAAGTTACCTCCTGAGAGAATTGCATATCTACTAAACCTCCTAAGAAGATTGAAGAGAAGATGGCCTATACTTGCCAAGCAGCTGGTTAAGGAGATAAAAAGAGAGGCCTCTCAAGTTATGGAATGTCCGCACTGCGGCGCAAGACAGTTTAAGATAAGGTATACAAGACCCATATACTTCTATGAGGAGAGGCCTGAGGGAGAGGTCAGGCTAACGCCCATAAACGTAAGAGATAGATTAGAGAGGATACCCGACGAACATGCTGAACTCCTAGGGTTAGATCCTAAGAGGGCTAGGCCCGAATGGATGGTCCTCACCGTGCTTCCTGTGCCACCATTAGCAGTTAGGCCCTCGATAACTCTCGAGACTGCCCTTAAGGCTGAAGATGATCTAACCCACGCTCTTAACGAAATTGTTAGGACAAACTTGGCCCTTAGGGAACAGCTTATAGGAGGATCTCCGGAGTCAATAGTTGAAGCTGCGTGGGACAGGCTTCAGCAGCTCGTGGCAGCTTATATAGACAATGAGCTTCCAAACGTCGGTCAAATAACATATAAGAGGAAGAGACCTCTCAAGTTACTGGCCCAGAGGCTTAAGGGCAAAGAGGGGAGACTCAGAGGGAACCTGTCAGGAAAAAGAGTAAACTTCTCAGCCAGAACGGTAATATCTCCTGATCCGAACATCAGCATAAACGAGGTTGGTGTTCCTATTGACATTGCCAAAATATTAACGGTGCCTATGAAAATTACTCCTGATAACATAGAGGAAGCCAGAAAATATGTTATGAATGGACCCGACAGGTGGCCAGGAGCAACACATGTATACAAAGCTGACGAGGATAGAAAGATAGATTTGCGATATAACAGGAATTGGAAACAACTGGCTGAGAGCCTTAAGCCTGGTGATTACATCGAAAGACATCTAATTAATGGAGATATAGTTCTCTTTAACAGACAGCCTAGCCTTCATAGGATGTCAATAATGGGCCATATCGTGAGGGTTATGCCAGGAAAAACGTTTAGGCTCAACCTGCTCGTCTGTCCTCCTTATAACGCTGATTTCGACGGAGATGAGATGAACCTCCACGTTCCCAGGTCTGAGGATGCCATGGCCGAGGCTAGGGA
>JALWOJ010000003.1 GCA_026995555.1 Acidilobaceae archaeon | reverse complement strand
ACATTACATA
The DNA here is from genome assembly GCA_026995555.1 of Acidilobaceae archaeon. Classification (GTDB taxonomy): domain Archaea; phylum Thermoproteota; class Thermoprotei_A; order Sulfolobales; family Acidilobaceae; genus JALWTO01. Next base: position 32,479 of record JALWOJ010000003.1, on the reverse strand, counting down.
GTCATTAGGTACATTAACATATACAAGATCACCAACCTTAATTTCAGAAAGCTTAGGAGGCAGTATTATTTTAATGAGTGCCCCATTAGCCAAAGATACTGTAGCAATTACTTCTCTACCTAGGGGTTCTAAGGTGTAGACCTCTCCATAGAGTAAAAGACCCTTGGTCTCGTCTTCAGGCTCAAAAAGTATCTCGACGTTCTCTGGCCTAAAACCTATGACTACGTCTCTTATATTGTTATCCTTGAGCACCTTTACTATGTTTAGAGGTAGGTCATAGTAAGCATATGTGCCTTCTATTTCGATTAACGGACCTTCAACGCTCTCTTTGAACTCCCCTTTCAAGAGGTTTGCTGGAGGGTTACCCAGGAAGCCTGCGACAAATAAGTTCTTGGGCTTATTATATACCTCCTGAGGCTTTCCGATCTGCTGCACTTTACCCTTATTGAAAACGACTATTATATCTCCCATACTCATAGCTTCTACCTGATCGTGAGTGACATGTATCGCCGTTATCCCCAGCTTCCTCTGAATCCTCTTTAATTCGCTTCTAAGTCTTAGCCTGATCAACGCATCCAGATTCGAAAGGGGTTCGTCCAACAAAAGGACATCGGGCTCCTTGATTAGTGCCCTTGCCAGAGCAACCCTTTGCTGTTGGCCACCACTTATTTGGCTTGGATATCTTTCAAGAAGTTCCTCTATACCCAGGAGCCTTGCCAACTCATTAACTTTTTCATCTATTTTTCTCTTTGGCACCTTTTTTAGCTTCAAGGGGAAAGCTATGTTTTCATAAACAGTCATATGAGGATAAAGCGCATAGTTTTGAAACACCAGTCCCACATTTCTATCTTTCGGTGGAAGGTCTGTAACGTCCCTGTCTCCAAAGTATATTTTGCCCTCTGTAGGCTTGTAGATTCCTGCAAGAAGATACAGGGTAGTAGTTTTCCCTGAACCGCTAGGTCCTAAGATCACAGAGAATAGAGAATCTGGAAATTTTATGGTTACTCTGTCAACGGCCACAAACTTTCCAAATCTTTTTGTTACATTTTCTAAATAAACATCCACCATTAAGCCTTAACACCTCCGCTCATTGCCTCAACTAAGAGCCTCTGTGTTAACACAAAGAATATTATCGTCGGTAACAGATACAGCGTGCCAGCAGCCGCCACAGCAGGTAGGTACGTCATTTCTATATTACCCACTACCTCTTCTATAAATGTTGCTAGAGTTCTGATACCGCTTATGTAAAGAAACACATGGACATATATAAGATCTTCCCATCCAGCCAAGAATGAAAATATTGAAAGTGCAGCTATCCCTGGCTTTACAAGAGGTAAAAGGACCTTCCACCAAGTACCGATACGAGACGCCCCATCAACTAAAGCGCTCCACTCCAACTCCCAGGGTATTTTATCAAAGAACCCTTTCATGAGCCAGATACTCATTGGAACTTCCAACGATGCCCTTGCTATTATGGTATAGAAAAACCTGTAAGCAACCAGAGCGCTACTCGAAGTGTTTGCGGGAAAGAGTGAGAGCGTCTTAACGTAAATGGCATAAACAGCTATTATGAGGGCAACGCCTGGGAACGCGTGAAGCAGTATTAAAAACTCCATGAGACTTGTCCTACCGTAGAATTTCATTCTTGAAAAGGCATATCCGGCCATGACACTGACTATTACAACAACAACCATAACTCCGAGTGCAACTATTAGAGTATTGATTATAATCATAATTATATCTTTTGGTGTAAACAACCTTCCTGATGAAGGGCTTAACTTCCCTGAGAAGAACATTATCCAATTGGAAAGAGAGTAGGAGGCCTGTAGTATGTCGGGACCACTAAGGAGCCTGTTTGCGAAGCTTGAGAGCACTAAAAGTAAATATATTAGTACTAAGGGTATTGAGAGAACCCCTAAAGTTAAACCTATTGTTAAGTTAAGCCTTGAGGATCTCATCGTTTCTATATCTTCGCTGCTCATCTAAAGATCACCTCTTGGCTCGCCTACAAGATTTCTATATCCTAGAAGGCGCAACGCTATCAGGCCAAGAGCTATTCCTACCCCCACAAGCAGGGTTGCTGCTGCAGCAGCAAGCCCTTGATCCCCCGTCTCAAAGGCTGTGTTAAAGACAAACAGCGCCCAGGTGCTTCCCCAGAACCTATCGACGGCCCCCCACTTAACTAGCAAATATATATGGGCATAGGTTGTTGACAAGCTCAACAGCTCCCATATAGTTACGTACATCAAATGCCACTTAATCTGTGGGATTAAAATGTGCCTAAATATCTGCCAGGTAGAAGCTCCATCTACCCTCGCAGCTATTATCTGCTCCCTAGGTATACTCTTGAACGCGCTGTAGAAGACTATCATCCCGAAACTGACTCCAACCAGCCCGTTAACTAGTATCAGAATTGCCCAGGCGGAATAGGGAAGTAGAGAAGGAGATACGCCCCAAGCAATTGGGTGTTTTATAATCCCCAGCCTCAGAAGGATAGAATTTAAGGTTCCCTGAGGCGCGCCCAGGAAGAAATAGTACCAAAGCAAACTATAGACGGCTATTGGCGTCATCCTTGGAAGCATCCAGAGGGTTCTAAACGGTAACGAGAGTGCTTCATCCATGGCAAACATGGCTATAGCGAGGCCTAACCCTCCTAGAACATTAACAATTAATGTAAATGTGACAAAGACTATCGTAGTTTTAACTATTTTCACTATATCAGGATCATAGATCATTATATGAAAGAGACGTTTGTAATTATAAGTTGTTAAATGGCTCAAATATTTCTCAAGGTTCCAATATTTGAGTGGGGTAAAACTTATATAGATAGACAAGATGAGGGGAAGTATGTAGAATAATATTATGAGGAGTAATGCTGGTGATAAGAAAAAAATTAGGGTTCCTATTTTCCCCCTCTTGAGGGCCAAAGCTCTCCCTCCAGAAGGGTCATGGGAACTTCCAGTTCGTTGGTATGGATCCTACTATTTCTACGTTCTTGGAAAGGTCCGGATCGGCCTTTATCTTATCCTCGATGTATTTTACTGCCTGGGCAGGGGTCATTGTTCCCTCTAGCACGTTCGTCACTGCTGTAGTGAAGATGTTTGCCAACTTAGGATAGTAGGGGTTGATAGGTGTCAGCTTTGTATAGGCAAGCATCTTACTCACATTAACCAAGAACTGTATGTTTATAGGATTCACAGTCTTCTGCACAATAGGAGCGATTGCCTCCTTGACCCTAGGATCTAAGTTTATCTTTAGGCTCTTCAATTCGTTTATCCAGGTCTGGTTTTCCATTAGTTTTGTAGCTGCCTTTCTTACCGGCAGGTGACCACTTATTATGCAGTGTATAGCTATTATGTCAGGGTCGCTAGCCTTCACAACCAGGAGAAATGCTATCATGTGATATATCTCCTTGTATTCGTTATAATCAGGGTTCTCCTTTCCCGCATTGCTTGCTATGTACCAAACGAAGGGTTGACTTAGAGTTAATGGCTTATCTCCAGGATCTCCTGCAGGGAACAATGTATAGTAGAAGTACTTCTTCACCTCCTCTGCAGTTAAGGGCCTGTACTTTCCTAGTTTCTTGTCGTAATAATATGGCTGGGCCTGCCACTCCGTCCAATGCCATGTACCTCCTATCCATATGAGCGTTTTTCCGCTAACAACGGCAGGATGTATTTGCTTTGCCCAGTCCCAGCTCATCATGTCCTTAGGTATTAGCCCATCTCTAGCCATTAGCCACTCAACGTAAAGCCACTTATAAACGGCAGCGACCGGGAGCACCAATTTTCCTGTAGAGGGATCTTCAAGTTTACCTCCAAACGCATATATGAATTGGATGAGATCGGGATGAGCTGTACCCTTTCTGTGGAGTACGCCCCACTCGCTACATCCGGTCTTCTTTGCAAGTTCTGCATACTTGAAAACGTCATGCCAGGTTACCTTTCCCTCCTTTATTTTTTCTGCTAAGTTTGAAAGGATGTTAATGCCTGTTTTCTTCGCAATGCACGCAGCAACGTCCGTTCTCCAGTAAAGGGGCCTTGCTTCAGTATCCTGAGGTACTGCATAGTAGTGACCCTTATAGATAACAGCCTTCATTATGCTTGGATAGAAGTCACTAAACAAATTATGATAGGCCTTTATGTAATTGGTTAAATCGAGAATGTAGCCTTGACTTGCAAATTCGGCTATGTACTTGTAGCTATTAGCCATTATATCAGGGTTTGAACCACTTTGAAATGCCGCAGCAAAATCATCTGCTAACTTATCTCCTCCACCTCTTCTAAAGAGGGACTTTTGTGAATCAATAACTATCTTAAAGTCGACATGGTTGTTCTCCAGAATAATGTTAAGTCTGTGTGCAGCTTCGAATATTGCATATTCTCTAAGGACGCTATTGGGATCTCCAGCAGCCCACACAACAAACTTCACTTCCTTTATTCCTTTAGATGATAAATATTTGCCTATAGAAACTATGTCTGTCTCAACGTTGCCAGTCAGATGAGGAGGTGCTAGGCTTGTTGTCGAACTGCTTGTTGGTGTTGTAGTTGTGGAAGTTATAATCTTTCCTTTGGTAGTATGATGATGGGCATATTCTGCAACGCCTACAGCGACAGCTATAATAACTATTATTGCCACAGTTATCGCTATCCATGTACCTCTTGAAGCCATCTTATTTCACCTCGAATTAAATCAGAACCTTGTTTTAGTTAGCGAGGAGTAGCCGTTTTTACCCTCCATTTTTCGAGTATAAAAATGTTTCTATATTCTTCTAGATAATTCAAGTAGTCATAACATAATTCCGTTCTACTTACAACAAAATTTAATATAAATTATCTAAAAGCTTGATCTTCAGGACTGATACTCGTGACCACAGAAGGAGTTCACATAGTGGTGGGAGGTTTCTTCGGTGATGAGGGAAAAGGGAAGATAGTGAGCTATCTCTCTTTATCAACACGGCCTGCGGCAGTTGTTAGAACGGGAGCCACTAACGCTGGACATACAGTTGTCTGTTGCAACAAAAAGTGGAAGTTGAGAGCTGTACCTTCTGGTTTTGTCTATGAGAAGGCAAGACTCTATATAGCTAGGGGGGCTCTGATTGATAAAGATGTTTTCACCTCTGAGGTAAAGGAGTTGGGCATAAAGGGAAGAATATGGATGGACTCCATGACCGGAATAATAACTGAAGAGCATAAGATTAAGGAACAAACTGACGAACATTTCACTAAATTGGGCTCGACTAAGACTGGCGTTGGTGCTGCAATGTCAGACAGAGTTTTGAGAAAGCTCAAGTTGGCCAAGGACTTTCCTGAACTTAGTGAGTTTCTGACAGATACACAGAAAGAGATATTGGAGTTGTTGGAGAGCGGAAACCATGTTCTTATTGAAGCGACTCAAGGATACTGGCTAAGTTTGTATCATGGAACCTATCCTTATGTTACAAGCAGGGACACGTCTGCCTGTGGAGCTTTAAGCGAGGTGGGCATAGGTCCTAGGTATGTTAAAAGAATAACCGTAGTTTTCAAGGCTTATGTAACTAGAGTTGGAACTGGTCCCTTACCTGGAGAGCTGAGTTTTGAGGAAGCCAAGAGAAGGGGACTTCTAGAGTATGGAACAGTTACTGGTAGACCCAGAAGAGTTGCTCCTTTTAACTATGATCTGGCCTTAAAAGCTGTAAAAGCGAACTCAGCTACCGATGTAGCTATAACAAAGATAGATGTACTGTTTCCCGAGGCCAGATGTGCCAAAAGGTGGGAGGATCTCCCTGGAGACGCAAAGAGATGGATCGAGAACATAGAGGAGAGACTGAAGGTTCCAATATCAATAATAGGAACGGGCGAGGATGTAAACTGTGTGATAGACAGAAGTAACGAATTGAACATATAAATAACTGTAATTCTCGAATATTTCTCATAAAGTCTTATTTAGGGGGCCCTTTTCAAAACAAATGAGACCGGAGGTGTAACTTTGAATATAAAGGTTAGAAAAACTTATCTAAGCCTAGCGACCTTAGGTATCATAATGTTGTTCCTGCTTTCATTGTTTCCCATCAACATCATAAGCGCTACAAGCGTTTCCTATAACAATGTCTTGAAAGCACTAAACATAAAAGTTCCTGAAGAAAACCTTAAGCCTACTTTAAGGCTTTATATTGACAACTTTAAGGCCCAAGTGGGAAGTTTGAATGGATACTCTCTTATCGCACCCACAAAACAACCTAAAGGATGGATTCAAACATACATCAATTCTCCGGGCCTTCCTGATCTGCCCGTACTAGTCAAAGTCATCCAGATAAATGGCTACATTCCTAAAAACGAGGTCAAAATAAGTGTTAAGGTGGGCGACGTAAAGTTCGTTAAGCTTTATAGGCCTTTAGTGCCTACGCCCCAACCGTTAGCTTATGATGCTAAAGAGCCTCAGAAGATCAAATACATACCCAACGAGAAGATATATAGCTCAAACAAGTACTTCCCGGGCACGGTAGTTAATGTAAGTGTGTGGCACGGCTTCGGAGACAAGACATTCATCATAATAAGGTTTTACCCAATAAACTACAATCCTGTTAAGAACGAGCTGGTTATCATAAATAATGTGATCCTGTTAATACACTATCCTAATCCTATTAAGATGGCCGAAGACAATGAAAATAACGTACTAATAATAACCTCCGAGAAGCTAATAAATGCAACAAAACCGCTGGAAAAACTTTATGAGGAAAAGGGCTTCAACGTTAGCATCGAAACTGTGGAACAGATAAACTCCACATACTCTCCAGCAGAACCGCCGCCATATCCTGGATTTGCCCACCCATTCTTCAAGGACTCTGTTTACATGACGTTAAAGAAAGATTATGACTTCGAGCTAGCTCTTAAGATAATAAGCTTTCTAAGAGAACATAGAGGAGACTACACCTACGTGATACTAATAGGAAACGCAAAAACTGTTCCTCCAAGCTACTACTATGAGTACCCGATAAAGACAGGCCTAGGACCTTACAATTCATGGATTCCTACGGACTTCTTTTACGCAAGCCCGGACTACGATTTTGCCCCTGATTTCTATGTTGGTAGAATACCTTTCTCCGATCCTAAGCTTATAGAAGAATATATTCAGAAGGAGATCAGCTGGTATAATTCAACTGTGTACAAGAGTAGTGATAAGCTAATACTAAGCGGTGGATACCCGTTCTTACTCCCAGCGATGTTCGGTGAGACAGCTATTTCGACCTTCGTCTATGACAACACCACCTCACACTTCAATGTAACCATAATGGCCAGGACCTTGGGCAACTATAATAACCTCACGGTAAAGAAAATATTTGAAGGTAAAACTGGAGCCCTCTGGTATTTCGCCTTAGCGCACGGATCCGGGACTGTTCTCGGTGACATGCTGATAGTTAAAGGAAAAAGCGGACTTCCGACATTTAGATTTGAACCTTTAATGACCTCCCAAGAACTTTTGAGCCTTAAACCGAACCCTAACGTCCCTATAGTTAGTAGCGTTGCATGTATGAACGCTGCATGGGATGAAGCCCTTGTCACCCCAGCATACTTCATGCCACCCAGTTTCGGAGAGGCTGTACTTCTCTCCCCTGCAGGAGGCATAGCCTACATAGGTTCGGCCAGAGTGGCTTGGGAGCTTACGGGGCCTGTTGGTCTCTTCAACGTTATAAATGGTACCTTAGTCGCACAATACTATGGAGCGACGTTATTGCACGAGGAGATACTTAGAGCGTATAACACATTAGGACCTAAAGGGACAACCCTCGGCGAAGTCTATGAGAGAGGAATTATGAACTACCTAATAAAGGCTATGGGCCTTTACGGAAACTCCATGTACTCTGCCATAGTTCTATCTGAAGCGTTTAAGGCTGAACTCCTAGGAGACCCAGCTCTGGTCTTACCCAAACTACCCTCTATAAGACCAGTAAAGGCCTCGATATACAACGTAAGGGCTCTGAACTTTACTACAATGATCAACCTAACTAAGATACCAATAGTACTCATGTTGGCAGGAGGTTCGATGCCAATATACAAATCGACCAAGAGTTTTTCATTGTTAGTATCGGGCATTAACGGAACCTATTCCTTCGAGATCATAAGGGTGTATAGATTTACCCTGGGTCTTATACTGAACTACAACATCGTGAACAAAGGGCCACTAAGCTTAACAAATGGCGTAGGGATCATCAAACAGAACATAAACAAGAATGTTTCCGGCCTTTTAGTAGTTGACCTATACAAAGAGGGATGGGGCCTCAGGAAGTTCGTTCTAGGTGCTCTAGGTGTAAAGATACTGCCTGCAAAACAAATAGCGGGAGGTCTGATCAATATAAGTGGTTATGGACTTGACCTATTTAACATAAAATACGTTGACCTGGTTATTGTAGGGCGTAAGGTTGCATCACAAATACCGGTCTCGATCGATGGCGTAATTTCTTGGTCCACCATACTTCCCTACATTGCCCCAGGAAAGTACTTAATAACATTAGTACCTTACGTCCCCTACATAATAACAGTCACGTCCTCCTCTAATACAGCCTCCTATCAATATCCGACCATCACCAAATTCCTAGAGGAAATACAAAGCTTGTTGTCAAGTCATATAACCGTCTATAAGAAGGGCGCGATAAATATTGTAGTAGGGTCACCTAGAGTCTCGGCTCCGGGAAAGGTTTCGGTTGAGATAGAGACATTATACAATGGAAAGCTCGTACCTGCCGAACTGAACATCACAATAAAAGATCCTCTAGGAAAAGAAGTGACCTATTCCATCAGTGGAACCAATGGGATCTATGATGTGACGTTTAATGCCAATAGCTTAGGAACGTACTTGCTGTTTATCAGAGCTGAAGTGAACTCTGAATATCTGCAAGCTGAGGGAAGCACGATAATTCCTGTAAGCGTAGTTTACATGGCATATAATGGCACTAAATACATTGCGTCCCTCATAACAACTAATAGTGAGGCCCTCTCTCTGACCCTAAGCAATATATCGCTGATCAGAAACGACCTGGCTTCTGTAGAAACTAACATCGGCACACTTTTAGGCACGGTGAAGGTAATTAAAGGGAACGTGTTAGAAATTATGACAAGCTTGGGAACGATAGAGCTGAACCTAAGCAAAATTATAGAAAAGGTTGAGTTTATCAATAGCACGACCATTCTGATAAAGACGAAGCTTGGAGATATAGAAGGTAAAATAGTGAGCATGAACAATGGCATAGCTAAAATAAGCACTGACCTAGGAACGCTTTCTGTTAACCTTAATGGTTTAAAGAATGACGTCAACAACGTTAACAATAGGCTCGAGAACATGAATACTTCCCTTTCAGCCAGTATCTCGAAGAGTGAAGATATAGCTAAATCCGCTAAGAATTATGCATTGAGCGCCGCCATTCTGTCTCTATTAGCCTTAATAATGGCGTCCGTAGCAGCGGTCTTTGCGAGGAGAAGATAATTTTCTTGATTAAGAAAAGAATATTTAAAATAACTTTTTTATAATTCTTCTAGGCCACTTTCTTTGGGGCTGAAAGTGAACGCTCTAAATCTCTCATACTTAGATATGTTAACTCGTTTAAGAAAACATATGTCTGGCAAAACTCATTGCTTTCACCAAGTAAAAGGTGACAAAGCTTGGATTTTGACGTTGCAATAGTGGGCGCGGGACCTGCAGGACTTTTTGCAGCCCTTGCTTTGGCGGATGAAGTCAAAAAAGGAAGAATTAAACTGGCTTTGATAGATGAGGGTCTTAGAGCTTCTCAGAGGAGGTGCCCCCTAAAAGAAATTGGTAGATGTATAGGATGCAGGCCTTGTCATTTACTTCAGGGTATTGGGGGAGCAGGAACTCTCAGCAGCGGGATAATAAATCTTAGACCCGACATTGGAGGAGACCTTCACATTTTAATGAAGAGCTGGATGGAGGCACAGAAAATTATAGATCTAGTTGATAAGGTGTTTGTATATTTTGGGGCTCCGAAAGATAGACTTTTTGAGCCTGATCCCGAAAAAGCTTCCGAACTTATAAGGAAGGCATTGAGGGCTGGAGCTAAGTTCATCCCGTCGAGGCAGAGACATATTGGAACGGAGAACACAGTCAAGGTAATAGAGGCTATGACGAGGTACCTTGAGAGTTCCGGTGTTAAGATATTTGTGCTGACAAGAGTAGAACATATTGAAAGAAAGGATGGCTTCTTTGTACTTAAGACTTCAAAGGGTGACCTGGAAAGTAGAGTTGTTCTTTTAGCTCCAGGAAGAAGTGGGGCTTCATGGCTCGCTAAGGAAGCGAGAAGATTAGGAATAGAAACCGAGTACGGGCCTATAGATGTCGGTGTTAGAGTTGAAGTTCCCTATGCGGTTATGGAACCTCTAACCAAGGTTGTCTGGGATCCCAAAGTGATTTTTCATACAAAAACCTTTGATGATAGAGTAAGGACTTTCTGTACCAATCCTAGGGGCTTTGTGGTTGAAGAGTTTTATGAAGATGGATCAGTAGGGGTTAATGGAGAAACCTATGCTACCAAGGAGAGCTTGAATACGAATTTCGCCTTCCTAGTAACGATCAGATTAACCGATCCTATGGAGGACTCCCTGGCCTACGGGAGAAGTATAGCCAGAATGTCAACTAAGTTAGGTGGAGGAAGACCCCTTATACAAAGACTTGGAGACCTACTCTCAGGAAGAAGAAGCACCTGGGAAAGAATAGAGAGAAGTGTGGTGGAACCAACGTTAAAAAGTGCTACGCCAGGAGATATAGGTATGGCCCTGCCTCATAGAATCCTTGTAGACATACTAGAGGGTTTGGAGAAGCTTGATGATCTAGCCCCCGGGGTTTGGAGTAAGCATACTCTCCTCTACGCACCTGAGGTCAAATATTACTCCCTAAAGGTCAAAATTAATCCTAAGACCTTTGAAACCAACGTCCCTGGAATATTCGTCGCAGGCGATGGCGCTGGCCTTAGCAGAGGAATAAACGTTGCAGCTGCTACGGGCTATCTGGCAGCGAAAGGTATAGCAGAAAGATTAGGGATAGAAGCAAAGCTTCCTGTAGAGGATAGTAATTGATTTCTGAGGTGAGCATTTGGTGAAGGACGAACATGTTTGCGTCTTTGAGTGGAGATATGGCAGTCCGGAGATGCGACGTCTCTTCACTAGGGAGAATATTATCGACACAATGAAGCTCGTTGAAGTGACTCTAGTTGAAGCTTTAAGTGAAGTAGGTATAGCACCTCCAGGGATTGCCGAGGATGTAAAAAGGGCCGCAAAGAGAGTGACTGCACAGATGGTTTATGATGAGGAGAAGCGTATAGGCCATGATATAGCAGCCTTAGTGTTTCTTCTTGGAAAGTATTCGGGAAAGGAAGCCGCCCGTTGGATTCACTTTGGGGCAACAAGCTATGACATAGTAGACACGGCCTGGGTCCTTATATTAAAAGAGGCTTTAAGTATTATAAAAAGGAAATTGGCATCAATTATCGATAAACTCTCGGACATAGCTATGAAAACCTCAAACGTACCGATGCCCGGAAGGACTCACGGACAACATGCAACGCCCATAACCTTTGGGTTTAAGTTAGCAAACTACGTTTACGAGTTAACCAGAAGCTTTGAGAGAATATGTGACCTTGAAAAAAGGCTCTTGCTCATAAAAATTGGTGGAGCTACAGGGACAATGGCCTCTTGGGGGGACAAGGGCTTAAAGCTAAGAGATGTAGTCTCGAAAAAGTTAGGCGTTGGATATCACATCATAAGCACTCAAATAGCACCTAGGGATGGCTTCGCCGAACTTATTGCAACGCTAGCAATATTAGCTTCTCAACTAGACAGATTCGCTGTTGAAGTGAGGGAGCTCGCCAGGCCAGAGATAGCCGAAGTATGGGAGAGCAGGGGAGAAAGTGTAGGAAGCAGTGCGATGCCCCATAAAGCAAACCCTGTAACTGCTGAGAGAATAAGTGGGCTTGCAAGGGCCTTAAGAACCTTAGTTTCTGGAAGTATGGAAAATATGGTTTTATGGCACGAGAGGGATCTGAGTAATAGTAGTTTTGAGCGCTTCCTCCTCCCCCATGCGCTCTTAATAATTGACCAGATGCTAGAAGATATGAAGGTTCTTCTAAGTAGACTAAGCTTTGATCCCCAGAAAATGAAGAAGGATCTCCATATTAGTAATGATGTTGTCACAGCAGAGGCTTTAATGAACGAACTCATCCTTAAAGGGTTGACGAGAGAGGAAGCATACAAAATATCCCAAAGAGCGTCGAAACTTGCACTTAACAAAGGGATTAAACTTTGGGAAGCCGCTTGTACCCTTGAAGAGGTTCAAAGGCTTCTAGACTGCGATAAGTTAAAGGATCTTCTTGATCCCGAAAAATACACAGGTCTTTCAGAGATCCTCACTGAGGGGACAATAAAGTATTCGAAGGAGAAGATCAAGAAGTGTTAAGTTATTTCCATAAATGAGTAAACGTTCCTAATTCCAAGCTTCTCTAATCTTCTCCTCCAGATAGAGCCTAACGCCACTATAACAAGTGCTCCAACCACATTAGCCTCCACGTTCTTCACTATTTTCGCTAAAGCCTCGAGAGTCATGCCAGTCCTTGCCAGATCATCTACAAGTAAGACATTGTCGTTTTTGGTTATGCTTGACTTAGATACGTAGAAGGTCTTGATATTAAATGGGGGCTCCCCAGCCTCTCCCCTTATGTACTCCTTTCTAGGATCCTCAGGACTTCTTCTAGCCAGAACGAGATCGGCGTCAAGATCAAGGGCTATTGCTGTTGCTAAAGGTACACCAACAGTTTCAGCAGACAAAACCTTATTTATGTCATGATTTCTAAAGCGCATCATAACCCAGGTGGATGTTATTTTTAAGATGAGAGGATCTAAAACAAGCTCCTGCCAATCAGACATGCCCTGTACTTTCCCCAGCCTGCTCATCACTAGGGTCGCAGGATTTATCCTGTCAAGTATCCTATTTATTATTAAAAGGGCATTCTCGGGCGTAGGGACCCTAGCCCCTGTTGCGTAGAGGGCTATTACGGATTTTGGTATGTTAATTATCTTTTCAAGCTCATGGTAACTGAATCTCTTGTGAAGCATTCTGAGCAGATCTACTGCCCTAAGTTGAACTTTAAGTTTCTCTGTCCTCTTCAACTCACTCCCCTTTACTCAACTGAGAATAAACAAATGCTCTTTTACCTATTTAAAATATTTATTACTTAATTAAGCAAAAATAAAGCCTTAGCAGCATAGATCTTTTTTAATTTTCTTTCTTAACTAAGATTACACAGGATCAGGCTTCGGAGGCAGGTAAAATTGCCTAAGCTTATTTACGAGGGTAAGTCAAAGAAGGTCTACGATCTGGGAGGTGAGGAGCTTCTCTTAGAGTTTAAAGATGAAGTTACTGCATTCGACGGCAAATATAAGGATATTGTCCCGAATAAAGGAAGACTTAGTGCTATGCTTTCGGCCAAACTTTTTGAAATATTGGAGGAGGCTGGTATAAGAACTCATTACATTTGCTTTGTGGAAAATAGGTTCCTTAAGGTTAGGAAGTGTAATGCAATTCCTTTAGAGGTAATAGTAAGAAATTATGCTTATGGAAGCTTTCTGAAGAGGATGCCCCTTGTCAATTTGTTGAAGAAGTTTTCAAAGCCGATAATTGAATTCCATTATAAGAGCGATGAACTCCACGATCCTCTTCTCCTGGAGGAAGATATAGTGGAGGCCGGACTTCTCACTGACGAAGAGGTTAAGAAAATTAAAGAGATAGCACTTAAGGTTAACGATGTACTTTCTGACTTCTGGGCTAAGAACGGTCTGAAGCTTATAGATTTCAAAATTGAAGTTGGGAAAGATCCTAAAACCAACGAACTTTTAGTTATTGATGACCTTAGTGGAGACTCTATGAGAGTGCTCACTCCAGAAGGCAAGCACCTTGACAAGGAAACCTATAGGAGAACCAGGGACGTAAACTTATTGATTGAAGGCTATAGGAGGTTAGCCGAAATAGCGGGAAGCCCAACAAGAATATGCAAGTAGGGTGCCAAACCTTGCCCACCTATAGGGTCCTTCTAGTTGTCTCGTATAAGGCTTCAGCTAGAGATCCTGAGGGCGAGACGATAGCTCATGAGCTTAGGTCTCTGGGCCACGAAGACGTCATTAAAGTGAGGGCGGGAAAGGCGTTCTTCTTTGATATAAATGCTGAAAATAAAGATGAAGCTTTGGACAAGGTTAAGAAGATAGCCTTTGAGACCAAGTTGTACAATCCAAGTGTTCATGAGATAACGGTGATAAATCTTGCCTAAAGTCGCAATAATAAAATACCCTGGAACTAACTGTGAAGAAGAAACGCTCTACGCCGTGAGAGAGATCTCAAAGCTAGAAGGAAGGATAGTTTGGCATTCTGATTTCAGGGCCGAGGATTGGGATGCAATAATAATTCCAGGAGGATTTAGCTATGGTGATTATGGCAGAGCAGGTCTCATAGCCTCTTGGAGCAAGGCAAGCGAGGAGATCCGGAAAGCTTTTGAGGAGGGAGTGCCGATCCTGGGAATATGCAATGGCTTTCAGATATTGACGGAGATAGGCATTCTTCCTGGAAGTCTTCTATATAATGAAAGTGCCAGGTTCATTGCCAGATGGGTCAGGGTAAGAGTACATAATCCTAAAGGTCCTTGGCTTTCTTTCGTAGAAGATAATGAGGTTCTTTCAATGCCAATAGCTCATGCAGAAGGACGTTACTATTTAAACGAACTCAGGGAGGTTACAGCGGGACCTTGGCTGGAATATTTAGAGAACCCTAATGGTAGCGTTGGCTCTATAGCTGGCGTCTCAAGCAAGGATGGCAACGTATTGGGCCTGATGCCCCACCCTGAAAGGGCCTCCTTTCCCTGGCAGGCTCCCAGACCCTTTGAGCCAGGTGGGAGAAAGATCTTCGAAAGCATAGGATATTCATTGAGGAGGTGATCGCTATGACCCTTTCAAAGTATGAAATAGAATATGCGCAGAAGGTTCTTGGAAGGAAACTGAGTAAGGAGGAGCTTGTGCTTTTAGAGGCCGAGTGGAGTGAGCATTGTAGCTATAAAAGTACGAAGGAACACCTAAGGAAGCTCAAGACAAGGGCTCCCTGGGTTTTAGTCGGTCCTGGAAGGGATGCAGGGGCTATTAAGTTATTTGACGATGTAGCTCTCGTTGCCAGAATTGAAAGCCATAATCATCCCTCTGCGGTCGACCCATATAACGGTGCTGCAACGGGAGTAGGCGGAATAGTTAGAGACATATTAAGCTTGGGCGCGAAACCTGTGCTTCTAGTCGATGCTCTCTACATGGGAAGTCTAAAGACTAAACATTCCAAATGGCTCTCATCAAACATTGTGAGAGGAATTAGTGATTACGGAAACAGACTTGGTATACCCACAGCCCTAGGGCTCACATGGTTCTCAAAATCATATGAAAAACAACCTCTAGTGAACGTTGCATGTGTAGGGATAACGAAACCTGAAAAGATCCTTCCAGGCATAGTTAGGCCAGGAGATCCAATAATCTTGCTAGGAAATACAACTGGTAGGGATGGCTTCCTTGGTAGCAGTTTTGCAAGCAAACCTCTTGATGAGAAAGATCTTGCAGCGATTCAAGTGGGCAATCCTTTCATAGAAAAACTGATAATAGACGCCCTACTTGAAGCCTATAGTAAAGATCTGATCTCTCATGTAAAGGATCTTGGTGGTGGAGGACTAGGTACAGCGGTTGTTGAAACTGCAGCTCAAAATAATGTTGGGGTGGTCGTTCATCTGGATAGAGTCCATTTAAGAGAGCCAGATCTTGAGCCCTTTGAAATTCTTGGATCGGAGAGTCAGGAGAGGATGATAGTTGTTCCTAAGGAAAAAACAAAGCTGGGAGAGCTCTTCGAAATATTTGATAAGTACGAGCTTGAGTATAGCGTCATCGGCTACTTCACCCGAGACAGAAAGGTAAGGATGTACTTCAAGGGAAAGGTTGTCGTTGACCTTCCTGTCGAACTAGCGGTTTCTCCACCAAAAGTTTCCAGGGAGGTTGCAAAGCCTAGCCCTAAACCTGAAAAAAGTCTACCTGAAAACGTTGACTTGAGAGAAGCCATACTTAAGGTTCTTTCATCACCTAGAGTTTCATGCAAGGACGTTGTATATGAACAATATGATTGGGGGGTTGGCGGTAGAACTGTTTTACCGCCAGGCTATGGAGATTCTGCAGTTATCTGGTTAAGGGACGGGACGAAAAGAGGCTTTTCTGCGGCAGTTAGGGGGAATCCTAGATATACAAAACTTGACCCATTCACCGGAGCTGCGCTATCTATGGCAGAGGCATACAGAAGAGTTGCTGTTGTTGGCGCTGTCCCCCTTGCTGCTCTTGATAACATAAATTCAGGGAATCCAGAAAAGCCCGAACAACACTATTATACGGTCAAAATGATTGAGGGATTAGCCTATGCCTCGGAGATGCTGGAAGTTCCGATAATCGGAGGAAATGTAAGTCTATATAATGAGGATGAGAGAGGTTCAATGATCGATCCTGTTACTAGCGTCTTAGTTTTGGGTAGGGTCGATGACGTGAGCAAGGCCCTAAGTACGGTTCCTGTTGGAGATTCTCCCCTCGTCCTAATCGGAGAAACTAGGCCAGAGCTAGGTGGAAGCGAGCTTCAGGAGGTTTTGCTAGGTGAAGCTTCTGGAAGACCTCCAGAATTTAGACCGTTAGAGGAGAAAAAAATCGCAAAGTTTGCCATTGAGGTATGCAGAAGAGATCTGGCTTATGCCTCACACTCAATATCCCTAGGAGGGATAGCTGTCGCAGTATCGAAGCTTGCTTATAAAGGCAGGGTAGGGGTAACTCTTGACATCTCTAAGGTCTGCAGATGCAGCCCTCTACAGGCTCTCTTTTCAGAGTCACAGGCCAGAGTTCTCTATGAGGTGAAACCGGATAGAATTAATGAGTTTTTGGCCCTAGCTAATGAATACGGAATAAAAGCTTCAATCGTAGGCTACACGACTAAGAACGAAGACACAATTAGATTCTTGTATAATGATAAAGAAGTTGTCAGCGTTGATCTAGAGGAAATTTCTGAGGCCCTAAATTCGTTAAAGAAAGTTCTTTGAGGTGTTTTAAGCCATGTGCGGCATCTCTGCCTGGTTCGGTAAAAATGCCTGTGAGAGAGTATATGAGATTCTCTTGGAAATACAGCATAGAGGTCATGACGCCGCTGGCATTGCTTTCCTTGAAAACGGAGGCCTAAAGGTTGTAGGAGGAAATGGATTTGTATGGAATGCAATCGATATATCAAAACTTAGCTCCCATAGCCACCTTGCCATAGGTCATGTCAGGTATTCGACAAGCGGATCCTATGGTGGAGCATATCAGCCTGTTTTAGGGTCAAAGAAAATTATTGCTTTGGCCTTTAACGGAAACATAATAAACTTTAACGAGGCAGCAAACTTGGTTTTAGGCAAGAAAAGCTACCTCTGGGATGCGAAGGCGTTCGTTGATATCCTAGAGAAACTCTACATGGAGCACGGAAACCTGGCTGATGCCATGAAAGAAGCATCCTACATTCTTGAAGGATCGTACAGTCTCGTCGCCGTTTCTTCCAAAGGTGAAATAATAGTTGCTAGAGATCCTAGGGGAATAAGACCTCTTGCGTACTCGCTTGGAGAGGAGTTTCTGGCCGTGGCATCTGAGACTGCCGCCCTTTCGACCATAGGCCTTGAGTGGAAGGAATTAGGCAGGGGACAGCTAATCTACTGCCAGGAGCCAGGGTCCTGTTCTAAGGAATCTCTAGGAAGAGTACTCAAACCGGCCTATTGCGCATTTGAATACATCTATTTCCTCAGGCCTGACAGCTTCTTTGAGGGCGTAAACGCTCATGAGGCCAGGAAGAGAATGGGTGCCAAACTTGCAGAGAAGGACTATGTTGAAGCTGACCTCGTTGCTCCCGTACCTGACAGCGGCAGGAGTGCAGCGATAGGTTATGCCATCAGGAGAGGCATGCCTCTGGATGAGGTGATCTATAGGAATAGGTTCTCGGGAAGGGCGTTCATCTCGGCACCCTCAATAAGGAGAAAAGTTTTACTGAAGAAATTCCAGGTAATTAAGGAGAGCGTTAGGGGTAAGAGGATAATACTTGTCGACGACTCCATAGTAAGAGGCGATACCTCTAGACATCTTGTCAAGTTGTTAAGAGAGGCTGGGGCAAAGGAGATACATCTGAGGAGTGCGGCCCCACCTATAATATCGCCGTGCTTTTTCGGCATTGATATGCCAACAAGAAGAGAACTCATAGCCTACTCAAGATCAATAGAGGAGATTAGAAAGTACATAGGAGTTGACACGCTTATCTACAATACAGTTAAGGACATAGAGGAGTCTGTGGGAAGACCTCTTTGTTTAGGTTGTTTTACTTCCATTTATCCAATTAAAGTGAGGATCGATAAACTTGAACTTCTTTTCTCTAAGGGAAGAAGGTGATGGATTATGGGTCTGCTCCTAAGTTTCTTTTTTGAAAAGGATCAGGACGCTGGAAGATATTCGTATTATGGCATAATGGGACTTAGACACAGAGGATATAGAGTTAGCTATGCGGTACTTAACGGTGACGATATAGAAGTAGGAAAAGTGAATCCATGGTCAGAGAGGTGGTCGTTGCCTAAAGGTTATGCCGTTATAGCAGGAGTAGAGCCTACAGCTTCTATAGGCCTTGCATCACATAATGGAAAGAAGGCCGCTGTGGCATCTGAAGGTCTTTGTGACCCAGAGGAAATAGCTAAGATGTTGGCATCTTCGAAGATAGATGAGACTGTCCAAAAGATATTCTCAATGGAAAAGAATGACTCCTGTGCATTTGTTGGCTTAAGTAGTGAGGGAGAATTCATTGCGTATAGAGGTAAGAACGGAATCAGACCTCTATCCTTAGGCGGGTACGGATTTGAATCCGTATATTTTGCTACTGAAAGTGCCCCAATAACGCTTATGGGAGGGGAGTACAGGTACGATCTAAAACCCGGAGAGGCCGTATATGGCTCTAGGACGTTTTTTGAAAGGTATGACATAAAGGGAGGAAAGAGGACCACGTCCCTTTTTGAATACATCTATCTGGCCAGACCGGATAGCTATGTCGATGGGGTCAACGTTTACCTCTTTAGAAAGAGTATGGGTGCTAGGGTGGCCAGAAGACATGATGCAAATGTTGATGTAGTCGTTGGTGTTCCTGAGACGGCACTGCCCTATGCCCTAGGCTACGCTGAAGAGAAAGGCGTTCCTTTAGAACTGGCCTTCATTTCCACAATAGGGAGGATAAGAACTGCTCTTGCCCCGATCTCCCAAGAGGAGAGACTCATGGCATTGAGCCTAAAGCTGAACCCTGTTCCTAACGTCTTTGAAGGAAAGTCTATCGCCATAGTCGATGATAGCGTTGTCACCGGTCTGACCTTAAAGACGGTGATCCACAGGCTGAGAAGAATACAGGCTGTAAAGGAGGTGCATGTGATCGTTTCAAGCCCAAAGATCGTGGACAGCTGTCCCTATGGTGTAAATAAGCTCGACCCCAAGACCCTCATAGCCAGGACCTTAGATGATGAAAAAATCAAGAGAGTTTTGGATGCAGATGAACTCGTTTGGCTTCCTCTCGAAGATGCTTTGAAGTATCTAGAGTCTTTTGGAATAGATCCATGTAGGAGGTGTATGAGTCCTTGAGCAAGTTCAAAGTGTTAATTGTTGGGGGAGGAGCTAGAGAACATGCCTTAACGCTTTTAATTTCGAGAAGCGAAATTGAGCCAAGTATTTCGGCCATATCATCAAACGTCAATCCAGGCATCTTAAGGTTATGTGAGGGAACCAACGGCAAGTACTTTAAAGGAAAACCCACAGATCCTAACGATGTTCTTAAAGCTGCCGAAGAGGTTTCTCCAGATCTAGTCGTTATAGGCCCTGAAGAGCCTCTTTTCAGCGGAGTTAGTGATACGTTAAAAGATAAGGGTTTTATAGTCTTTGGGCCTACTGCCAGAGCCTCCCTTATTGAGAAGGATAAAGGATTTGCAAGGAACCTCATGTGGAAATACAAAATACCTGGCAGGCTCCGATATAAAACCTTTGTTGATCCTGAAGATGCAGCAGAATATGCTAAAGCGGTTGGGGATTCTGTGGTAAAACCTGCCAGACAGGCTGGGGGGAGGGGCGTTAGGGTTTTTGGAGAGACAGCAGAACATCTCTCAAAGATAGCAAGAGAGGCCGCAGCCTCATATGTAAAGAGGCTTGCTGATGTAATAAAGAAGAAGTACAAGGATATAGAGAACACCATAGTCGTTGAGGAGAGGGTCGAGGGTGTCGAGTATACACTAATGACCGTTACTGACGGCTATGACGTTTTGCCGTTACCTATAGTTGAAGACCACCCTCATCTATATCCATGGGATCTAGGACCTGAAACTGGAGGAATGGGCTCCATAAGCGGTCCTTCATACATACTCCCATTCCTGACAGAAGATGAGTTCAAGGAGAGCTCGAAGATCGTTGAAATGACAGTAAAGGCTCTCTTCGATGAAATAAAAGAAAGGTATGTGGGAGCTATAAGTGGTCAGATGATGTTGACCAGCTTCTGGGGGCCCACCCTCATAGAATATTATGCTAGGTTCGGAGATCCCGAGATCGGGAACCTTGTCTTCATGATAAATAGCGACTTTCTAGAACTCCTAGATGCTGCGGCTAGAAAAAAGATATCGTCCTACAAGCTTAATATTAATGAAAATGTATATGTTGTCAGCAAGGCAGTTGCTCCAGAAGGCTATCCCTTAGAAAGGGAGAAGGCCAAGGGCCATCCCATAGCTGTGGATGAAAACACGATTAAAAAACTGGGCTGTGAGGTCCTTTATGGAGGTGTTGACCTCGTCAATGGAGAACTTTTAACTACAGGTTCAAGGGCTATAGAGGTAGTTTGCCCGAGCAAGAAGGGTTTTGAGGAGGCATCCCTCTTAGCTGAGAAGGCAATAGCGAGCATCAAAACTCTTGATGGATATAGACTAATCCATAGATGGGACATAGGAAGTCCTGAACATCTAAGGTTTAGGCTTAGAAAAGCAAGGTTGGCAAGACTTGCATATATGAGGAGAAGATCTAAAGGGCTCTTCATAATATACGACTGGATCCCTGGAAAGGGTCTAGTCGTTTTTGATTACTCTTCTTAAAGTTTTAAATTGTTTTGAGGCGGGTTACTCATGAATAAGAGTAAAAGGCTCGACGTGCTCCCAAGTCCCTTGGGCCCTAGGGCAGCTAGGGTACTTCTCCTAGGAGGAGGGGAGCTGGGCAAGGAGGTCGTAATAGAGGCCCAAAGGTTAGGTTTCGAGACGATAGTTGTTGATAGATACCATATGGCTCCTGCAATGCACGTCGCACACAGATATTACGTTGTAAACATGCTAGATTATGACGCACTAGTTAAGATAGTCCACAGAGAGGATCCCATAGCTGTCATACCTGAGATTGAAGCAATAAATACGGATGCATTGAAAGATCTTGAAGATGAAGGCTACAATATTATTCCTAATGCAAGTGCAGTTGCTATTGCTATGAACAGAATAGAGCTGAGAAGGTTTGCTGCGGAGAAGCTGGGTCTGCCCACAACTAGATATGCATTTGCCTCAAACGAGGATGAAGCCTATGAGGCCTGCGAAAAGGTAGGCTATCCGTGTCTTATGAAACCGGAGATGAGTAGCAGCGGTCATGGCCACATGAGAGTCATGGAGCCAAGGCCAAAAAGAGAGATAATAGAGGTATATAAGGAGTCGATAAAGCATGCTAGAGGGGATAGCAAGAGAGTCATAGTTGAAGAGTTCGTAAACCTAGAAACGGAGTTCACGGTCCTTGCATATAGATGGGTCTCTGAAGACGGTAGAGTGAGAACCGATGTTGCAGAACCCATAGAACATTGGAGACATGGCGAGTTCCACTACATAGAGTCGTGGCAACCTTCTGAAAGAGATTCCGAACTCCTAAGCAGATGTAAGGAATATGGCCTGAAGGTTGCCGAAGGATTGGGAGGTCTGGGAATTTATGCCACGGAACTTCTTCTTACAAAGGATGGCAGGCTTCTCTTCAGTGAGGTAGCTCCAAGGCCTCACGATACAGGAATGGTAACTTTAGTGAGTCAGGATCTGAGTGAGTTCGCGATTCATGTAAGGGCAGCGACTGGATTGCCCGTTCCAGAGGTAAAGGTCGTGACGCCGGCCGCAACCTATGCTATATACACAGATCTTGAGGACTCCTGGTATCCTAACCTTGAAGGAGTTTACTCTGCCCTGAGCATACCAGGGGTGACAATAAGGTGGTTCGGAAAACCATCTACATACGCTGGGAGAAGGATGGCTGTTGTAATAGCTAGGGCTGAAACTCCTTCAAAGGCCAGAGAGAAGGCAATCAGGGCTGCAAAGATGCTGAAGATAACCCCTCTAAGGTGAGCCCTTTGGAGGGCTGGACTTACTCTAGGGCTGGCGTCGATCTTAACGAACACAGAAGGATGCACAGGTTAGCTCAAAAGATAATGGAAGAGATCTCGGAGAAGCTTGGCATTAAAGTGAGCTTTGAAGGGTACGGATCCTCTGTAAAGATAGGAAATATGAATCTGGTAATGCATACAGACGGAGTAGGCACAAAAACTATTGTTCTGAAGGAGCTTGATAAGCTAGATGTTGCAGGATGGGACTGCGTTGCTATGAACGTTAATGACGTCGCTTGTGTGGGTTCAAGGCCTGTGTTGCTAACGGATTATATCTCTATGCCCAGGGCTGAGACAGAAGCTTTTTCAAAAATAATTAAGGGTATAGGAGAGGCCTCAGAGAGGGCTAAAGTTCTTTTGGTTGGAGGAGAGACTGCCATACTTCCTGACCTAGTTAATGGAATAGATGTAGTCTGTACTGTTCTAGCTGTAAAGGAGAATTTTGAGGCCTTTAAGGGAGTGGGGGAAATAAACGATGTACTCATTGGAGTAAGGAGTAACGGCCCTCATGCAAACGGCTACAGCCTCATAAGAAAGATCTTAAAGTCATCCTTCGGAAGATATGATGTTGTTGTTGATGGCTTTGATTTAGGTAAGTGGCTGACTAGACCCACAGCCATCTATTCTGAGCTCATACTAGAAGCTGCCAAAGAGGGTTTGATGGGGGCGGCGGCACACATAACAGGAGGCGCCTTCTCAAAACTAAAGAGAATAATACCGAGAGACGGAAGAGCTTATTTAAGGTTAAAAACCTATGATGAAGGGTTTGAGATCATAAGAAAATTGGGGAACGTTCCGCTGGAGGAAATGTACAAGGTTTTCAATATGGGTGTAGGTCTCATTCTTTCCACAAAGAGGGAGCATGTTGATGACCTTCTCTCGCTTATAGAAAAATATGATTTTGAAGGATTTTTAGTTGGAGAGATTGTAAATGGTAATGGAGAGGTTATCATAGAAACTGAGGGAGGGAAGAAAATTGAGCTCTAAATATTCTCCTGAGGAGCTTCTTGAAGGATATAACTTAAAGTCCTTAACTATAACGGCTATAGCTAGCCATTCCGCTCTTGACGTGTTCGATGGTGCAAAGGATGAAGGCTTTAAGACTCTAGCGATATGCCAAAAGGGGAGGGAAATTCCATATTTGAGGTTCAAAAGGATTGTTGATGATGCGATCATTTTAAATAAATTCTCTGAGGTGGCGAAGCCCGAGATTCTTAAGAAGATCAGGGAGAGAAGCTCAATAATGGTTCCTAACAGAAGCTTTGCTGTTTACGTAGGATATGACACAATTGAGAACAACCTTCCCATACCGATATTTGGGAACAGGTACTTGCTTCGCTATGAAGAGAGGACTGGAGAGAAGAACTACTACAAGCTCCTTGATGCTGCTGGCATCAGAAGACCTAAGACCTTCTCGAACCCCGACGAGATAGATAGACCCGTCATGGTCAAGATGCCCCATGCAAAGAAGAGGGTTGAAAGAGGATTCTTTGTCGCTAGGGACAGGGATGACTTCTGGAGGAAGTTTAAGAAGTTGATCTCTGATGGGGTAGTGAGAGAGGAGGACCTGAAGAACGCCTCAATAGAGGAGCTAATAGTTGGTGCTCACTTTAACGTGAACTATTTCAGAACTCTAGCCAGGAACGATGTGGAACTTCTGAGCATTGATAGGAGGATCCAGACCAACCTAGATGGCTTCCTCAGGCTTCCAGCCTCGGATCAGCTTAAGGTAGAGGAGGTTATTGATGTAGAGTATGTTGAGATAGGCCATGAGCCCGCAACAATAAGGGAGAGAATGCTCAATCAACTCTTTGAGGTTGGCGATAAGTTTGTTAAGGCTGTGGACGAGATAGAGCCCCCAGGAGTAATAGGCCCCTTTACATTACAACTCATGGTAACGCCCGATCTTGAGGTTGTTGTCTTTGATGTTGCGTTGAGGATAGGTGGAGGGACGAACATATACATGGGCCTAGGCAGTCAATACAGCAAACTTTACTTCGGAGCTCCGATAAGCATGGGAAGGAGGATAGCCATTGAAATAAGGGAGTGCATTGAGAAGGACTGTATTGAGAGGGTGATAACATGATCTGTAAAGCTAGGGTTTCTGTGATCGTTGGCAGCAATAAAGATCTTGATAAGGCGAAGAGAGCTGTAGACATATTAAAGGATTACGGGATTGAAGTAGATCTTAAAGTTCTAAGCGCCCATAGAAATCCTGATGAGCTTGAGAAGTACATAAAAGAAAATGACAGTAAGATAGACATCTATATAGCTATGGCTGGACTCTCGGCAGCGCTTCCGGGCTTCATAGCCTCCAGGACAGAAAAACCTGTCATAGGGGTGCCCCTAGCCGTTGGACCTCTTTCTGGGCTCGACTCCCTCCTCTCAATAGTCCAGATGCCTAAGGGCGTTCCTGTGGCAACGGTCGGTATTGATATTGTAGAAAATTCAGCCTATCTAGCCTTGAGGATCCTTAAACTCGCAGGCAGGTGCTCTTAAGGTGGAAGAGATAGATGAGATAAAGGAGGTTATTTCTAATTATGATAAGGACAACATCCGCATAGGAGTTTTAGCTAGTCACTCAGCCCTTCAGATACTTCATGGGGCTAAGAAGGAGGGCTTTGAGACGGTACTCATAACAATACCCGAAAGGGAGGGCTTCTATGCAAACTTTCGACACTTAATAGATAAAGTTGTACATATAAACACATGGAAGGAGATCTGTAGGGATGAAGTCATTAAGAAGCTTCAGGACCTAAACGTAATAATAGTTCCGCATGGAAGCATGGTAGAATATGTTGGATCGGAGTGTTTCTTGGACCTCAAGATTCCACTCTTCGGATCAAGGAAAATAATGGAGGTTGAGGCGGATCCTAGGAGGAAGATGCAGTTCCTCAGGTCCGCCGGAATACCTACTCCCAGAGAGTTCTCCCTGGAGGAAGATTTTGATGATCTTGTAATAGTGAAGCTTCCCGGGGCTAAGGGTGGAAGAGGATACTTTATAGCGAAAGGCAAGAGGGATGTTGTAAAGAAGCTTGGTAATAATAGGAGGGATGTTATAATTCAGGAATATGTAGTTGGTGCCAGAGCTTACTATCACTATTTTTACAGCCCAATCCTCGAGAGGCTTGAGATTCTAGGCATAGATATAAGGTATGAGTCCAATGCTGACTCCCTAGGCAGGCTTCCTAAAAGTGACATAGAGCCCTCCTTCACGGTAATTGGCAACATACCCATGGTCCTCAGGGAGAGCCTACTTCCTAAGGTCATGGACTACGGAGACAAGTTTGTGAAGGCAACAACAAATGTTGAAAGGGGAGGCATAGCTGGGCCTTTCTGTCTAGAAAGTGTTGTTAAGGACGATCTTTCTATAGTGGTCTTTGAGTTCTCTGGAAGAATAGTTGCTGGAACTAACCTATACATAAACGGAAGCCCCTATTCCTGGCTCTACTGGGATGAACCTATGAGCATGGGGAGGAGGATAGCAAGGGAGATAAAGCTTGCATTGGAAAGGGATAGACTTTACGACGTTCTAAGATAATTGAGCGTTCAGGTGACAGCTATGAGCGGAAGCTGCAGGCTTTCAAATTATGATATCTTCCTTATAGATCTGGATGGCGTTGTGTGGAGGGGGAGGGAACCCCTTAAGGAGAACGTCCTTGCTATAAGAAAGCTCATAGAGCTTAAGAAGGAAGTGTTTTTCGTGACCAACAACTCTACGAGGTCTAGATCCGTTTATTCGATCCTCCTGAAAAATTTGGGGATTGATGTAAGCGAAAACAACATAATTACTAGCGGCTATGCCTCAGTCCTCTGGCTTTCAAGGAGGAGACCTAACTCGCTAACATACATACTCGGAGAGGAAGGCCTCGCTGAGGAGGCAACAAAGATGGGCTTAAGGCTCGCTACGAGAAGTGAGGCTCTTTCAGGCTTAGTTGATGCCGTAATTGTCGGTCTTGATAGAAACCTTACGTACTCAAAGCTAAATGCTGCCTACAAGGCTATAACCGATGGAGCGCTTTTCATAGCATCAAATAAGGATCCTACATTTCCTTTAGAGAGAGGATCGAGAGCGCCAGGGGCTGGAGCTATAGTGGCCGCTTTAGAGGCCTCTCTGGGGAGGGAGCCTGATTTTGTTGCCGGCAAGCCTAACCCCTGGATGGTAAAGATAGCCCTTGGAGAGAGGGGTTCTGCCAACGCGGTTATCATAGGGGATAGACTTGAGACCGACATATTGATGGCGAATAGGGCTGGCATAGACTCAATCTTAGTTTTGACTGGAGTGACTAGAAGGGAAGACGTGGAAAAAGCAAGGGAGGATATGAGGCCTACCTGCATACTTAGCAACCTCAAAGAGGGACTTGCTTAATCCTTTTAGAACAGCCAGAATTCTTTAAATATCTAAACCTCAACTCTCCTTAAGAGGTTATATGGACAAAACGAGAAGAATAGGGGTGCTGCTAAATGTCCGTGCAGAAAGCAAACCCTCTTAGATATCTAAGAGAGGCCATTGGTAAGGTGGTCTTTGTAAAGCTTAAGGACGGTACAGAGTACGTTGGCATGCTTAAGGTTACTGACAGAACTATGAACCTAATTTTGTCGAACACCGCAGAGGTTAAGGATGGTGGAAAGCCTGTGGCAAAGTATGGGGACGTTCTGATAAGAGGGAGTATGGTGTTGTACATAAGCTTTAACCCTGAGGAAGCCGCTCCTGAATATTCCCCCTAATTGGAGCACTTGGGCTTCAACATCTTGATGTCGTTCGGATCTGTAATTAGGTAAACGTATCTTTCAGGATTGGATGAAGGTCTCCAAGCTATGTATACTATTAGCCCCTTTGTATTTGCCTTTAAAGTCCTCGTCTCTCCCTTGTTTGTGACAACGTAAGCGAGCACGGTCTTCTCGTCTACCTTCTCCCCCTCTCTAGCAATGAAGTTAACTTGGACTCCTTCAACCTCTATCAGTTTAACTTTTACTCCCGCACTAACATAAATAGCTTCATCCTTAAGCCAAGGAACTATGACTGCAAAGGCTCTGATGATCTTGGCCTCGACAGGATCTAGTATGAGATTCCAACCAGATTCGTAAGGTACGAGACCAGCCTTTATTCCTCCACTCCTCTCTCCATGAACGTAACAGCCCTTATCTGGATATAACGTGATCATGTCAGGGGACTTTTCATCCGCAACATAAAGCCTAGGAAACCTGTAGTCCTCAGGACTAAATTCGTGGTCAAGACTCACTAATGGTCCCTCTCGACAACGAAGACGGCAAGCTCTCTAAGAGCCTCTCTGGACTCCTCATCAACAACATCTAAGCTATCGAGAATTCTGAGGGCCCTCCTTGACATGCTGTAAGCCATGTCTTCAGCATACTTCAAAGCCCCACTTTCCCTGATAAGCTCAGCCACCTCTCTGTACTCCTCCTCACTGGCCTTCCTTCCCACGACATTCTTGATCTTCTCCCTCTTATCATTGTCAAGCTTGTTAAGGGCATATATGATCAGGATCGTCTTTTTGCCCTCCCTAAGGTCGCTATAGACAGGCTTTCCCGTCTTCGCAGGATCTCCATAGATCCCCAGTATGTCATCCTTTATTTGAAATGCAATGCCCACAAGCCTGCCGTATTCGCCAAGGAGACTAACTACCTCGTCATCCTCTAACGCGGCGATACCGCCAAGCATTGCTGAGGCCTCTATTAAGGCTCCCGTCTTAAGATATATCATCTCAAGGTAGTCGTTTATGTCAACGTCCCATCTCTTCTCAAACTCCATGTCAAAGGCCTGACCCTCGCTAACCCTCTTTGCCGCCCTCGAAAGTATTAACATGGCCCTGCCAAGATCTTCAAATCCCAGCCCCCTTTCCAGGCCGTCCTCTAAGACCCTAAAGGACTCTGCAAAGAGGAGGTCTCCAGCCAGAAGGGCCCATTCAAGCCCATAAGCTACATGAGTGGTTGGAACCCCTCTCCTGAACTCATCCTTATCAATTATGTCGTCATGAATTAAAGTGAAGTTGTGAAATAGTTCCACAGCGGCAGCTAGGGGGAGGGCCCTCGCCTCGCCAGATGTACCTGAGAGCATTCTGGCGGTTGCGAGCGTTATGAAGGGCCTGAGCCTTTTTCCTCCAGCCTTTATTAAGTGGAGGGAGGCCTTGTAAAGTATCTCTGGCCTTCCCCTTACCATCTTGAAGATATAATCAGTTACCATCTTAGCATAAACGTCTAGAAGCCTTTCAAGCCTCTCACTCAACCCTCTCGCCCCCTTCTCTTAGAGAGGATCCTCCTTATTTTAGCCATCGAAAGTTCCTCTAACGATATCCCTAATGACTTCAACTCTTCCAACAGTCTTCCCCAAATTACAGGTCTTACCATCCTCAGCATATCTATGTTCCTAGATCCTGTCAGAAACATTGCAACTCTAATCTGCCATATAGTGTCATCTATGAACCTTTCAAGACCCTCCTCTCCCCTAAGGGACAGGGCCCTTAGAGCTGGAAGGGCAAAGCCTCCAAGATCTGCCCCTATTGTTATGCTTTTAGCCACGTCAAGGCCAGATCTTATCCCTCCACTCGCTATGATACATGCATCTGGAACGGAAGTTCTGAGATCAATTATTGAAACTGCTGTCGGGTTTCCCCACAGGTCGGGAAATCCGTCAGGGTTTCTTCTGAAGTCCTTCCTCAAGGTCTCCACCTTTATCCAGCTCGTGCCCCCAAGGCCAGAGACGTCGAAACACCTGACTCCGAGCTCCCAAAGCTCCCTAGCAACAGCTCCGTTAAGCCCTGCCCCGGTCTCCTTAACTATTATGGGGACATTTAGCTCATCAACGATTTTCTTTATCTCCTTAATTACGTTCCTATATACGGGCTCCCCCTCGGGCTGAAAGGCCTCCTGAGCAGGATTAAGATGTATTGCGAGGGCGTCAGCCTTAATCATATCAACTATCTTCTCAATCTTTTCAATTTCAAGACCCTTTGAGAGCTGGGCCCCGCCGATGTTTGCAACGATGACTGCATTTGGAGCGTTTTCCCTTGCAACCCTAAACGTGTCCTCGAGCTTCGGGTCCTCCAAAGCCGCCCTCTGACTGCCAACCCCCATGGCAATCCCGTACTTCTCGGCAACCTTAGCTATAGCTGAGTTTATCCAGGCTACCTCAGGATGACCCCCAGTCATCCCAGTTATCATTATTGGAGCCTTTAGCTTCTTCCCGAACAGCTCAACAGATGTATCGATTTCATCCATGTTAAGCTCAGGAAGGGGATTATGAGGAAGCCTGACGTACTCCAGAAGAGTGCCCTCAGAGGACTCAACGTCCTTCTCAAGAACGATCCTTATATGTTCAAGCTTCCTATTCGCAGTTCCCTTACCCGACAATCTCCGTACCCACTTTTTCACCTCTTAAGGCCTTTATAATTCCGTTTTCCTTTCCGCCGACGATGACTATTCTCTTGACCTTTCCGATCGCCCTTGAGGCCTCGATTACCTTTCCTCTCATCCCGCCCGTTATATCCCCTGAACCGCCAACGAGATCAATTATGTCACTAACCTTCACCCTTTCAACAACCTTATCGTTGATAAGTATTCCTGGAACATCAACGGCGTAGATGAGACAGTCGACCCCCAGCTCAGAGGCGATCTCGGCCGCGAGCCTATCTCCGCTGACAACAACAAATGTGTCGTTACAGGGAACAGCATCTCCATAAACTATAGGGACAAGACCTTTCTTGAAGTCGCGTATAACGCTTTCATATGAGCAGGTCTCGCAGCTGCATATTGTATGCGTTGTGTGAAGGACAGCATCTATTTCATATGCCCTAAGGACCTTGAACACCTTTGTAGCTAAAGACAACATTGCCTCCTGAACGTAGCCAACCCCGCTTATGTCCATCCTCCCCTTCTCCTTAATCACGTCCTTAACGGCAGGATGTCCAAAGCTCCCGCCACCATGAACTATTACTAGCCTACCTCCCTCCTTTACATACTGAGAAAGCTGCTCGGCGGCTGATATCAAGGAGCCCCAATTAACCGTGCAAAGGCTGTCCTTGACTGTTATGAAGCTCCCACCAAGCTTTATGACGGAGCTTTTACAGAACAACATCTCAGGCCTCAGCCCTATAGTACTCAAAGTTTCTAGGAAGTCCTGGGGCTAAAATTCTACCCCTTCTGGGACTTAACCCCCAGACGCCCAGAGCTATGGCCTCCTGAAGCGGCGTTAGCCTCTTCAGAACCTCCCCCAGCTCCCTTCCTTCCCTGATCATAATTGCCCCCTCCAAAGTTACGAGACCGGAGAGCTTGACAAGGGCATTGTATATTTCTCCGCCAACACTTTCCCTCGTGATCCTGGGCTCCCTGACCGGTAGAAAGCTCTCATATTTGAGCCCTAGGCCTCCTGTCTCGAACTTTGCAACCTCCTCCTCGTTTCTATAGGCAACGGTTGCTCCATAACAGACGGAAAACCTTAAGGCATCCACTATGCCGGACCAGGGAGGCCCTTCGTTGAAGGGATCTGATAGCCTTCCCATCTCAGCGATCTCATACTCATCAAGGACCTCCCCATGCTCCTTTGCCAGGGAGTGAAGGAGGGCGACCGTGAGGGCGGCATAGACCCCTGAGGGGCCGGGAGAGCCCACTACGTCCTCTATCGAGATCCTAGCAATATATGACATCTCCATTCCCCTGCAGAGCCTCACCCAGAACTCCTCCAAGATCCCCCTGATCAGAGGGGCCCTTGGAGGCTCGCCCAGGAGCTCTAAGGAGGGATCCTTTGAGGGCTCAAGCCCAACCCTAACGATCATCGACGATATGGGCACGGCTATGTATGGGTTCTCCGACTGCGGTACAGGAACCCCCAGAAGGACAGCTGGAACCTTTAAAGAAAGCCTTAACTTTCCCATCTCCCAACCTTCCCGAAGTACTTACTGCAAGGACCTCAGTTAAAAGCTAACAAGATCACTTCTTTTGAGGAAGAGGGACCCTGACCGCGGCGTAGCCGACGACCCAGCCCTTCTCCCCTATCACATCCCCGCTCGTCGCATGCCTCAACACTTCAGCCTCCTCAGCCCCCTTAAGCCTTCCTAAGTAGAGGAGGGTCGCAACTGCACCAGGACCGCACATGGATATATCATATTTCTCAATTACAGCAAAGAGACCCTCGGGATCGAGCTTTTTTATCCTCTCAAGGGCTATGCTGTCCTTCTTGACAGCAACCTCATGGGGCTCGTAATGGGTGAAGTCGCTGCTGGCTATAAGCACATAGTCCAGATCTAGCTCCTTCTCAACAGAATAGATCGCGTTTGCCAAATCTTTAGAGATCTCTGGGGTCTGATGAAGGAGAGTTATTGGGACAAGTTTGAACTTTGAGTCAAACATGTATTGAAGGAATGGAAGCTGGACCTCGACAGAGTGCTCAAACTTATGAGCCCTGTCATCTATGTCCAGGTACTTGCTCCTAGAGACGAGCTCCTTAACCACATCATAATCTATTTCGACCTCGCCGAGAGGGGTCTCCCAGACCCCCTCTCCATAGGTTGCAACAAGGCTCCCAAACCCCTGATGATTAGGCCCTATTATTATGATCGTCCTTGGGGAGCCCTCCTCAGCTAACTTGTAGTAAGCGTTTGCCGCAACAGGGCCGCTGTAAAGGTAACCTGCGTGGGGAACGACGAAACCTATGCTCCTCTTCCTCCTCCAAAGGTAAGGTTCGGGAAGCTTCCCTGGGCCGATTGGATGAAGAAAGGCCCTCTCTATGGCCTTTATAAGCTCGTCCTTATCTGCAGGATAAAAGTTCCCAGCAACTGCAGGCCTCCTCCTCTTAAAGGCCATAAGGATCCCCCAACCTCCTTTGAACCCTGTCAATTCAGTTTAATAAAGAAGAGCCCGGGGAAAAGGGTTAATTTTTAATCCTCTAAGCGGGAGAAGCTTCTGATGGTGGGCCGGTAGCTCAGCCTGGAAGAGCGCTCGGCTTGCACCCGAG
>JALWOJ010000002.1 GCA_026995555.1 Acidilobaceae archaeon | reverse complement strand
CATTAACCCGCTAATAACAACCCTGCCTTGAACCAAAAGCTTTATATAGAAGTACTCCTCGTAAAGAATCTGCCTTATAGCGTGCATAAACAAAGAAGGTTCAGACCACTTAGCAGAGTCCCACAAAGCAACGTCCCACAAGGCAACCTGCGGAACGTTTATGCTTCCTATTTGTCCGCTTTTGTTTTTCCATAGAACGAAGATATTAACCTGTGCATCACTCAAACCCAGAGCATACATACTAAAAGCTTTCAACAAAAGGCTTCTAAACCCACTTGCATTAATCAGCTTCGTTGTAAGTGAATAAGTTATTTCTGCACCGTCATCAGTTGATGTATCTGCAAATACGTAAACTGCACTATCCCCGCCAACATATACATCTTCCACGTCCGTAAGGTGGCAGTAAAAGGGAACGCCAAAGTAAAGCGAGGTAAACGCCAAGTTAGAAGCGTTTACAGAAAAACCGTCATTTCCTCTACAGGCAAAAACAACGTTCTTAGTAGGAACTTGGAACAACACCCAAGCCCCACGCTTAAAAGCGTAGAGCTGATTGATTTTCGCAGGCTTTACGTCTCCATATTGGAGAACACTCTTTAACGTGTATAAACTATCCCCGTCTATAAATATAAGGTCCCCAGAAACCTGTGCAATAGCCCTCTTTGTGGTAGATATACCCTTCGCTATCAAAGACACCGTAAAGTCTGCGTTGCTGTTTCCCGAAAGCCCGTATATAGCCCTGTCCTTACCTTCCTTGAAGATAATCAGCTTATCATATAGCTGGTCTATAGCAGATATGTCCGACTCGTCCTGAGAAGCAACCTTGATAAATCCCCAATTGGAAGGGTCCCTTATCTCGGAATAGTAAAGGGTGTCTCCCTTCGCAAACCAGAGTCTTTCCTGTCTGAACTCTACAAAATCACCCTGCGGGTTTAAAACCTCTGAGGTTGAGTAGGTTATTGTTATATCCGTCCCGCTGTCGGGAGCGGTAGAAAAGCTCAAGTTTACGTCTCCAGAGTTATAAAGAACCGCCCCCGTTAAGTTCGCCCCCGTTATGTTCCCCTGTCCATCATCAGTAGCGGTGTACTGCGTCCCGCTTATGGTGTAGCTTATGGTTATTGAGTTGGTAGTTATCGGATATTCCTTAGTTATGTAGCTAAAGCTTGTCGTAGTGCCGTCCCCTGTAGCTACCGTCTCGGTCTTGTATATAAAGTCCGTAAGCTCCCCAAAAGTTGCCCCGTCCCAATACTTAGGCGTTCCACCATCTGCAAACCAGAGCTTGCCCATAGCGGTGGTGCTGAACACCTGCCCCGTGTTTGCGTGAGTTCCTATCGCAGTTAAGGTCGTTCCGTTCAGCTCGTATATATTGCCGTCTGCACAAGAAATGTAGAGTTTATCTTTGTATTTAGCTATGTCCAAAACCTTCGCAGGCGTATCAACCACCTTTTGAAGCCCCGGTCTGCCGATTAAAACCTTGGAGTCATCAACATAGAAATTAACGCAGTCCTGCAAAAGACCGTCCGGCAGAACCGCAGGGTCTCTCGTATTGGCAACGCCCGCAAACTCCGTAAAGCTTATAACCTTGCTCTTTTTCTTCACAGCGGCATCCTTATTTCGTTATATGCCCTGCCTATATTAGAGACTATCTGAGCAACTCTCGCCTCAAAGTTGCTCATAAGCGTTCCCCTAACTGCGGCGTCATTCAATAGCTCTACTCTATTAAGAGCCAAGGATACAACTGCTTCTTTAAGTACTGGAATAAGTACATCAGGTATAGATATAGTTTCTGATATGTCCGCATAGCGTGAAGGCACATAGAAATAAAGCAATTTTATCTTGTCATTGTTTGAATATATCTCAGTTCCTATTATTGCGTAGCTTTTTTCATCTACTTTATCGCTCGGAAAAACAGAATAAAGGGGAGTGCCGCTTGTGTTAAGAACGGCATACTCCCTAACGAAATCAGGAGGTAGAGCGGTCTTCCCATCGGTTAAGGTCAGCTCGGCTGACTTCACAAAACCTAAATACTCCTGATTTATCGCTCCGTTTACAATCCAGCCCTGAGCCTCGTTGATAAGCTCTAAAAGCTCCTCGTTTGAGAACTCAAGAGCGTTAGGGTCATTAATACTCTTGCGAATCTCTGCAATCAAATCAGAAACAAGCATATTTTACTCCTCATCATCCCCGTCTCCATCGCCCTTATCAAAACTCTTAAAAGTTTTAGCGAACCTCGCTCGTTCCTGTAGCTTGCTTGTAACTTTTATCCGCTTAGTTTTACCCCCGACCTTGTAAGAAATGGTATCGCCCGGTGTAGCCATAAGTATCTTTTCCAGTAAAGCCATCGGTATCTTTTCACCTTCGGGGATACCCAACTGCTCATGCAAAGCTTCCTTTTTTATGTTCGCCTTCTGTATCCACTTTTCTTTTGCTTCCACGCTTGCCCTCCTTAACT
>JALWOJ010000001.1 GCA_026995555.1 Acidilobaceae archaeon | reverse complement strand
CACGGCGGAGGTCCGGGGTTCAAATCCCCGCGGGCCCACCACTCGTTGTTATATTAGTTTTTAATAATAATGAAATTTTATTAGAAACGAATCATGGATTAGGTGAGCGAACGCGCTTTCCTTGGGTTTGAGATAACGTAATGTATAAGGGGATTGCACTTCATGGAATACTTGGGGATGCTGAGTTGCCTCGTATTGTAAAGATTGTCGTACCTGATGAGGTAAAGGAGCCCGAAGTTGTACGATGGGTAGCTGAGGGTCTATCGAGAAGAGTATTCCGAAAGCTTGTCGTAGAGTCTCTATCTGAGGGGATTGAGGTTGATTTAGAGAGGGCTTTGGAAGAATTCGAGAGGACTCGGAATGAGGTATGGAGGAAAATAGAGAAAGAGTACAGGAAGAAGGGTCTAATATAGCGTTAATTATAGATAGCAATATTACATTTTCAATAATAGTAGCTGGTAAAAGGGCGCGTGCCTATAGAATCATTGCTGAACATCAAGACCTCGAGCTCTTCTCTCCAGAGGAGGTTTTAATAGAGTTTCGAGAACATATGAGAAAGCTCGAAAAGAGTGCCCGCATAGAATTCTGGAATAAAGTCTTACTAGCTTTTTCATTGATTAGAATAGTCCCTAGAGAGGTATATGCAGACATCTTACAGGAAGCATATTTCATAGCAAGCCAGTTCGACCCAAAGGATACACCCTTTATAGCACTCTCACTCAAGTTAGAACTTCCATGATAGTTGGCGATATAATTTTAGGGTGCGGAATTCCCCATTAGACTATGTGGGGATAAAGATTGTCCAGCTCGGAGCTTCTATCCGAAATTAAAGAGATAAAGGAGAGACTTGCTAGATTGGAGTCAATGTTACGTTTTATTATAGAAAGAAACATAGAGGAGGAGGAACCCCTGCCAGACGAGGTAGAGGCTATAGAATCAAAAGACGAATTAATAGATATTAATGAAATCAAAAGAAAATTAATAGAAAAACCCCAACGGGAGAACAGCTTTGAACGGTAATGTTTTTGACATAAGGGTAAAGCGCCGTGCTTTTAAAGCTTTAGAACAGCTCCCCAGAGATTATAGACTTAGAGTATTAGAAGTGCTTGATGAATTATCGACCAATCCTATTCCATTCAAGAAATACGATTTAAAGAAGCTCAAAGGATATGAGGATACCTTTAGGATTCGCATAGGAGACATACGTATCATTTACACTATAAACTGGAATTCCAAAAATATTATTGTGCATTATATAGGTCCTCGAGAACGTGCATACAAGTAAGAATTGCTCGTATATCTAATGGTAATTGATATCGAAATTGATATCCTTTTAGTATTCTCTTTGGAGTTCATGCATACCAGTTATATGAATCTTCGCATATGGTAGTGTTCTCAAACGGCAGAGGTCCTGGGTTCAAATCCCCGCGGGCCCATCACAAATATTAATTCTTAATCCATGTTATTCGCTTTGTCAGTTGCCGTTCACCGGAGCGGCTAGGAAAACCGTTATAAGCAGATCCCTACTGAAAATGAAACTACGGATG
Organism: Acidilobaceae archaeon; assembly: GCA_026995555.1. Taxonomy (GTDB): domain Archaea; phylum Thermoproteota; class Thermoprotei_A; order Sulfolobales; family Acidilobaceae; genus JALWTO01. The sequence continues at coordinate 8,275 of JALWOJ010000001.1, read as the reverse complement.
GGGAAGAGTTTATATGTAGAGAAGAACGTAGCAGACACATAGAATATTTATGTATTAATATACAGAATCGGTTAAGAAAGTAACCTATTATAATTTTAGTTATTAGCATTACAAAGTGAAGCAGAAGACTTGTTGAGAAATTTTACTAGTAAGGCTCATAGAAATAAGTTAGGGAACGTACTGTTGAAACCAATTATATGTGTGATAGAGGTGATGTTAGATACATGAAAGAATAAGATTGGGATTTTTATCTCGTTACCCCCCAATGCATTGTGGAGTAGGTGAGTATACACGTTTTTTAGCTTTTAATCTCAAATCAACTGCCCCCTGGATTGAGGTAAAGATCTTTACTTCGACAAGATTAGGGAAGAACCTTTGGAAGGATCCTTTGGGGAATGACGTTATACCAATATTTGAGGAACGGGATAGGAATTATTCTGAACTCCTTGATCAACTCAAATCTATTGGGGGTCTCGACATACTTCATGTGCAACACGAATATGGTATCTTTGGTAAGGGTTCGAAGTTGCTTGAGATCTTAAGGAAAATTAAAGAGGAGGGACTGGTAAGACGTGCAGTAATAACTTTACATACAGTACTTCACTATGGATCTCAGGATGAAAGAACTGAATTTCAGAAGGGCTTAAACATATTTGATGCTATCATAGTACATAGCATTCTTCAGGAGTTTGAGCTTCAGTGGCAAGGACTCGAGTCCAAGAAAATTTATAGAATTCCTCATGGTACATTCATAAACCCTTATTTAGGTCATCCACGCACTATGCTAGCTAAATCTTTAGGTATTAAAGAAGAATCTTTAAAAGGTGTTATAATAGCAGTTCCAGGCTTCTTAAGGCAGGACAAGGGACTTGATGTTCTCTTTAACTCCCTTCTTAATCTCCTTAACTTGAGCACAACAATTATAGTAGCAGGCGAGCCTAAAGATAAGTATATTTTAGATCTTATTGAGCAGGTAAGCTCTAAGCTAAACGTTATATTTGTTAATAGATACTTATCTGGAGACGAGATCCTTAGAATAATTGGGCTAGCTGATGTTTTGGCATTACCTTACAGAAACACTCCAGGCACACTTTCAGTGAGCGGAATACTTCACCTTTCTATGGGAGGTCTAAAACCTATAGTGGGGTCCAGAGTTCCACGTCTCGTAGAGTTATACCAGTTTGCTCCGAGGCTTACAGTTCCCAGCGGTGATCCTATAGAGCTAGCAAGGAAGCTTAGATGGGTAATAGAAAATTATGACTATGCAGTAGCTTATATGTCAATTCTTTATAGCTACGCAGCCAGAACTCAGTGGCCTCGAATAACTCGTAGGCATGAAGAGCTTTATAGAAACCTCTTATCGCTAAGAACAGAGGTAGGATCGAAAGTAGACGACCAGGATATACCTCCTACTTAGACAACTCCCTATTACTAGAGTGTAGTAAATTAGAGCTTTAGAACTTATATAGATGTGGTTGTTTAGGTAATGTTTACTTCTGTTTTTGTTCACAAAGATATCAACCTGATACTTGTGGTAGCTTAAAAGGTGATCGCTCAACTATTAAATCTCTGAGAAAGTCCTAGCTTGTAGGGGCTGAAGGGAGGGTTTAAAGTTGCCCAAGAAAAAGAAATATGGTGCAGTATTATCACGATTTGGCGTCAATACAGGGCTCCAAGTGGGTAGTTACGTTGATGTGGCTGATAACAGTGGAGCAAAGGAAGTTATGATAATAAATGTTCCTCTTTATAAGACCAGATTGAGGGAGTTGCCAAAGGCTGGCGTCGGTGATCTGGTCGTCGTCACTGTGAAGAAGGGGACACCACAGGTTAGAAGGCAGGTCTCCTATGCTGTTGTTATACGTCAAAGGAGACCCTTTAGAAGGCCTGATGGGACATGGGTCGCTTTTGAGGATAATGCCGTTGTTTTAATAAATCCCGATGGAACGCCTAAAGGTAGTGAAATAAGGGGTCCCATAGCAAGAGAGGCGGCAGAGAGATGGCCCAGAATAGCGAAGTTAGCTACGATGATTGTATAAGGTGAAGGCTCATGGCCAGGCTTTCATTAAGTAAGCAACCTAGGAAGCAGAGAAAAGCATTATATCAAGCACCTTTACATGTGAGACAGAAGCTCATGAGTGCACCTTTAAGTCCTGAACTCAGAGAAAGGTTCGGCGTTAGAAATTTACCTGTACGCACCGGAGACAAGGTACTAATAATGAGAGGAGATTTTAAGGGTCAAGAGGGAAAGGTCGTTAAGGTCGATTTGAAGAATCTCAGGATATATGTTGAAGGGATTACAATAAAGAGGGCAGACGGCACACCAGTTTTTAGACCTATACATCCATCAAATGTTATGATCATAGAGCTAAACTTGAAGGATCCTTGGAGAAGGAAGATCCTTGAGAGGCGCGGAGCTAAGGTAGAGGAGGTTGAAAAGGCTTTAGAGGAAGAGGAAGAAAGAGAGAAGGTCGCTGAGGTTGAAGAAACTTCTGAAGCCAGGTCATCAACGGAAAAAAGTGAAGAGAAACCCGAAGAGTCTGGGAACAAAGGTGAGGGATAATGGCGAGAATGGGAGGCCAGAGAAGACTTAAGGCTTTAGCTGCACCAGCCTTCTGGCCCATCTTAAGAAAGGAGTACAAGTGGACTGTAAAGCCGAGGCCAGGTCCACATCCAGCCGAGTTGAGCTTACCACTCCTATTGATAGTTAGAAATGTATTAGGCTATGCAAAAACTGCCAGAGAAGCCAGAAAGCTAATAGCCCAAGGACATTTTAAGGTTGATGGAAGGATCAGAAAGGATTATAAGTTCCCAGTAGGTCTCATGGACATCATAGAGATCGTCGATACTGGCGAGAGATATAGGTTCATACCCTATCCTGTGACATTCTTTAAGTTGCACCCAATGCCAAAGGAGGAACCGAATATAAAGCCTGTCAGAATAGAAAACAAGACCACCGTTAAAGGAGGTCATATACAACTTAATCTTCAGGGTGGAAGAAATCAACTGATCAGAGTTAAAGATCCTAGAAACCCTGTCGAGGACAAGTACAAGACACTGGACACTATAGTTTTGAGCGTTCCTGAGCAGAAAATAGTGGATCATATACCCTTCTCAGAGGGTTCTTTAGCTATAGTTTTTGCAGGAAGAAACGTTGGAAGAGTTGGTATAATAAGAGGTGTCCAAAAAGGATGGGGATGGCAAAGGAGCTTAGTTACGCTCGAGGATAAGGAGGGTAACCTCTTCCAGACAGTACTTAGTTACGTATTGGTTATTGGTAAGGAAAAGCCTGTAATAAGTCTTCCTGAGGGTGCGTGGAAATGAGCACTCAGAGATTATCAAATATTAATGATTTTGATATAGATAAACTTAAGGAGAGAACATCATTACCCGAAGATAAAATAAAAGAGATCCTAGACAAGTGGTCTAAAAATCCGATGTTGATACCGAGAATTTCCAAGGTGACAGTGAACATAAGTCTAGGTGAGGGAGGAGAAAGGCTTGCCAAAGCAGCCAAAGTACTTGAGGAATTAACTGGGCAAAAGCCCGTGTTCAGAAGAGCAAAGAAAACTATAAGGGCATTTGGTATTAGGAAAGGTGAAAATATAGCAGTTATGGTGACCTTGAGAAAAACAAAGGCTTTAGAGTTTCTTAATAAGGCTCTTGAGGCAGTAGGCAGGAGAATAAAGGCAAGCAGCATTGATAAACATGGCAATGTCGCCTTTGGTATAGAGGAGCACATACTCATTCCAGGGGTTAAGTATGATCCTGAAATAGGAATCTTGGGAATGGATGTGGTAATAACTATAGAGAGGCCAGGTCATAGAATAGTAAGGAGAAGAAGGGCTAAAAAAGGTCATATACCAGAAAGACATAGAGTGAAGCCCGAGGAAACGATGATTCTATTAAGTCAGCTTCTAGATATAACTTGGGCGGGGAGGTGAAGAGGATGGCAAAGTACAGACCTCCTAAACCCAAGATGATGGGAAGAGGAGCACAAAAATGTCAAAGATGTGGGACTCGAGATGCAGTAATCCAGAAATACGGGCTATATTTGTGTAGACAATGTTTCAGAGAAATTGCAGAGTTGATAGGATTTAAGAAGTATAGGTGAGGAAGAAAATGGTGATGTTGGACACGTTAGCTAATGCCCTGGCTACAATTTATAATGCTGAGATGAGGGGGAGGAAAGAGGCTATAATAATGCCAGCTTCAAAGTTGATACTTGCAGTACTAGGAGTTCTTCACAGAGAGGGATATATTGGTAACTATGAATACATAGACGACGGGAGATGGGGCAAGATAAGGGTTGAACTTTTGGGCAGAATAAATAAGGTCGGCGTGATCAAACCTAGATTTCCAGTGAGCTATAGAGAGCTGGAGAAGATGCCTGAGTGGTTGAGAAAATATTTGGCAAGCAGGGACATAGGTCTTCTAATAATTTCTACAAACAAGGGAGTAATGAGCCACAGAGAGGCCTTGCAACACAGAATTGGAGGTATATTATTGGCATATGTATATTAAACGTAATAGTTATTAACCTCCTTCTAAATTTCTTATAGGTCTGACGATTAGATAATCCTCCCTGTTCTCTCTTAATGTAATTCTTCAGAATCGCTATCTTTATCAACTCAGATAAATAAGTCCCTTAAGGGAGGCGGAAGGTACCAAGCATTGGGGTGCAAGCATTGGCTAAAGACATTCACGTGATCAAAGAGGTTGAAATTCCAGCCGATGTTGAAGTAAAGGTTGAAGGTTCAAAAGTTATAGTCAAAGGTCCTAAAGGCTCCCTGGAGAGAGACTTCTCCCACGCAAAAGGCATAATCATGGATGTCAAGGATAATAAGTTTATTGTAGAAGCTTATTTCGCCAATGCCAGAAAAAGGGCCTTAGTGGGCACTATAGCCGCTCACGTTAAAAACATGATAACTGGAGTTACGAAGGGGTTCAGGTATAAGCTTAAGATCATATATAGTCACTTCCCAGTAACAGTGAACGTAAAGGGTGATAAAGTGGTAATAACGAACTTCTTGGGAGAAAAGGCGCCGAGAGTGGCTGATGTCTTGCCAGGAGTAAAAGTAAAAGTTCAGGGGCAAGACGTTATCGTTGAGGGAATCGATATAGAAAAGGTGGCTCAAACGGCAGCAAATATAGAGCGAGCTACCAAAATCACAGATTTAGATAGAAGAAAGTTCATGGATGGGATTTATATTTACGCTAGGGAGGTGATCGAGTAATGGCACAGGTTGGGAAAAGGGAGGATGTCATAAAGTCATTAAAGCTAAGAAGGAGCTTGCAAAGGAGGATGAGGCTTATAAGGAACAGCAGGCCTAAATTCCTAAGATATTTATCATGGAGATTTTGGAAGTTTGAGAGACATGAATATTGGAGAAAACCGAAGGGCAATGACAATAAGATGAGGCTTCAGCTTAAAGGTTACCCGCCTATAGTTAAGATAGGATATGGAAGTCCTGCAAAGATGCGTTACTTACATCCAAGCGGCTTGGAGCCTGTTGTTGTCTTTAATGTCAAGGAGCTAAGCTCTTTAGACCCAAGGAAACACATCATATATATTGGCTCAAGTGTAGGTTTGAGAAAGCGTATGGAAATACTTAGGATGGCGCAGGAAAGGGGATTTAAGGTAGCAAATGCGGGGGTAGTCTAAGATGGACTATAGACTCCAACGAAGACTTGCGGCCGAAATTCTTGGCGTTGGAGAAAGTAGGATATGGATTGATCCTGATCCGGATAATGAGGAAGAAATTAGTCAGGCTATTACAAAGAAAGATGTAGAGGTGTTAATAAAGAAGGGCCTCATAAAAGTTTTGCCTAAGAAGGGTAACTCTCATAGGTGGCTTAAAAGAAGGCAGCAGAGAGCTAAAGGCAGGAGGAGGGGGCCTGGAAAGAGGAAAGGTCCTAGCTCAGCAAGAAATGATCCTAAGAGGGAGTGGATATTCAGAATAAGAAAGATGAGAAGATACCTAAAATGGTTAAGGGACCACGATCTCATAGATAGAAGAACCTATAGACAGCTATACAGATGGGCAAAGGGAGGGATGTTTAGGAACTTCTCAGCATTAAGGAGGTACATAGAAGAGAACAACTTAATTAAGAAGGAGGCTGAGGCTTAGGTGAAGGGAGATGGGTAGAGGGCCTAGGTATAAAGTTCCTTGGAGGAGAAGAAGAGAGGGAAAAACAAACTATTATAAGAGAATAAAGTTAATACTCTCAGGTAAACCAAGATTTGTAGTAAGGAGGACAAACAAGTATATTATTGTTCAGGTTGCAGAGGCTAAGATCGAAGGAGACAAAATTATTGCTGCGGCCCACAGCAGGGAGTTAGTAAAACTTTATGGTTGGAAAGCTGGTACAAAGAATACTAGTGCAGCTTACCTGACTGGATTTCTAGCAGGTCTTAGAGCTGTAAAGGCAGGCATAAAGGAAGCTGTTTTGGACATTGGACTCGCGAGGCCTCAAAGAGGTTCAAGGGTCTTCTCTGCCTTAAAGGGTGGGTTAGATGCAGGACTTTCTATACCTCATTCTGAAGAAATACTTCCTTCCGAGGAGCGAATAAAGGGTCTTCATATAGCTGAGTGGGCGAAGAAACTCTCTGAGGAGGATCCAGAAAGATATAAGAGACTTTTCTCTAAGTATCTTGAGGCGGGCTTAAAGCCTGAGGACTTACCGAGTCACTTTGAAGAGGTATTGAATAAGATAAAGAATGACTATAGCGATGTTATTGGTGTTTCAAGGGAGGCTTGAGTGCTATGAGTTCCCAAAGAGTCTCTCTAGAGGAGTGGGAGCCTAGGACACGCGTAGGAAGACTTGTTAAGGAGGGTAAGATAACTAGCATAGATGAGATCTTTAAGAGAAACCTCCCGATATTAGAGCCTGAGATAGTTGATATGCTATTGCCTGACCTAGATCATGAGGTCATTGACGTGACTATAGTTCAGAAGATGACTGATGCAGGAAGGATAACCCGATATAGGGCTGTGGTCGTTGTAGGTAACCACGATGGGTATGTAGGTTTAGGTAAGGGTAAGGCCAGGCAGTTTAGGTTTGCTATAGAGAAGGCTCTTAGGAACGCTAAACTAAACATAACGCCAGTCAGAAGGGGCTGCGGAAGTTGGGAGTGTAGTTGCGGAGAGCCTCATAGCGTACCCTTTACCGTTAAGGGTAAGAGTGGAAGTGTTGAAATTATACTAAAGCCTGCACCCAAGGGCACAGGCTTAGTGGCTGGAGAGGTGGCTAAGAAGGTTTTAAGAATGGCTGGTATTAGAGACGTGTGGACGTTCACGAGGGGAGAAACGAGGACGAGCTATAATTTCGCAAGGGCCACTTATCTAGCTCTAAGGGCAACTTACAAGTTTGTAACTCCTCTGGACTGGCAGAGAACGTAAAGGTGACTTCAGCATGATGCTCTATGCGATTGTAAGAATAAGAGGGACTGTAGATGTTAGACCTGAGGTTGAAAGCACTTTAAGCATGCTTAGGCTAAGAAGAAAGTTCGCCGCTTCGCTTTATCCTAGCACTCTTCAAGGACTAAATGGAATGTTGAAGGTAATTGAGAACTGGGCAACCTGGGGCGAAATAGAACTTGACACACTAGAGGAACTTCTTCGAAGGAGAGGAAGGTTAATTGGAGACAAACCCATAACCGATGATTGGGTTAAGGAAAAATTAGGCCTCTCGAGCGTGAGGGAGTTTGCTGAAAAGCTTTTGAATGGGGAATTAATGTATCATAAATTAGAACCCCTGGGCATAAAACCTTTCTTCAGGTTACACCCGCCTCGAGGAGGATTTAAGGGAAGTATAAAGAAACACTATGGCGCAGGAGGGGAGCTAGGTTATAGAGGGAAAGCAATAAATGACCTGTTAAAGAGAATGATTTGAGAGGTGGTTTCATTATGGTAGTGAGAAGAAGAAGGAAATCGAGAAAGTTGAGAGGAAGAACTAGGTCTATGGGATGGGGAAGAATAGGTCAGCACAGAAAGTCGGGTAGTAGAGGAGGTAAGGGAGCAGCAGGTATGCACAAGCATAAATGGACTTGGGTAATCAAATATGCCCCGACATGGTTTGGTAAACATGGATTCAACCCTCCGAGAATAAGGGCCGGATACAGACCTAGAACAATTAATCTGGGAGAGGCTGAAGAGCTCATAGAGAAGTTTAGATTCTCAGGTGATCTTAAAGAGGAGGACGGAAGGCCAGTTATCGATCTAGCTACATTAGGCTATCATAAGCTTCTGGGTAGAGGTAGTTTAAGGACAGCAGC